>NZ_JBEOTA010000026.1:0-135678 GCF_040303265.1 Streptomyces sp. NPDC096040
CTGCACTGCGTCCGCCCCGCCCGAACCGGGATGTCCCCTCCAAGGACGGGCCAGCACGGCACTCCGGACGAAACGCGATCATGCAACGGCCCCTGGTCTGGCGGAGCCCATGGTGGCCTGAAGATAGAAGAGCGCCTTGTCGCCATTTCCTTTTACTGCGCACACACTTCTGAACTCCCAGGCTTGATTTGGCCTCCACGTCTCGGTGAAGTGATATTCAGAAGCATCGGGCAGTATCGAGTTGAAGATCTTAGCGGTCTCCTGCCGGTTGGGAACATGCAGACAGACGTCGTCGGCCTGGATGCTTCCGCGTTTTTCGAAGGCCCCGAGAAGGTGGGCCACGAGCACAGACCCGGCTGCAGCGACGATAGCCGCGCCGTAGATGTACGGGTTTCGTAGAAGTCTGCGTTTATTCGGTTCCGTCAAGGTCGATCCTTCAGTCGCTGTTTAGCGGGGCGGGGGCTACATGTCGGCGTTGCTGTTGTCGATCAGCGCATCGGCATCACTGAACCCCAGACCTGCCTTGTCGCCGGACCTGGATGCGGCCGCGTCGTCACCGATGGTGGCTTTCACGGACTTCTCCGTCGTCAGAGATGCTGAGTTCTGAAGTTGATCCATGCGTCGTACGTTGTGGTAGACCTGCTCCTTTTCCTGCGACCCGTCGCCGTCGAATCCGTCGAGAATGCCATTGAAGATCTCGCCCGCAGCTGTGTTGGCCAAGCCTCCTGCATAGACCCCCGCTGTGCCTGTGAACAGTGCCGTCGCAACGGACACGGTGCTGCCGACCAAAGAACCCCCCCATAGGGTCGCCTTATCCTTCCATGCGCTGTCTCGTGCATTGGCGTCAGTGTTGTCCTTGTCGGCCTGGAACTTCTGGCCGTTGGCGATGACGCCCTGAAACAGGCCGGTCTGGTAGGCGAGTTTGTCGATGGTGGCATCTGTCGACTGCGGATAGGTACCGGGGTTTTTCGCCTGTGATTCCATCAGTGCGGCAGCGTATACGTGCTGGGAGACGTTGAGCCGGTCGTAGCCTTCCTTGTTACGAGACACCGCGTAGAGGAACCGCGTTGCGTCGTACATCCGGATATGGGCCGCCACCCCAGAAGTCGGATAGAGCTTGTCCTTGTACATAGGATCTGAATCCAGGCTGCGTTGCAGATCTGGCATGTACTCGGCCGAGATGTTCGCGAAGCTGTCCGACAGAAACGCATGGTCGAGGAGGCGGTCCCGGTCTTCCGATACCGACTTCAACAAGGCGCTGAACAACTCAGCCTGTTTGTCGGAGTGCTTGATGTCCTCGGCCGTGGCCGGTTCGCCGGGGCGATGGCCGGTGGTGGCTGCCTCCAGGGCCTGGCCCATCGAATTGAGGCCGGTCACCCTTTCCTTGGCCGGCTTGCTGTCGTCCGGCCACTTGCGGTCCTCGAAGAGGTACTTGAAGTTCGTCTCCGTCTTGCCGTCGTCGCCCTTCTGCTGCGCCGTGAAGAACTCGGTAGCCGCGGCAGGGCTGTTGGCGAGCGCCTTCAGGTAGCCGGTGAGCGGGTCGTTGCCCTCGTCGTTGCCGAGGTGGTTGACCGTGCTCGTGGTGCCCCAGCCGGATGCGTAGGGCTGGTCGGCGCCGTCCAGGATCCGCTTGTCCTCTTTGACGAGTGCCGCTCCGTAGTTCACGAGGAACTTGTCGTCGTAGTCGCCGTACCGCATGAGGTTGCTCATGACGATGAAGCCCTCGGGCCCGCCTGAGTCGCCGTGCGGGGCGGGGCCAGGGTCCCGGATCGGTTTGTCACCGATCGCGACCATGTCCTTCTTCCGCTTCTGCATCGCCGGCGAATCGGAGTTGGTGGCCGCCGCCACGGTGAGACTCAGGTTCTTCTGCATCTTGTCAAGGTCGCCGGCACGCGCGAAGTCGGAGGTCTCGCCGTATCCGGCAGGCCTGTCGAGGTTGCTCATCTCGTCCCAGAGCTGCAGCGTCTTCCGCGCTCCGAGAGCCCCTACGACCTTCTCCGCGAAGGGGTATTCGTCGTAGTTCTGGGCGAAGAGTCGACGAGGCCCAGGTGAGCCGCGCCGCCAACGCCGCGGCGGCCAAGGCCGCCAAGCGCGCCACGGAGCTGGCGAAGAAGGACCCCGAGACCGCCAGGGCGAGGTCCACCGCATCGGCTTCTCCGGTCACCACGCCGAAGCTGCTCGTTCCCTTGCTGGCGATGTTCTTCCCGCGGGTGATGGACACCAGGACTCCAGGGCGGGCCAGAGTCCCACCTTTTTCGAGTCTGGCTGCAATGTATTCGTACGACCGTTCCAGGTGGGTGATCCGCAGAGCACGTGCCGAGTTTCGGATCCCTTTGCTGTTGAAGTCGAGTTGGACGGATTGCCCGTCGACGGTGAGACGCGCGTTTCGGAGGGTGGGGCGACCTGGACCGACCGTTTGATAATGAACCTCGGGCATGTGGTCGCCGTAGACTCGCACTTCGAGCTGCCTGCTTCCCGCCTTCACGCGTGACTTTTTGGTGCTTGCCGCGACGACTACCTCGCCAAAGGCTCCGACCAGACCCTTGCGGCCGTACTGCTGGTTCTCGTAAAAGGGCCTCAACTCGAACTGATATTCGGTCATGATCTACCTTCGTGGGGGTTTGTGCCGTTCATGTCGTTCAAAACCAGTTCATTGGGTTGGCTGCCTTCGCGACGGCTCGTGCGTCCTTCGTAAGCCCTTCTCCGACCTTCGTGGCCTTGTCGCCGGCCCACTCCGCCGCCTTGCCCGCGCCAGCCTTGATGTCGTCCCAGTGCTCGACGACCTTCGCTCCTCCGTAGACCAGTCCCGTTCCGATGGCCAGGCCCACGGTGACCGGGTTCGGAGCGACCATCGCTGCTGTCAAGGACGCGTTGAAGCCGAGTTCTGCGACGTCCGCGACGTATCCGGCGCCCTTCTTCTTGAACGCCTCCCGAGGGTTTCCTTGTGCCCAGACGTTGGCGGCACTGATGCCCGTGGCAATGAGACTCCCGCCGATACCCGCATAGCGGATGAACCCCCCTGCTCTGGCCGCTGTTCCGAGCCCTTTGAGGAAAGGAGAGACCGTCTTTCCCGCCGCGATGACAGCGGGCCTGGCATTATTGAGTTATTGGAGGTACGAGGCCGAGCGGAAGACCTTCAAGAGGCTCGCTTGTCCGGCCCGGCTCACCAGTGCTCCGGAGTGAGTGGCCCCGCCGTAGCGGACGGCCAGCGCATCAGACCCCACAAAGAAGTCGATGCCTTTGGCCACAAGGGGGGAGCGCAGTACCGGCAGTTCGCGGAATCCGTCCCAGGCCTGGCCGAGCAGCGCCGCCCGTCGCGTTGCGTTGCGCCGCTGTGAATGGGATCCGACTGGCGTTCTGGTACAGAGTGCTACGGGCGAAGACGTTGGCCAGTTGACTCGGGAGCCAACTGCCCGGCGCGCTGAGGGAGCGCAGTTCACCGGCAGGGATCCGACGAAGACCGGCAGCGGCCCAACTGCGGGCACCACCTCCACGCTCCCACCAGGTGGAACCCACGGCCTCCCGAAGCAGCCCGATGTACCAGGAGTTCTTGAACAGCACATGGCTCATGCCGGTGCCCACTATCGCGGTGGTACCGGCGACCTTGACAAGGCCTGTGACGTCACTGACGTCGTTGAGGAACTCTTCGATGTCGTTTTCGGGGATTTCGCTGAGACCAGGAACCTTGGCCAGATAATGCGCCTCGATACGCGCCAGCCAATCGCTGTATGTCTCCCGGTCGCCACGTTCGAAAAGCTGATCCTCTCGAGCCACTGCCGCTCGCTTGCGGAGATCCGGCGCGGTCTTGCCGGCCCACGTGCGCATTGGCTTGAGGCGGGTGACCTTGTCGGACACGTCGAGGGCGGCGGCCCGGCTGAAGGTCTCATCGAGCCTGTCCACCAACCCGCCCTTGCCGTCCAAGAGCCTGGCGAGTTGGTCGAGGTCGTCGGGGTTGAGCATCCGCACGTGGTTCCCCCCCAGTGTGGCAAGGACTGCGTCACGATCGTCGACGATAGCCGAGCGGCTGAGGGTGGCTGAGTGCGGAGGGGCTGCTGCCCAGCGCCCGACGTTTCCGAGACCGGCGACTGCTCATTCCGTCACTTCCGCAAGTGTGAAGGCGCCTTCACGGACTTCACGGAGTCGCCTCAGTCTCTGGAGGGGCTTGGCCCCGCATCCGCCCCTTGTGGGATCATCCCCAGGCAGGACGACTAACTACCTCTGAGGACAAGCATCCATGCTGACCACGCGACGGAAGGCCGCCGGGGCCGGCGTTCTTGCCGCCCTCGTCATCACTGTGACCGGTTGCAGCAGCGACTCCGGCGACAGCTCGGCGAACGACAAGATCAAGGGGGCAGACAGCAGCAAGTCGGCTTCCGCGTCGCCGTCTGCTTCCGCGTCGGCCGACAAGAACGCGCCGAGCTTTGACTTCCCGTCGGATATCACCGTGGCCGTCGACCGGGAGTCGACAGGGAATGGCACCAAGGACGCGATTCTGCGGGACGTGGCGTACTCGACCCAGGCCAATATCGAGGCCTTTGGCAAGGGCGACGGCAAGACCGCCAATATGAGCCGCTACTTCGGCGGGGCAGCCTTCACCTATTGGTCTCAGCGCGTCGCAACTCTCAAGAAGGACGGACTCACGCTCACAGGCCACTACCGGTACTACGACTTCGAGGTTACCGACGTCGCGAACGGCAAGACGGCGGCCGCCCGCTACTGCGAGGACCAGAGCAAGGCGTACGGCAAGGAGATCAAGACGAACAAGGTCCTGCGCACCAAGGCGAGCGACAAGGACTTCGTCCTGTACACCCTTCAAGCCGCGCGGGACTCGGCCGGTGACTGGCAGGTCACGCAGCAGAACTGGAAGAAGGGGGACGCGGCGTGCGTCCAAGGCTAGGGTCCAGCGTGGTTCGGGCCGGCGTCCGGATGGCCGTGGCCGCGGGCCTCGTTGTGGCGCTGGGGACAGGATTCCCGGCCTACGCCAGTGACCCCAAGACGGGCGATGACACGGGTACCGGCGGGCAGCCTCCCGCCGATTCAGGCACCGACTCCGGTGGCAGCTCCGGAACCGGAACCATCGGCGCCCACATCCAGGTCCACCAGAGCAAGGCCGGGAGCTCCGGCAGCTCCACCTCGAAGGCCACGTCCTCGAACGCCAACTGGAAGCCCCCGGTCTGCTGGTACGAGCCCATGTACACGCCCGAGGAGTACGAGGAGTTCATCAAGTCCGCGTACAAGGGCGCGCAAGAACCCGCGGCGAGCTATGCCAAGAAGCGGGAGGAGGAGAACTACCACAAGGGCGACAAGGGTCTGTGGTGGCAGGTGCAGTTCCGTAACGACGCTTACAACGAGGCCTGCCCCGTCACACCCGACAACTGGGAGATCTGGGTCCCGCCGGCCCAGCCGAAGCAGGACCCGCATCAGCTGACCCCCGAGACGCTCTCGGAACTGGCCTACAACTCCACCAAGTTGCCCACTCCGCCCGTTGTGCTGAGCCCGAAGGGCGATCAGCTCGTCGTGAACCTCGGTACGCGGGTGAAGCTCGACAGTGACTTCGACCGCGTCTGGACGACCGCCGACATCAACTACAAGGGCGTCCAGATGGCCGCGACCACCGTCGCGACCCCCGTGGCGCTCAGGCTGGATGCCGGTACTTCGGACGCCGACCCGCAGACCTGTACGTACGACCTGGTCAAGGGAGACAAGGGGTACACGGTCGACAGTAAGGACGCGGGCTGCAACGTGACCTACCTCAGGTCGTCGGGAAGCGGTACCTATCCGTTGAAGGCGTCCATCACCTGGAAGGTGACCTGGACGGACTCCGCCGACCCCGACGGACCGGCGCAACTGCCGGGACTGCCGGACGGGTTGTCCACGTTCGAGGAGAACGTGGCGGTCCACGAGATCCAGTCGGTGAACCGGTAGCAGTCGGGAGTGGCTTTCTCGGGTGTGGCGTCCGCTGAATCGGGCTCACGGCGTGGCGGGCAGTGCTGGCGATACGGCGGCTCGGTCACGGTCTGGCACCCTTCGCGATCCTTCACGGTGGTGCACCCGTCACCCGGCCGGGTGATACTACTGAGAGCGATCCTCCAGCAACCGCCGCAGTACCGGCGACAGTTCCGTCCCTCGTCGTCTCGGCGGGCGTCCCCGGTGGCCATGCCCCGGGACGGTTGCCTCCGTCGCGGGGGTCTGTCGCGAGAACCGTAAGGGAATCTAGATACCTGTCTACTCATATGAGGTGAGAGGGGCCTCGAACCCATGCTGGTTCGTACATACAGTCCGCTCGTGTTCGAATTCGATCCGACCAGGCCCAAGTGGCAGCAGATCGCCGAGGTCGTCCGAGAGCGGATTGCCAGCGGCGAGTACCCCGTGCGTGGACTGATCTCGGAGGTGAAACTGGAGCAGGAGTTCGGCGTCGCACGAGAGACCGTCCGTAAGGCCACTGCTGCTCTGCGGCAGGAAGGACTCCTCATCACTACCCGAGGTATGGGCTCCTTCGTTGCCGAGCGCTGAAATCCGCCAAACCCTTAGGGGTGGGCAAGGAGTTGTCTCGTCGTCCGAGTTCGTGACTCGCCGCCGCGGGACTCGACTGGGGCTGCTCCGGGCGGAACTCGCGCGGCGGGTGGGTATGGCCTAGATCTCGAACATCGAGGGGGGCGATTCCGTCCCGACGTCGCCACCGCTGACCGAGGCCGGTGGAGGCACTCGCCGCGTCGCTGACGACCTGGAGAGCGACGGCTCGTCGTTCGAGCTTCGTATGGTTGGGCGGTTGTGCTTGCCGTGCGTGGACGGGGTTGGGTGGTGGGCTCTGTTAGGTCTGATTCGCACTGGTGTCGTTGCGGGAAGCGGCGCTGGTGCGCAGAAGGTTCGCTGTCGGGTTGCCCGGGGGCGTTATGGTCAACTCGCTGCGGCCTGCCCCTACCACCAGAGGAACTCTCATGACCGACTCCTCGTTCAGCGACGACGCCCAGGCGGCCTCTTCTCCTGCTCAATCAGTGTCGGATGCCGGTCATCAACCGAGTCGAAGGTGGCTGATCGTCGGGGGTGTGGTGATCGTCGCCGCCCTGCTCGTTGGTGGAGGGACGTGGTTGGCGACGAGGGGGAGTGGCGATGAGTCTGGGCAGGATGCTCCGACGGTGCCGTCCGCGTTCGCGGGGTATACGGAGGCGAAGCCTAGCGATACTGAATGGACTGAAATCGGCTCAGACTCGATTAATACTGACATCGCCAAGGGGCGGGTCAACCTGACTTATCGAGCACCGGGCGGGAAGGCGTTGATAATCCGCGCCCAATACTGGCCGAATGCCACCCTCAAACCGGTGACGCCTGGCGAAGAACTCCGCTCGATCTACAATTCGACGATCGATCAGCGGCGCGTGAAGACGTATTCGGCGGGTGCTGTGGGCGGAAAGATTCGATGCGCGGACATCACTATCGGCGCGGTCGAGTTCACCACGTGCGGCTGGCATAACAATACGACTGACGTCGCCTTGGCTCCTATGCTCAACCATCGCGAAATCGTATCTGCTGAAGCGCCCGCCTATCTCCGAACCTTCATCAACGCCCTGAAACTTGCTCCGTCGAAGTGAGTATCATTCTGGGATGTTCTGGAAATCCTGAGATGCCTGGAAGCCGTCGCGCTGCACTTTGGTGACCACGGCGTAGTCTTGAAGCCACCGTGAGTACGCGTTCAGTTGCTGCGGGCTCATCTTGTTCGGGTCCATCACTTGCCCCGTAGAGGTCAGGAAGTTGGCGGCAGGGCTCTTGATGTAGTTCTTCGGGTCGCCTGTGTACGTCGTGCGGTCCTTGCCGTGCGGTCCAACAGTGACCGGTTTGGTAAGGGTGGGGTCGAACCCGGGCTTCACACCGCTGCCCGGGTCCCCGGCAAGCTGATTGTTCGCGAGCCTCTGGTAAGCATCGCGCCACGACGTGTCCAACTCGGCTTCTGACAGGCTCTTGTACTTGTCCGCAAGCCCGCCCGGCGCCTCCTCGGGTTTGACGCTCCACTGTTCAGCCAGCCAGTCCGTGAGCAGGCCCTGCGCGGAGTCGCCGAGCCCAGTGAGCTGTCCCTTGCCCATGTCGGCGATGGCGGTGGTGCCGCCCGTCGCCGCTGCCTTCGCCCCGTCGGCCGCTGTCTCGATCAGCTTCTTTCGGAACTCGTTCACGCTGTCCGCCCACGCCTCGGCCTCGTCCTCCATAGACTTTTTCGCGTAGGTGAACGCGGTGCCGTACGCCTTCATCATCAGGCCGCGTTTCATGGCCAGGTACTCGATCGCGTGGTCGTTCGAACGGTCTGTGCGCACGCGCTGGAAGTCGATCTGCTTACGGTACGTGTCGAAGAGTGCACTCAACTCGCCCGCCGCCTTCGGGTCCCGAGCCGCCTCGTTCATCAGCGCCTGCCACATGGGTGTACCCGCCTCCAGGCCGAAGCGGGACGGGTCCTGGCTGTTGAGGAACGCCTTCTCGTCCCACTTGGATGCTTCTTCCGCGAAGCCGCCCGTGGTCGCATCGCCCATCCAGAATTTGTCGGCGACCGGGGAGGTGATTCCGTTCTCCAGGTCCTTCCAGTACGAAGTGACCAGTTGTGAGTAGAAGTAATCCACCCCCTCGATGGGGTGGAGGTCCTTCTCGTCGCCGTTCATGTGCTTGTAGTTGTCGAACATGAGGTGCGCGGTCAGCTTCTCCGCGAGGGCCTCATTCGTCGGGCGCAGGTCGATGGTCGCCGAGTGCAGCACCTTGACCAGGGCGGCCGAGCGGGACTTGTCCCATGAACCGGCAGGGTTGTAGAGCATGTTCTGGATGGTGTCGTAGTCATGGCTCATCCATTCGCCGGATGCCTCGGGGTTGGCGGCGATGGCGTTGAACAACTGGGCGTAGTGGTCGCCCTCCCAGGGGTTCTTCCCGCTGCCGTTCATCCACTCGTTCTCGAAGGTCTTCTGGTCCTTCGAGCAGACCCGGTCGCCGAGTGCAACCAGGAAGTCCTTGTCGTATGTCCCGCCGGCGAGAAGGGGCATCAGCCGGTCGGGGCGGAAGCCGCGCTGCGGGTCCATGGCGAACTTGTCGAACCACTTGCTCCAGGCGTCCTGCTTCTCCTTGGCGGTCTGGCCCTCAAAGGCCACCTGCGTGAAGGTGCCGAGCGTCCGGGCGACGAGATTCCGGTCGTGGGTCAGCGCGTCCGGGTGCTTGTCGTAGTAGTCGTCGTAGGGATCGTCGGCCATCTCGTTGGACAGCCAGACCAGCTTGTCCGGGCCGAGGGTGCTGTAGAAGGCCTTCACGAAGTCACCGTCGTCGGCGTTCGCTTCCAGGGCGGCGAAGAGTTCCGCCGAGTTGCTGCCGCTGAAGTTCTTCTTGAACCGCTGCGCCAGGGCTTTGCCGTTGCGTTCGGCGGCGGCCTTCTGACCGACCATGCCCTCGTCGATCGTCACCATCACCGTGCCCTTGGGGGCGTTCGGATACGGCTTCCCGCCGTTGCCGTCTCCGGTGACGGCCAAGGCGAGGTGGTAGCGGCGGGTCAGCAGCGGCACCTGGTCGTCCAGCCAGCCGCAGATGCCGAGAAGCTGGGTCAAAGGCTGTGTGTCGATGCCGTGCCGTTCGAAGCTCGACTTGATCCAGGACACGCTTTGGCGCATCCGCTCTTTATCCGACTTGACCGAGTCGATCATGCCGTTCAGCGCCTTGGAGTCGATCCCCGAGAACTCGCCCATGCTTCTCTCCCCGTTGGTGGTGCGTGTGCTGTCACCGCATGACCGGCATCAGTAGCCCTGCAGATCCATGCGCATCATCTTGGCCTCGCCCGGAGTCACCTTCTCCGGGCACTTGGCGATCTCCGCATCCACCGCAGGAATGAGTTTCTCCGCCAGGAGCTTCATGCGCGATCGCCGACCCTCGAGATCCTTGGCCCAGTCACTGGCTGCCTTGCCGACCCAGACCTTCTTGCTGCCCATGTCCTTGGCCGCGGTCTCGAGCTGCTTCTTCAGCATCTCAGTCTCGGCCTTGAGATTGTTCTTGAGGCTCTTCAAGGAGGCCAGATACGGGTTCTCCACTGTCGCCTGGGTACTTGGTTCTCCCACGGCGGTCCCTCCCGAAGTCGCTGCTGTGCAGGCCGGGTTGCATGATGTCACGCAGGAACCGGACCGGGCATGCGGCCCTGGTGGAATCGGTGCAACGCCGCAGCCCCTTCCCTCCTGGATGCGCGCGTGCTGATCGCAGCGTCGAAGCCCACGATGATCCAGCCGTCTGGTGCGGCCGTCGACCGTGAACCACGGGGGCTCCCGGACCACAGGTCGAGCAGAGGGAACATGTGCCCGGCGTACCCGCCGCCGCACCTTTGCGATCCGTGGCAGGGCTGTGTCGTCCAGTCCCACCCGCCACCGAGCGGTCGTGCTGGACGGGACCAGCCCGGCGAATCCCCTCCTCAGCCCCCGCATGAGCCCGCGGTGGTCGACGCTCAGCCTCTTTTGCGGCTCGCATGGCTGCCCCCTCAGTTCTGAGCTCGTCGCAGTACCTCGTCGTGGCGGCGCAGTCGGACGCTGACCGTTCCGGCGGTCAACAGTGCGGCGCCTATGGCTGAGAGAGGTACGGAGACCACCAGGGCGGCCAGCGGTTTCGGCCAGTCCCGGTCTGACGCGCATTGCAGCGCTTTTTCGTGCGCAGACTCGGAATCCTCGAAGTAGATGTCCCTGGGTTCGGAGTTGACAGGTGCGGGGCAGTTCACTGCGTTGTAGGTGGAGACGTACGGCGTGAGCACCTGCCATGCGGCATAGACCCAGAACAGAAATGCGCAGACCAGAATTCCGATACCCCAACCCTGAAGCCGGCCTGCCCGTATCTGGAACTGTTGTTCGATTACTAGCGGGTGCACTTGAGTCTCCTCATGTTGACCTTGAGTGGCCCTGAGGCTCTACGGACCACCGTTCGGGCTCACGTACAAGAGCGCGAATGTTGCCTGACGCGGCAATAGTCAGCGGTTCACGGCCTGGACTTCCTGGACCTTGATGTCCTGGGTCGTTCCGAAGGTACCGTCTGGCAGGTCGCCGCCCGCGCCCCCTGTTCCCGACCAACTGATCTGCCAGGTGGTGGTCGCCTTCAGGTGGTATGTGCCATCGCCGGAGGAGCGTAGGTACTTGATGCCGCAGGATGGGGTCTCATCAGCCCTGCCCTTGGCGTATGGCTCACCGATCGAGCCGTCGGAGTTCATTGTGCACATGCCGGAAGCTGGATAGGTTTCGGCGTTACTGGTGCCTGGCTCGAGTTTCAGGGAGATGGGCTTGGCTGTAGTCGTCGCCTGGATATTGAGGCCGCCGGCATTGAGTGACGCGGTGACCGAGGCCTCCTTGAACTCGGCCTTGTCCAGCCAGGCCCATGTGGCGAGGTTGACCTTGGTGATGTCCGCTGGGGCGAGAGTCACCTTGGTGTCGGGGAGCTGAATCGCGTCGTAGGCGGCTTCGGCCAGAATCTTCGGGGTGACGGCCTGAGGGACTCCGGGGTCGTCGCTGTTCGCGACCCAGAACGGGAGGTCGCTGCATTCCCAGCTGGCGGGGTCGTCCAGACGGTCGGGATTCTGGACCGCGACCCACCAGTTTCCCTCGTCGGCCTTGTCCTCATTGTAGTTCTTGTACTTGCCGTCCTTGTAGATGCCGCGGAACTGGCCAACCGCGGCCTTGGCGTAATTGGCCTGGCCGGGAGTGTTGATCGTCTCGGTGTACATCTTCTCGACGTAGTCCCTGAACTCCGCGACCGAGCGGGGTTCGTACCAGCACGCGGGCGGAGTCCAGTCGGTCACGGGCTGCACGGCGGTACGACTGCCGCTGGATCGCACGGAACCGGAATAGGTCACCCTGGAAACGAGTGTGCCGGCGTCGGAGCTGCCGCTCTGCTTGGTGTTGCCCTGAGAGCCTTCGCTCGGCGGCCAGGTCGCGGACGCCGTTCCCGGGACGGTGAGAACAAGAACTCCTGAGAGCAGCCCCGCCACCGCGTATCGGCTGCAGGGTTTCACGGCGTGCACGACTTGCTGCCCCTCTCCGAAGTGAGCTTCGTCGTCTGCCATACGCCTTGCTTGTTCTTTTCGAGACGCGTCGTGTAGATGACATACGAATCGTCATTTACTGCGGTCTTGAGGACCTTGCTCGACTTGCGAACCTTTGCGAAGGCCTTGCTCTGGTCCTCGCAGTAAACGACTCCCGCCGATGCTGAATCGAAAACATCGATCTTGGCGTTGTAATAGCGGTTGATGCCGGTGATCGAGTAACCGTCCTTCGCGATGGACTCGACCCAGTCCTTGGCGTCTGCCAGCGCGCCACCGGTGTAATAGAAGCTGAGCGCGGGCGATGCGGGATCGCCCTGCGTGATGGCGTAGTTGGTCGCGTTGATCCGCTGCGCCACGTCCTCGAGGACCGAGTCCTTGGTCGTGTCGCCAGTCTTCCAGCTTTCGAAGGTGTCGGTCAGATCATTCGGCAGCGTGATCTTGGGCCTGTCGACCGTGCTGCTCGCACTCGGCGAAGCCGAAACCTTCGTGCCGCCGCTGTCGGCCCCGGTGATCTTGTCGTTGGATTTCGAACCCCCGTCCCCGCCGCCGCAAGCCGTCAGTAGCAGGGCTGCGGAGGCGGCGAGCACGCCAGTGGCGGGCAAGGTGCGGCGCTTCACTGTGGACTCCCCGTGAGTATGAAGTTCATCAAGGACGTAAACGCTATCCGCGGGGTTCACGGTTTCGCCAGCGTGAACCTGTGAGACATGAGGGGACCCGACCCAAGGCGCGCCAACCGCCCACCCGTTGTCCGGATTGTGCCCTCGTGCGCGGGATGGTGGCGCGAGACAGTCATCCCCGGCCAGAGCGGCCTTAGGGCGCCTGGGCCTGGCCGATCCGCCCACGGTGTGCCTCTCTCGGTCAGGCCGCCGTTGTCAGATGGCGTGCGAGGGCCTCGCCCTCCAGGGATGTCAGACGGCACCAGGAGCCGTCCGTGAAGGTGATCCTGAAGTCCCGCCTGCCCGAGGAGAACGGGCGCTGTTCGATCGCGGCGACCGTGCTCAGGTCCGTCTCCCAGAGGAGTTCCTCCCACGGGTCCCTTGGATCCTTCAGTCCGCCGAGGATCAGGAGACGGCGGTCGGTCAGGGCCAGTTCCGTCACGTCTGTGTCGGGGCGGCGGGTCGGGTCGAGTTCCCAGGGGAGGGTGCGGGCGATCGTGCCGGGGGCCGCCCACAGCACCGGGAAGTCGTTCTCCTCGTTCTCCGGGTCGTCGCTCTTGCCGATGCCATCGGGCTGGCCCGGGCTGCCGCCGAGGAGTGCGACGGCGAGGGTGAGCAGGACGACGAACACCGCCACCAGGCCGTCCCACACCACCCGGTCGAACCACGAGCGCCTGCGATACGACGGCCCCGTCGGCCACCCTGCCAACTCGCCCTGAATGTCCCGCCGTTCCTGGTCCCGGAACCAGCGTCGCCCCTCGACCCGTCCCGCGACCCCCGTCGCGAAGGACACCCGGCCGCGCGTCACGAGCTCCTCACCCTTGGGAGATTTCCAGTGATGGCGGTACGACGGCTCGATCACGGTCTGGCATCCTCACGGTCATTCCCGGCAGCGAACCCTTCACCCGGCCGGGTGATCCTACTCAGGCCGTTCCCCCAATAACCCCCGTAGCGCCGACGGCAGTTCCGGCAGCCGCAAACCGGCCGCCTGGCCCGTGCCGGGCAAAGAGCATGGCATGCCTCGGTCAAGCGACGTGAGTGATTCGTGCAGGCCTCATGGGTGCGCGGTGAGGGCCGCGGGCGGATACTGGGTGCGAAGAGGGTGTTCTGGATTCGCCGGCGCACAGTCCGGCCGCCGTCGGTGTCCCCGTGTTCCCAACAGCCGCACCTGTGCTCGCCGTTGCAGATCGCAATGACGATTGCGGTGAGGTCAAGGTGTCCGGGCGCGCCTTGAGGGGCTTATGTGCGGCTGATACGGTGCGATCGCTTGACACTCACCCCGTGGCCGAGTATTTGGCCGAGTCGGGGTGATTCGTGTGGAGTGTCCGCTTTCGAAGCGTTGACAGAGTTTCAGGGTTCTTGACAGACAAAGTCTTGGGTGTAACGGGGAGCGGTTGCGTGAAGATCCAAGAGCGTACGGGGGCGGGCGTCGGTCGTTCCGCCGGTCCGGCTCAGCCTTCGGTCGGTGACCGGCTTCCCACCGCGCCGCGTGAGCGCAAGCCCGCGCTGGCCGCACTCGCGGTGCTGCTGATCCTGCTGGGCGCACTGGGTGCGACGACGCTCGTGCTGCAGGCCGGCGACCGGGTCGAGGTCATCAAGATCACCCAGGAGATCCCCGCCGGGTCCTCGGTGACCACCAACAACGTGACCTCGGTGATGGTCGCGGCCGACGACAGCATCCACTACGTCAAGTGGTCCCAGCTGGACGGCCTGAAGAAGCTGAAGGCCATCAACACCATCCCGGCCGGGGTCGTCGCCGTCGGTGAGATGTTCGGCAGCGGCAGCTCGCTGGCCGCGGGGAAGTCCACCGTCGGGCTGTCCCTCAAGGAGGGCCAGTACCCGAACAACCTCCAGGTCGGCGACACGGTCGCCGCCTACCGCGTCGTCACCAACTCCTCCTCGTCGACCGGTGGATCCTCCTCGACCGGCAGCGGTGACTCCCTGATCGTGAGCCAGGCCAAGGTCACCTACGTCCCGCCGGACAAGAGCGGCGATCTGGTCAGCAGCACCAACCTCGCCATCACGCTCGCCGTCGACAACGACAAGGCCGCGGACCTGGCGCAGGCCGCTGCCAACAGCCAGGTCGCCCTGGTCCGCGTACCCGGCAACGGCAACTAGAAGGCGACGACCACCCCATGGCGCTCATCGGAATCGCCGCCGACAAGGGTTCCCCCGGCGTCACCACCGCGGCCGTCGCGCTGGCCGCGGTCTGGCCGCGCCGGGTCATGCTCGCCGAGGCCGACCCGGCCGGCGGCGACCTCGTCTACCGCAGTGCCGCCGCGCACGGCGGACCGCTCAACCCCAACACCGGCATGCTCTCCATAGCCGCCACCGCGCGACGGGGACTCGTGCCCGACCAACTCTGGGACCATGTACAGCCGTTGAGCGGGGGACTCGAAGTGCTTGTCGGGCTCGGTATCGCCGAGCACGCCGCCGGACTCGCGGGCCTCTGGCCCACCCTCGGGCACGCCTTCGCCTCCCTCGCCGACTCGCCGAACGCCCCCGCCGACGTCATCGCCGACTGCGGCCGGATCAGCGGCGACACCCCGGCTGTCGAACTCCTTCCGCACGCCGCGCTCGTGCTGCTCGTCTCGCGCACCGAGCCCGAGGCCCTCGCCCGGGTCCGGGACCGTGCTGCCGCGCTCGCCCAGAAGCTGCACGGGGGCCCGCGCGGTGCCGGCGCCCTCGCGACCCCGCTGATCGGGGTCGTTCTGATCGCCGACCCGTCCAGCTCCGGCAAGCTGGTCAACCAGGTCAACGACATGCTCGTACACGCCCAGACCGGCGCCCGGGTCGTCGGCACCATCGCCGACGACCCCGCCGGTGCCGACCAGCTGGCCGGCCGCAAGCGCGGGCGCCTCGACAAGTCGCTGCTCATCCGCTCGGCCCGCAAGGTCACCGCCGACCTCCACCAGCAGTACGGCGCCGCCTGGACCGTACCGACGCAGGCGCCCCATGCGGGGGCCGGCCGATGACCGCTGTCGACCACCAGTTGGTCAAGCGGTTCCGGCAGGACGCCGGCGACCGTATCGCCGAGCAGCGTCGGAAGGACCAGGCGGCCAACGTCACGCCGATGTCCACCGAGGACGAACGGCAGTACGCCCGCGCGGTCATAGCCCAGATCCTGGAGGAGTACGCCCGCGCGGAGATCAACGCCGGGCGCACCCCGCTGGACGCGGAGACCGAGGAGCAGTACGCGGCCGCGGTGCACGCGGCGCTCTTCGGGGTCGGCCGCCTTCAGCCGCTGCTCGACGATCCCGAGGTCGAGAACATCGACATCAACGGGTGCGACCAGGTCTTCGTGGGGTACAGCGACGGGCGGGAGGCCAAAGGGGAGCCCGTCGCCGAGACCGATGAAGAGCTCATCGAACTGATTCAGGTGCTCGGTGCCTACTCCGGGCTTTCGTCCCGGCCTTTCGACTCCGCCAATCCGCAGCTCGACCTGCGGCTGCCCGACGGGTCCCGCCTCTCGGCCGTCATGGACGTGGCCCGGCGGCCCGCGCTCTCCATCCGTCGCGCCCGCATGGGCAAGGTCTTCATCTCCGACCTCGTCGGGAACGGCACGCTGACGCCCGAGGTCGCCCACTTCATGGCCTGCGCCGTCCGCGCCCGCAAGAACATCATGATCGCGGGAGCCACCAACGCCGGCAAGACGACCCTGCTGCGCGCCCTCGCCAACGAGATCCCGCCGTACGAGCGGCTGATCACCGTCGAGCGCGCGCTGGAGCTCGGCCTGGACACCTTTCCCGATCTGCACCCGAACGTCGTCGCCTTCGAGGAGCGGCTGCCCAACTCGGAGGGACAGGGGGCCATTTCCATGGCCGAACTCGTCCGGCGGTCCCTCCGTATGAACCCCTCCCGGGTCATCGTCGGTGAGGTCCTCGGCGACGAGATCGTCACCATGCTCAACGCGATGTCGCAGGGTAACGACGGGTCCCTGTCGACCATCCACGCGAACAGCTCCAGCGAGGTCTTCAACCGTATTTCCACCTACGCCCTCCAGGCCTCCGAGCGGCTGCCCATCGAGGCCAGCCAGATGCTGATCGCGGGCGCGGTGAACTTCGTCGTCTTCATCCAGCGGCGCAACGACTACCAGACCGGCGGCCGCCTCCAGCGCATGGTCACCTCGGTCCGTGAGGTCAACGGTGTCGACGGCCGGGTGCTGTCCAGCGAGGTGTTCGCGGAGGCCCACGACGGCCGGGTAGTACCGCATGCGCCCATAGCCTGCCTGGAGGACCTGATGGCCTACGGCTACCAGCCGCACGGGGCCTGGGGGTGACGTGACATGAACCTGGACTCCCTGGGCTCCATGGGTGGGCTCTTCTCCACCTCGGTGCTGTACGCCCTCGGCTGCGGTGTCGCCGTCGGCGGCGGACTCGCGCTGCTGGTCCTGGCGATCCGTGGCCTGCCCGCCAAGCCCGACCACGAGAAGCAGAAGGCCAACGAGCGGGCCGCCGAACTGATCCGGTTCGCCGGTCAGCGCGGTTCGCTCGCCGCCATCATCGGGCTCGCCGTGCTGCTGCTGACCCGCTGGGCGGTGGCCGGCGTCGCCGCCGGTGTCCTCGTCTTCTTCTGGGACAAGCTGTTCGGCGGCGCCGCCGAGGAGCGGGCCGCGATGAAGCGGGTGGAAGCGCTCGCCTCCTGGACCGAGTCGCTGCGCGACACGATCGCCGGCGCGGTCGGTCTGGAGCAGGCCATCCCGGCCTCGGCCCGCGCCGCCGCGCCCATCCTCCGGCCCCATCTCGACGCGCTCGTCGACCGGTTGCGCGCCCGTACGCCGCTCCCCGACGCGCTCCAGCACCTCGCCGACGAGATCGACGACGCCTCCGCGGACATCATCGTGGCGGCGCTCATCCTCAACGCCCGCCTCCGCGGCCCGGGTCTGCGCCAGGTCCTCGGCGCACTCGCCAAGTCGGCGCGCGAGGAAGTCGACATGCGCCAGCGCGTGATGGCCCAACGGGCGTCCACGCGGCGCTCGGTGCAGATCGTCATCGCCGTGTCGGTCGCGTTCGTCCTCGGCCTCGCCGTCTTCAACCGCGACTTCGTCTCGCCGTACGGCACCGCCGTCGGCCAGCTGGTCCTGGCGCTGGTCTGCGGGCTGTTCGCGCTCGGCTTCTGGTGGCTGCGCAAGCTGTCCACCATCGAGACCCCGGAACGGTTCCTGGTCCGCGACCAGAACTCCGTCCAGTTCGTACGACCGCCCCGCACCGCGCCCGGCCAGCCCGGACAGGCCGGTCCGCCCGGTTCGCCTGGTCAGCAGCAGCTGCCCACCGAGGAAGGAGTACGCCGATGAACCTCACGATGCCGATCCTCGTCGGCGTGACCCTCGGACTGGGCGTCTACGCCCTGATCCGCGCCCTGATGCCGTCCAAGCGCAGCGCCGTCGCCCAGGTCGCCCGGATCGACGCGATGCGGGCGCGCGGCGCGGCCTACGAGTCGGCACGGCAGACCCAGGACAGCGGCCGGTTCGGCTCGCTGCGCGCCGAAGTCGGCGAGCGGGTCGCCGAGTTCTACCGGCAGCAGGGCTGGGAACAGCGCTCGCTCCGTGCCGACCTCGCCGTCCTGGACCGCGGCTGGGAGAAGTTCCTGGCGACCAAGGTGCTGCTCGCGGCCGCCGGCCTGATCTTCGGCCCGTTCCTGTTCGCCGTCGTCTACACCATGGGCTTCGGCCACAGCCCGGTCATCCCGGTCTGGCTGGCCCTGGCCTGCTCGGCCCTGTTCTTCTTCCTGCCCGACCTGGAGGTACGACGGGACGCGGCCGACAAACGCCGGGACCTCAGGCGGGTCATCGGGGCGTACCTCGACCTGGTGTCGATGAGCCTCGCCGGCGGCCGTGGTCTGCCCGAGGCCCTGATGGCGGCCGCGGAGATCTCCGACGGCTGGGCCAACCAGCGCATCCGCAACGCCCTCGCCGACGCCCGGATCACCGGCGTCAGCCAGTGGCAGGCGCTGGGCTCGCTCGGCGAGGAGCTGGGTGTCGAGGAGCTGAAGGACCTGTCGGCCTCGCTGGCGCTCGTCGCCGACGACGGCGCCAAGGTCCGCGAGTCCCTCGCCTCCCGCGCCGAGACCATGCGCCACCGCGAACTCGCCGAGATCGAGGGCAGCGCGGGCGAGAAGTCCCAGTCGATGCTCGTCGCGCAGCTGCTGCTGTGCGCCGGCTTCCTGGTTTTCCTGATCTTCCCGGCGGCGATGCGGGTGTTCCAGGTCTGATATCCCTCCACAACCGCGAACTGTTTCGAGAGGACAACACATCATGAACGGACGGAACTTCAGCACCGGGATCCCGGCGGTGGACTTCCTGGTCACCTTCCTCCAGGGCCGGGTGCAGCGCGCCCGCTCCGGCGAACTCGACCGCGGTGCCTCCGCCGTCGAGTGGGTCATCATCTCCGCGGTCGTCGTGGCGATCGTCGGCGTGGTGGCCGCCATCATCAACGCCGCGCTGAGCGACGGCGCCAACAAGGTCGGCGACTGCATCAAGGGCGCCAGCGCGAGCAAGACCTGCTGAGCGGACGCACGACGACGGGGGCGACGGGGTGACGGGGAGGATGTCTGTGGGCGTGAGCAGAGGTCTGCGCGGCTGGATACGCCGCCGGGCGGCCGCCGCGCGTGGTGACTCGGGCATGACGGCGATCGAGTTCGTGTTCCTCACCCCCGTCCTCTTCTTCATGATCTTCGCGACCGTGCAGTTCGCGCTGTACTTCTTCGCCGACCACGTGGCCCAGGCGGCGGCCCAGGCCGGCGCCCGCAAGGCCCGTGCCACCGCCGACGCGGAGCCCGGCGCCTGGCGCGGCGAGGCCCAGGACGTGGTCGACTCCTACATCAGCCAACTCGGGCCGCAGCTGGTCCTGTCGCCCGACGTGAAGATGCTCCAGCCGGAGCAGAACACGGTCGGCGTCGAGATCTCGGCCCGCATCCCGACGGTGTTCCCCGGCCTGGACCTGACGGTGCACGCGCAGTCGTCGGGGCCGGTCGAGCGGTTCGTGGAGGACAACTAGATGTCCGAGCACCACGAAGCAGCTCCCGGGAGAGCCGTGGACGACCGAGGCTTGTCGACCATCGAGGTCGTCATCCTCGCCCCGGTCATGATCCTGTTCATCCTCGTCCTGGTCGCCTTCGGCCAACTCGTCGACGGGCGCGGCGCGATCGACGGCGCCGCCCGCGACGCGGCCCGCGCCGGCTCCATCCAGAAGGACCACGCCACGGCCATGTCGGAAGCCCGCAAGGCCGCCGAGGCCGACCTGTCGGACGTCTGCTCCGGACCGGTCTCCGTCGTACAGACCAGCGCCGGCTTCGCGCCCGACAGCATCTTCACCGTCGAGGTGAGCTGCCAGGTCCGGGGCCTGGCCATGCTCGGCCTGGACATCCCGACGACCCTCTCCGCGAGCTTCTCCTCGCCGCTGGACCCGTTCCGGAGGTCGGCGTGAGCGTTGCCCTGCTGCGCAACTGGTGGGCCGCGCGTCGGCTCCGCCTCGACGACCGGGGTTCGGGCGCCGGCGCGGTCATCATCTTCGCCCTGGTCTTCCTCTCCCTCTCCGCCTTCGTCATCGACGGCGGCCTGTCCATCTCCAAGCGGGAGCGTGCCGCCGACATCGCGGAACAGGCGGCCCGTTACGCGGCGCAGGACATCGACAAGGAAGCGCTGTACAAGAACCAGGGCACCGCGCCGATCAACTACCAGGACTGCGACGCCCGCGTGAAGACCTTCGCCCACGAGATGGACATGTCCACCGCCGACATCGCGGGCACGCACTGCATCGCCGCCGACGCCCAACAGGTCCAAGTAGAGGTCCAGTTGACCTACGAACCGGTCTTCACGGGCATGTTCTACGGCGGCGCCATCGTGGTGCACGGCGAGGCGACGGCCGAGAACGAGGTCGGCTGAGGGTCACCGGGCGGACGGTTGCTGCTGTTCCGGGACTTGGCCGTGGCCGTGTCCATGGCCGTGGCTGCCGCCGTGCGGGGGTGTGCAGTCGTCGTCGGCGGGCGGGGTGGACGGTTCGGGGTCGGCCGGTGCCGGGTCGGGGTTCCCGACGGGCGGGTGGTCCACCGGAGACGGGTCGGCCGGGCCGGTCGGTTCGGCGGGCGGAGCGGGATCTCCCGGCGCCGCCGGGGGAGTCGGCTCGGTCGGTTCCGCCGGGGGAGCGGGGGCCCGGTCCGCGGGCTCGGACGGCTTCGGCTTCGGCGACGGCGTCGGCTCGGTCGTCGCGGGCGGCGTGGTGTCGCCGCCGTCCCCCTCACCTCCCGGCGTCTTCCCGCCCGGGTCCGGCGCGGGCCGAGCGCTGTCCGACGGCCGGGATACGACCGTACGCGCCTGGTCGGTTGTATCCCCGGTCGTCCCTTCGCCGCCGTCCCCGCCCTCGGCGGTCGTCGCGGGATCCGTGACGGGCGCGCTCGTCGGTGCCACCGGGGCCTCGGCCACCGGCACTTGGGTCACCGGCGCGTCGGCGACCGGTGTGCGCTGGTTCGGCACGGAGGAGGACTGGCCCGGGCCGAGTATGAGCACCAGCGCCGCCGCACCGGCCACCATCGCGCCCGCCGCGACCGCCACCGGCGCCTTCGTACCGCCGATCGTCGTGGCCTGCCGTACACCGTGCAGCAGCCCGCTCCCGTGCGCGCTCGCGGCGGTGCCGGAGGTGAGGGCGAGCAGGAACCTGCCGGCCGTACCCCCGACCGCGAACACCAGCAGAGCCGGGCCGACGAGGGCGGGGAGGCGGTCGTTGGCGCTCATCAGGGCGGCGAGGCGGGCGCGGCAGTCGCCGCAGGTGTCCACGTGGGCGAGCAGCCGGCCGGACTGCCGTTCCGTCGCGGTGCCCCGCACGTACGCCGGCATGCGGCTCCAGTGGACCTGGCAGGCGGGGTCGTCCGGGGCGCCGGTCTGGGTGCGCAGGAAGGCCTGCCGCATGCCTTCGCGGGCCCGGTGCAGCAGAACGGCGGTGGCGCCCTCCTTGGTGCCCAGTTGCGGCCCGATCTGCGCCAGCGGCTGCCCCTCCGCCTCGGCCAGCCACAGGGCCTTGACCCAGCGTTCGGGCAACTGGGCCAGCACACGCACGAGCAGATCGACGGAGGAGACGTGCTCGGCCGGGTCGTCGCCGTGCCGGCCGGCCTCGGCCTGCTCGTCCTCGTGCGGATCCCGGGGCGTCTCGCGTACGGCTCCGCCGGCGGCGTAGGCGAGGTGCCGGACGGTCGTCATCAGATACGCCGACACGTTGTCGATCTCGTGCCCCTCGGCCAGCCGCCGCCACACCCGGAAGTGGGCCTCGGCGACGAGGTCCTCGGCGACCCAGGCGTTCCTGGTGAGGGAGCGGGCGTACGCGACGAGACGCGGCTGCTGTTCCTCGTAGATCCGGGCGTAGGCGGTGGCGCTGATCACTGCAGAGGAACCGTCGTGCATGGCGGAACGCTCCAGTTGCCGGCGTGAGGCGGGGTAAGGGTTTGTCACTGTAGATGCCAGAACTTTCAAGCAAAGTTTCCAGCCCATCGGAAAGTGACACATGTCACTCAACTCGCTTGCGTTTCCCGCGTAATCAGACGGGCTGCGGGGGCTCTCACAGATACGACGACCGACACCGGATCCGGAGAAGCCCTGTGCCCATCACGCTCGAACAGCCCACCGGCGCCCGCCTGCTCACCGCCGACCAGCAGGAGGTGGCGGTCCCCGCGACCCTCCGCTACAGCTCGGCCGACCCGCAGGCCGTGCACTTCGTATTCCCGCCGTGGATCTCCCTGGACGGCGAGGAGGTCACCTGGAGCTTCGCCCGCGCCCTGCTGGAGGAGGGCCTGGAGACGCCCGCCGCCCTCGGCAACGTGCACGTACGCCCGTACGGCCCCTCCCGTACGGTCGTCGAACTCCGCGCGGAGGAGGGCGTGGCGGCGATCGCCTTCCCCACGTCCGCCCTCACCCGCTTCCTGCTGTCGTCGCTCCGGGTCGGCGGTTGACGGACCGGACTTCGTGGACGGTCGGTTGTGTGGGGCATATGGAGGGGCGGTGTGTGCAGCGGGTGGCGGTAACTCCGGTGAACCGGGCCTCGTTTGACGAAAAGGGAGAAAACGGGCGACGGTTCGCCGTTCTCCCCTTCGACGCTGTCGGTGCCAGTCAATAGGATCGTCAAGGGGACCTCGACAGGCTCGATGCGCCCCCGGCCCACTCCTTCCACACACGACCCCAGGACACCCGCCATGGCGCGACGCAGCACATCAAGCTCGACGGGAAGACCGACGGGGAACCCGTCGGGTCCGCGGAACCGGACCCCGCAGCCGGTGCGGGTGCGGCGGCGTTCGTTCGGGGACCTCGTCAAGGCGTTCCTCGCCTTCGTGGTGCTGCTCGTGCTCGTCGTCGGCGTCCCCGGCGCCCTCGCCATGACCGTCGGCTGGCCCCTGCCGCACAGCGCGCCGACGATGGACTGGCTGTCGCAGCCGATCGGCGTCGACACGTTCCTGAACACCCTGACGGTCATCGTGTGGTTGGCCTGGGCCCAGTTCACGGCGTGCGTGCTCGTGGAGGTCAAGGCCGCCGTCTCCGGCGTCGGCCTGCCCAGCCGCGTTCCCGGTGCCGGCCCCAGCCAGTTGCTCGCCCGGCAGCTCGTCGCCGCCCTGCTGCTGGTCGGCGCCACCGCCGCCAGCCTCACCCCGGGCCTCTCGCAGCTCGGCCACAGCATGGAGGGCAACCAGAAGGGCACGGTGGCCGCCGCCCAGGCGGCCCCCGGCCTCCTCGCCCAGCAGCAGGAGCAGGCGAAGACCACCGCCGCCGCCCTCGCCGAGCAGGCCAGCCACGCCGCGGCCCAGGCCGCGCACGGCTCCACCGCCGCGCACGGCGCGACGAAGTACTACCGGATCCAGCCGCCCGAGGGCCGCCACCACGACTCCCTCTGGGAGATAGCGCAGCGCCACCTCGGCGACGGCCGCCGGTACAAGGAGATCTACGAGCTCAACAAGGACCGCATCCAGCCCGACGGCTCCCGGCTCTCCGAGGCCAGCCTCATCCGGCCCGGCTGGATCATGGAGATGCCCGGCGACGCCCACGGCGGCGAACTCGTCGAGAACCCCGACGCGCATGTCTCGCCGGACGTCCAGCAGCAGATCGGCGACTACGCCAGGACCGGCGACCACGCCCAGCAGCAGCAACAGCACCAGCAGCAGGGCGGGCAGCACGCGGGCGAGGACGGGGCGACCGCGCAGATCACCGTGCCCAGCCAGCGTCAGGCCGGCGACGCCGGCGCGCCCACCCATGCGCACGACACCTCCGGCCACACGTCCTTCGGGTCTTCTTTCGGGTCTTCCTTCGGGCTGTCCGAAGCGCTGCTCGGTGCCCCCCTCCTCGCCGCCGGGCTGCTCGCCGCCCTCGGCCGACGGCGTCGGCAGGCCCTGTGGCAGTCGGCGCTCGGCGCCGTCGGCGGCCGGCGCGGCATGGAGCCGCCGACCCCGACCGGCGACGCCCAGGACGTGCAGGACGCGCTCCTGGTCGGCGCGGACCCGGAGGGCGTACGACTGCTCGACCGGTCCCTGCGCGGACTCGCCGCCGCCCTCACCGCCGAGTCCCGCTCGCTGCCGGTGGTCTACGCGGTCTGGCTCAGCCACGGCGATCTGCATCTGCAACTCGCCCAGCCCGCGGGCAAACCCCCCGCGCCCTGGCAGCTCGGCCAGGACCAGACGTTCTGGACGCTGTCCCGCGCGGACGCCCAGCGCTACGAGGACACCGACACCGCGGCGCCGTACCCCGGCCTGGTCAGCCTCGGCACCATGGACGACTCGCGGCTGCTGCTCAACCTGGAGGCGGTCCCCGGCATCGTCTCGCTGAGCGGCCGGGAGGCCGACCGGGCCGCCGTGTTCGCCTCGGTCGCCGCCGAACTCGCCACCAACGGCTGGTCGGACCGTATGACCATCACCCTGGTCGGCTTCGGTGCGGACCTCACCCCGCTCGCCCCCAACCGGCTGCGCCATCTCGACGACGTGGACGCGCTGTTCGAGACGATGGAGGCGGAGACCCGGCAGCGGCGCGGCGCGCTGGGTGCCGCCGGGCACGACTCGGTCCTCACCGGCCGCACCGGCCCGGCCCAGCACACCCGCTGGGCGCCGAACCTGGTGCTGCTGGCCGCCCAGCCGTCCGCCGAGGACGCGGTGCGGCTCGCCGAACTCGCGGCCGACGCCGCCCGGCTGGGCATCGGCTACCTGGTCGGCACCGAGAACAGCGACCTGCCCGGGGCCGCCTGGGCGATGGAGATCACCCCGGACGGCAGGCTCCTCGCGCCGCTCCTCGGCCTCGAACTGGACGCCCAGCTGCTGCCCGCGGTGCAGCAGCGCGCGGTCGTCGAGCTGTTCGTCGAGGCCGACCCCGAGCGCGACCCGGACGGGCCGACCAACGCCCCGCCGTTCCTCGTCGACATCAGCGAGCAGGGGCGGCCCGCGGTGTACGCGCGGCTGGTCGGGCCCTACGAGATCATGGGGCTCGACACCCCGGACGGGAACCGCAGCGCGCTCCTCCACGAGGCCCTGGCGCTCCTCCTGCTGCACCGCGAGGGCGTGCACCCGCGCGTGCTGTCCTCCGCGTTGTGGCCGCGCGGGGTGACGGAGGACGTCCGCGACGCGCTCCTCGAGCGGCTGCGGGCCTGGCTGGGCACCGACCCGGACGGCAGCCCGCGGCTGCGCGCCGACGACACCGGCCGCCTCGTGCTCGCCAAGTCGGTCGTCTCCGACCTCGACGTGCTGCGTTCGCTCTACTACGAGGCCACCCAGGGCAAGGGCGCGGAGAGCCGCGCGGTCCGCGGCCGTCTCCTCACCGACGCGCTGGTGCTCGTCCGCGGCCCGTTGCTCGCCGACCGCGCGGAGGGCCGTTACCGCTGGCTCACCCACGAGATCATCGACGCCCAGCTCCCGCTGCTGGTCGCCGACATCGGCCTCGCCCTGTCCGCGTTCCATCTGGAGAAGGACCGCGCGGAGAAGGCGATCGAGGCGCTCGGCGCGGCGCTGAGGACCGCTTCGGCCGACGAGCGCCTGTGGAACGAGCTGCTGCGCGCCACCCACGCCACCGGCGACCCGGACCGCGTCCGTGCCCTCGCCGCCGACCTCATCGCCCGCAGCGGGGCGCGCGGCCTGCCCCCGCGCACCGAGGCCCTCCTCGACGAACTCCTGCCGACCTGGCGCGACGGCGCCGCCGCGACAGGATGACCGCCCTGGACCTCGCCCTTCCGGCCGCCGCCGCCCTCTGGGGCGCGGCGACCGGCACCGTGCTGCCCCGCGCCGCGTACCGCTTCTCGGCACCGCCGGAGGAGGAGTGGCACACAACCTGCCCCGCGGGCCACCCGGTCAAGGGCTGGCTGGGCCGGGGGCGGTGCACGGAGTGCGCGACAGCCGAGGGGTCGCGGGACTCCGCCCTCGCCCCGACGCCCGGGCGTGAGCCCGCCCCGACGTCCGACCAGCGTCCCACGCCCGCCGGCCAACCCGCCGCGCCCCTGCCCGCGCCCGGTGATCA
This sequence comes from Streptomyces sp. NPDC096040, assembly GCF_040303265.1. Lineage (NCBI taxonomy): Bacteria > Bacillati > Actinomycetota > Actinomycetes > Kitasatosporales > Streptomycetaceae > Streptomyces > Streptomyces sp. NPDC096040. The sequence goes on from NZ_JBEOTA010000026.1 coordinate 26,147, forward strand.
GCGCGCGCGCCCACTCCACTTCCACCCCCCATCCCGCCCCCGTGCCGCCTACGGTCCGCGCACCACCCCCCTGGCCCTCGCCACCGCCCTGGTCTGTGTGGCCCTGGCCCTCGCCACCGGTACCCGGCCCGAGCTGGCCGTCTGGTTGCTGCTCGCGCCGGTGGGCGTGCTGCTCGCGGCCGTCGACTTCCGGGTTCAGCGTCTCCCGGACCCCCTCACCCTCCCCCTCGCGGCCGCTGCCCTCGTCCTCCTCGGCGGCGCCGCCCTGCTCCCCGAGCACGCCGGTGACTGGCTCACCTCCCTCTACGCGGCCCTCGCCCTCGGCGGCGCCTACTTCGTCCTCTTCCTCATCAACCCCGGCGGCATGGGCTTCGGCGACGTGAAGCTGGCGCTCGGCATGGGCGCCGTACTCGGCTGGTACGGCTGGCCCACCGTGCTGCTCGGCACCTTCGCCGGTTTCCTGTTCGGCGCGCTGTACGGCGGTGCGCTCGTCGTCGTACGGCGGGCCGGGCGCAAGACGGCGATCCCGTTCGGGCCGTTCCTGATCGCGGGCGCGTTCGCGGGGCTGCTGATCGGCGCGTACACGGCCTGAGGTCGGACCGCTCGAAGGCCTGGCGTAGGCTGGCCGGGTCTGTCCACAACCCTTGACGAAAGGGACGCCCTGGTGACCGAGAAGGCCGACCTCCAGTCTGTCCTCGACCGTGCCGCCGCCGGTGGGCGGATCACCCCGGAAGAGGCGCTCGACCTCTACCGCGACGCCCCCCTGCACGCGCTGGGCGCCGCCGCCGACGCCGTACGCCGCCGCCGGTACGCGGGTACCGAGCACATCGCGACGTACATCATCGAGCGGAACATCAACTACACGAACGTGTGCGTCACGGCGTGCAAGTTCTGCGCCTTCTACGCGGCCCCCAAGGACACGGCGAAGGGCTGGACCCGCGACCTCGACGACATCCTGCGCCGCTGCGCGGAGACGATCGAGCTGGGCGGCACCCAGATCATGTTCCAGGGCGGCCACCACCCCGACTTCGGCGTCGAGTACTACGAGCAGAACTTCAGGGCGATCAAGGACGCGTTCCCGCAGCTGGTCATCCACAGCCTGGGGGCGTCCGAGGTCGAGCACATGGCCCGGATCTCCGGCGTCTCGGTCGAAGAGGCCATCACCCGCATCCACGAGGCCGGCCTCGACTCCTTCGCGGGCGCCGGCGCGGAACTCCTCCCCGCGCGCCCCCGCAAGGCCATCGCGCCCCTCAAGGAGAGCGGCGAGCGCTGGCTGGAGATCATGGAAGCGGCGCACAAGCTGGGCGTGGAGTCCACGTCCACGATGCTCATGGGCACCGGCGAGACCAACGCCGAGCGCATCGAGCACCTGCGGATGATCCGTGACGTCCAGGACCGTACGGGCGGCTTCCGGGCCTTCATCCCGTACACCTACCAGCCCGAGAACAACCACCTGAAGGGCCGCACGCAGGCGACCCTCTTCGAGTACCTGCGGATGATCGCGATCGCGCGGCTCTTCCTCGACAACGTCGCCCACATCCAGGGCTCCTGGCTGACGACCGGCAAGGAGGTCGGCCAGCTCTCGCTCCACTACGGCGCCGACGACCTCGGCTCGATCATGCTGGAGGAGAACGTCGTCTCGTCGGCCGGCGCCAAGCACCGCTCCAACCGCATGGAGATCATCGACCTGATCCGCAAGGCGGGCCGCGTCCCGGCGCAGCGCTCGACGACGTACGAGCACCTCGTGGTCCACGACGACCCGGCGAACGACCCGGTGGACGAGCGGGTGATGTCCCACATCTCGTCAACGGCGATCGAGGGCGGGACGGCGCACCCGGAGCTGAAGCTCCTCACCTCCAACTGACCGGACCGTGGAGACGATTCACGCCGCGGACCGGGTCTTCGTCGCCTGGGACTCCGAACCGATCGAGAACGGCGCCGTGGTCGTCGTACAGGACCGGATCGGCGCGGTGGGGCCGTACGAGGAGCTCCGCGAGCGGTTCCCGCGGGCACGGGTACGCAGGTGGCCGGGCGCCCTCGGCCCGGCCCGAGTCCACGAGGGCCCGCTCCCCGATGCCCCGTCCGCACGCGAACGCGTCCACGCCGTCATGAAGTCGGGCGCGACGGCCGTCGTCGAGGAGTACGCCGATTCCCCCGAACTCCGGGCGGCGGCCGAGCGAAACGACGTCGCCGTACTCCCCGGCACGCGCCTGGCACGGCTCAGCGAGACAGCCAGAGCCGACCTGGCCGTGTTCGACGAGACGGGGGCGTGCATCGCGACCGTCTGCGCCGGGCGTCTCGTCCACAGACGGCGCTAGCAGCGCCCTCGAAGAAGCGTCACCCGGCGAACGCCTCCCCGAACGCTCCCGAACTCTGGGTCACCCCACTGCAGTTGGTCGCGGCGTCGTCGTCCCCCGAACTCCCGCTCTCACACTGCTGGTCCCGGAACGTCGACCACATCGAGACCCAGGCGATCCCCTTCTCCTCCGCGAAGCCGCGCACATCGGCGGTGTCCGACAGCGTGAACGTCTCCCCGTCCACGTCGTTCACCCCGATCATCGAGGTCAGCGCCATCCCGCCCCACGCCGCCGCGTCCGAGAGACCGAACACCTTCTTCAGCTGGGTGTGCGCGGCCTTCGCCGAGGTGACCGCGTAGTCGCCCATGTCCCCGTCGTACGACTCGCCGTAGTTCATGGTCATGATGTCGACCGCCGAGACCTGTACGTCGTACTTGTTCGCGGACTCCAGCAGCGCGAGGCCGTCGGAGTCGAGCCCCGACGGCATCACGGGCAGGGTGAAGGATACCTCCAGGTCCGGCCGTTCCTTCTGGAGCCGGGCGATCGCCTGGGACCGCAGGGCGACCGAGTCGGCGTCGGCCAGTGTGTCGCCCTCGATGTCGAAGTCGGCCTGGGTGGAGCCCGCGGCGTCCAGCGCGGCACCGTACGCCGCGGCGAGCTTCGACGCGCTGGAACACGTCGTCGCCAGCTCCTTCCCCGAGGCCCCGCCGAAGGACACCCGGACCGAGGCGCCGTCCTGCGTCAGCTTGGAGATACGGGACTTCACGGCCGAACTGCCGATCGCCGTCGTCCCGTTCCACTTCGGCGTGCAAGTGCTGCCGCCGGAGATCACGAAGGCCAGGTTGTATGTCGACGGTGAGCCCGCGTCGTCCGTGTCGGCGGCCTCCGTCGCGCTGACGTAGGGCGCGTAGGACGTACTCGACGTACCTGATGTGACTGACGTACCTGACGTGCCCGATGTGCCTTTCGACGGTGCGGGCGCCGCGTCCGACGTGCCGGCGGAGCCCGAGGAACACCCCGTCACTGCCATGGCAAACAGGCAGGTAAGCCCAGCAGCCGGCCTCAGGAAACCCCGCATTAAGATGCACCAGCTCTCGTGATTTGTGTCTCAGGGTCGAAACAAACCCTGATTCCAAAGGAAAACGTCTCACACGTACATGGTGTTCAACTGTTCGACCTATACACAGAAAACTCATGGAAGAAAAGGTGTGAATCGGGCGAATAGGACGACGCAAAAGGTGTATTGAGCTAGTTTCCCGTCCCGGGTAGCCCCCGCAGGTGTTCAGGCAATCTCTCAGTGAAAAGACAGGCCAAGGCGTTTCTCATGGGCGCCTCACAAGAACCCCGAAGGCGATCACATAAAGGCTCCCTAATATCCGCTGATATGCAATCCGAGCCTGCCATCGAAAGCCGCGCTGCGGCGCGCGGTCGCCGCCGCAAACAAGGCAACGGGTCTGCCGAGGGGCCCGTGTTCGTCGACTCCTCCGGACGCCGGTCCAAGCTGCTGCGCCGCGTCGGCCTTCTCCTCGGCGTCGTCTGCCTCGCCTACACGGGCGTGCTCGGCGCCGCCTTCATGGGCTGGGGTACCTCGCTCACCCCGGACTCGCTGCTCCCCGACTTCGCACGCGCGAGCAACGCCCCCGGTGGCGAGCGCCCGCAGGGCGGCATCGGCCGGCAGGCCGGTCTGCCCAGCGGCCGCCCCTCGGCGCCGCCCTCGACCGCCGCCACCCCGTCCGTAGCCGCACCCGTAGCGGCCTCCGCATCCGAATCCGCATCCGCATCCGCGTCCGCCTCCGCCACCGCCAACTGACCGGAACGCAGGCCCTTTTCCCATGACTACACCGACGTCCTCACGCGGCCGCAGGCGCGCCCCCTCCCGCATCGAGCGGGCGGCAGGCAGGGCCGCGGCGCTGCAGAAACCACGTGTCATCCTCGCCCTGCTGCTCCTGCTGGCGCTGACCTGCGTGATGCTGCTCGACGGCTATCTGCGCGCAGAGGTCGGCGGCGACCAGCGGGTCCGCACCGGCGCCAGCTCCAGCAAGGTGCCGGACAAGGTCCTCGACGGCGGCCCGATCATCACCTTCCGGGGCGGCCGGGCGACCACCGTCTCGGTCCCCTCCAAGACCATCGCGCTCACCTTCGACGACGGCCCGAACCCCACCTACACCCCACAGGTCCTCGAGATCCTTCAGCAGTACGACATCCCGGCCACGTTCTTCCTGGTCGGCTCGATGGTGTCGCGCTACCCGAGCATCGTGAAGACCATGGTCGAGCAGGGCAACGAGGTGGGCATCCACACCTTCACGCACGTCGACCTGTCGTACCAGAGCGATGCCCGGATCAACCGCGAGATGCAGCAGACCCAGCTCGCGCTCGCCGGCGCGGCCGGGATCACGACGACCCTCTTCCGCGCGCCGTACTCCTCGGAGACGGACGCCATCGACAACTACAGCTGGCCCGTCTACCAGAAGCTCGGCAAGGAGGGCTACACCAGCGTCTTCGTCGACACCGACAGCGACGACTGGAAGAAGCCGGGCGTCTCCAAGATCATCAGCTGGGCCACGCCGAAGAAGAACAAGGGCGCGGCGGTCCTCTTCCATGACGCCGGCGGCGAGCGCTCGCAGACGATCAGGGCGCTGCCGGAGTACATCAAGAAGATGAAGGCGAAGGGCTACACCTTCACCACCATCAGCGGTGTCATCCAGGAGCAGGGCACGGGCAACGGGCAGTCCGCCACGACGGCCGGCGGCATCAGCGGCACCGCCGGCACGTCCGCCACGGGAGTCGCCGAGGCCGGCGCCCTCACCGGCACGGGAACGGGCACCGGCACCGGCACCCCGCCCGGCGGAACCGGAACCGGAACCGGAACCGGGACCGGGACCGCGCCGAACGGCGAGAGCACTCCGAACACCGGCACCGCCAAGAGCAACAGCAACACCGACCGCAACCCCCTCACCACCGGCCTCCAGGCCGCCCACCGCACGGCCACCGGCATGACCCTCTACGAGGGCAAGGCGCTCCTCGTGGCGGTCGCGGTCGCCGAGTGGGCCCTGCCGGTGCTGTCGGTCCTGCTCCTCGTCGTCGGTGTCGCGGTCATGGGCCGCTTCGGCATGATGCTGCTGATCGCCCGCCGCCACTACCGGCTGCGCAACAAACGCCGGTTCAGTTGGGGGCCGACGGTCACCGGACCGGTGAGCGTGATCGTCCCGGCGTACAACGAGAAGGAGTGCATCGCCAACACCCTGGAGTCGCTGGCGCAGAGCACCCATCCGATCGAGGTGATCGTCGTCGACGACGGCTCCACGGACGGCACTTCGGAGATCGCCCGCGCCGCCGCCGACAAGCTGGGCATGACCAACGTCCGGGTCATCCGCCAGGAGAACGCCGGCAAACCGGCCGCCCTCAACAACGGTGTTCGCAGCGCCGGTTACGACATCGTGGTGATGATGGACGGCGACACGGTCTTCGAACCGGAGACCGTACGACACCTGGTGCAGCCCTTCGCCGACCCCGAGGTCGGCGCGGTCGCCGGCAACGCCAAGGTCGGCAACCGCAACACGATCATCGGCGCCTGGCAGCACATCGAGTACGTGATGGGCTTCAACCTCGACCGCCGTATGTACGACCTGCTGCGCTGCATGCCGACGATTCCCGGCGCGATCGGCGCGTTCCGCCGTGAAGCGGTGCTCCAGGTCGGCGGGATGAGCGAGGACACCCTCGCCGAGGACACCGACATCACCATCGCCATGCACCGCGCGGGCTGGCGGGTCGTCTACCAGGAGCACGCCAAGGCCTGGACGGAGGCGCCCGGTTCGCTCAAACAGCTGTGGTCCCAGCGCTACCGCTGGTCGTACGGCACCATGCAGGCCCTGTGGAAGCACCGCAAGTCCCTGACGGACAAGGGCCCGTCGGGCCGCTTCGGCCGGGTGGGCATGCCGCTGGTGGTGCTCTTCCAGATCGTCACGCCCGTCTTCGCCCCGCTGATCGACGTCTTCACGGCCTACTCCATGATCTTCGTCGACTTCGATGCGGCCCTGCTGGCCTGGCTGGCGGTCCTCGGCATCCAACTCGGCTGCGCCGCCTATGCGTTCCGCCTGGACAAGGAGCGGTACCGCTACCTCCTGATGATGCCGCTCCAGCAACTGGCCTACCGCCAGATGATGTACCTGGTCCTCATTCACTCCTGCATCACCGCCCTCACCGGCGGCCGCCTGCGCTGGCAGAAACTCAAGCGCACGGGCGAGGTAGGCACCCCGGCGGGGGTGAGCAGCTGATGACCTGGGACCAGCAGCAGAACCCGTACCAGCAGGGATACGGCCACGACTACGACCCGTACGGCGGTCAGCAGCAGTACGGTCAGCAGCAGTACGGCCGGCCGCAGTACGCGCAGCAGCCGTACCCACAGCAACAGCAGTACGTCGATTACGGGCCCACCCCGGTAGCGGAGCAGACGGCCCCGCTACCGGCGGTGGAACCGCAGGAACCGGAGCCCGAGCCGCAGTCTCCTGTCGAGGAACCGGCACCCGCTTCCGATCCGCGGCCCAAGCCACGGGGCAGGGACCGCTACTTCGACACCCTCCGCGCGGTCGCCCTGATCCGTGTCGTCACCTATCACACCTTCGGCTGGGCCTGGTGCGGCATGGTGTTCCCCTCCATGGGCATCATGTTCGGCCTGGCCGGCACGCTGATGGCGAAGTCGCTGGAGCGCCCGGCGCTGAAGGTGGTCAAGAGCCGCCTGCGCCGTCTGCTCCCGCCGTTCTGGTTCTGGGGCTTCTTCGTCGTCCTCGCGATGCTGATCCACGACTGGATGCCGGGCTGGCAGATCGTCTACTGGGTGGTGCCGCTCGGCGACCCGCCGGGCAACGCCTGGGGCGAACAGGCCTGGGAGATCCTCTGGTACCTGCGCACGTACCTCTGGTTCGTCCTCCTCTCGCCGGCCCTGCTGTGGATCTTCCGCAAGGCGCCCGTCCCGGTCCTCGTCCTCTCGCTCGTCCCGATCCTGAGCCTGAACTTCGTCTGGTCGGGCCCGGACAACCGCCTCGGCAGCGCCCTGTGGGACCTGTCGACGTACCTCTTCTGCTGGATCCTCGGCTTCGCCCACCGCGACGGCGTGCTCCAGCGGATGAAACCGGCCCTGGTGGTCGTCGTCTCGCTCGCCGCGATCGGGTACGGCGGCTGGTACGCCTTCTCGCACCAGGCCGGCTTCGGGACCTACGACCTGGACGAGAACCCCCTCGCGCAGGCCTTCTGGTCGGCCGGGTTCGTGCTGCTGCTGATGTGGGCCAAGGCGTACTTCAGGATCGACTTCGCCTGGCTGACTCGCTTCCGGCGGCTGGACCGGACGGTCACCGTCTTCAACGCCCGCGCGGTGACGATCTACCTCTGGCACGAGATCGCACTGATCCTGGCGGTTCCGCTGATCGACCGGATGTGGAACGTGCCCGCGTTCGAGAAGTGGCTTCCGCTGGACAGCCAGTGGTTCATGTTCGGCGTCGGCTGGATCCTGATCGCGGTGTTCATCCTGCTGTGCGGCTGGGTGGAGGACGTGGCGGCGAAGAAGAAGCCCAGGCTTCTGCCGTGACGGCGGGCTGCAAGAATGGCGAGGTGACCCGCGCCTCCCTGAACAAGCAGCCGCACGAAGTCGCCTCGATGTTCGACGACGTGGCGGAACGGTACGACCTGACCAACGACGTGCTGTCGCTCGGCCAGGACCGGCACTGGCGGAAGGAGGTCGCCCGGGCGGTCGACGCGCGGCCCGCGCAGAAGATCCTCGACCTGGCGGCCGGCACGGGCACCTCCTCCCAGCCGTTCGCCCGGGCCGGCGCCTATGTCGTGCCCTGCGACTTCTCCCTCGGGATGCTCCAGGTCGGCAAGCGGCGCACCGACTGGATGCCCTTCACCGCCGGGGACGCCACCCGGCTGCCGTTCAAGGACGACACCTTCGACGCCGTGACGATCTCCTTCGGCCTGCGCAACGTCCAGGACACCGACGCGGCCCTGCGGGAGATGTACCGGGTGACACGGCCCGGCGGCCGGGTGGTGATCTGCGAGTTCTCGCACCCCACCTGGGCGCCCTTCCGGACCGTCTACACCGAGTACCTGATGCGCGCGCTGCCCCCGGTGGCCCGCGCGGTCTCCTCCAACCCGGACGCCTACGTCTATCTCGCCGAGTCCATCCGCGCCTGGCCCGACCAGCCCGCGCTGGCCGGACGGCTGCGCGAGGCGGGCTGGTCGAAGGTGGCCTGGCGCAACCTCACCGGCGGGGTCGTCGCCCTGCACCGGGGCTTCAAGGAGGCCTGAACACCGTCCCGGGCGTCACCCGCCGATCACCTCGAAGGTGTCACCGGGCCGGTCCAGCTCCCGTTGCAGCCCGCCCGTCGGTGGCCGTGGGATGCGTGGCTCGCGCACGCCTCCGCCGCCCTCGCCCTCACCGAAGTCGAACCACACGTACACCATCGAGTCCCGCGGCACTTCGGCACCGGGCTGCGGGAACTGGCGTACGACGTAGTCGACGACCGTGAGATGGAAGTCCGGCCGGTCCGGCGCGTTGAGGAACAGTCCCCGCGCCTGGGCGGTCTCGCGCGCGTCCACGGCCATCAGCCCTACCAGCCGTGGCACGCGCACTTCGGGTGTTTTGGGTGTTATATGCACAGATGTCACCCCCAGCGGTACTGGAAGGGTAACCCCCGGCGTATGGCGCCCGGAAGCGCAAAGTGTCTTTCTGTAACAGATCGTTACTCTGAGTTATCACTCGCATGGCTGGCCTGCAGGTCGAGCCGGAAGCAGAGCGCGTCCTCCTGGAACCGCGGATGCGGGAACGTCTCCGCGAGTTCCATCCCGAGGCGGCGGGTGACCGAGACCGACCGCTCGTTCCCCGGCCGCACCATCGCCACCACCTTCGGCACGCCCGCCGCTCGCAGCCGCTCCAGCGTCATCAGCGCCGCCGCCGTCGCGTATCCCTGGCCCCAGTACTCCCTGCCGAGCCGCCAGCCGATCTCGATCTCGCCCCTGGGCCCCCACTCCTGCGGCCACGGCTGGGCGCCGGTGAAGCCGATGACCCGACCGGACTCGTCGGCCATCGTCCACAGGCAGAACCCGAGCTCCGCGTCGTGCCGGCGCTGCCGGGCGGTGAGCTCCTCGTAGACGGACAGCTCCGCGGACCTGCCGCCGTGGAACTCCATGACGTCCGGGTCGTCGAAGACCCGGTACCAGACGAACGCGTCCTCGTGCGTGGGCACACGAAGCCGTACCGCGGGGAGAGCTCGGTTCACAGGGGCAGCCCTTCAGCCGGGTGATCAGTACCGCTGAATAGACTGCCCATGTCCAGTGCCGGTCGGCACGCAGATTTCGAGCCTTGGGGAGCCCCCGCCGTGACCGAGCCCCTCTCCGAAAACACCGCCGATGTCATCGTCGTCGGCGCGGGGCCAGCCGGCTCCACGACGGCGTACCACCTCGCCAAGTCCGGTCTCGACGTACTCCTGCTGGAGAAGACCGAGTTCCCGCGCGAGAAGGTGTGCGGCGACGGCCTCACCCCGCGCGCGGTGAAGCAGCTGGTCGCCATGGGCATCGACATCTCCGAGGAGGCCGGCTGGCTGCGCAACAAGGGCCTGCGCATCGTCGGCGGCGGCACCCGCCTCCAGCTGGACTGGCCGGATCTCGCCTCCTTCCCCGACTACGGCCTGGTCCGCAAACGCGACGACTTCGACGAACAGCTCGCCCGCCAGGCGCAGAAGGCGGGCGCCCGCCTCTTCGAGCGCTGCAACGTCGGCGCCCCGATCATCGACGACCGCACCGGCCGGATCACCGGCGTGCACGCCAAGCTGGGCGAGGAGAAGCGCGAAGTCACCTTCCACGCGCCGCTCGTCGTGGCCGCCGACGGCAACTCCACCCGCCTCTCCCTGGCGATGGGTCTGCACCGCCGCGAGGACCGCCCGATGGGCGTGGCCGTCCGGACCTACTTCACCTCCCCTCGCCACGAGGACGACTACCTGGAGTCCTGGCTGGAGCTCTGGGACCGCCGCGGCGCCCAGGACCGCCTGCTGCCCGGCTACGGCTGGATCTTCGGCATGGGCGACGGCACCTCCAACGTCGGTCTGGGCGTCCTGAACACCTCCGACTCCTTCAAGGAACTGGACTGGCGTGAGGTCCTCAAGGCCTGGTGCGCCTCCATGCCCGCGGACTGGGGCTACACCCCGGAGAACATGACCGGCCCGATCCGCGGCGCCGCCCTCCCCATGGCCTTCAACCGTCAGCCCCACTACACGCGCGGCCTGCTCCTCGTCGGCGACGCCGGCGGCCTGGTGAACCCCTTCAACGGCGAGGGCATCGCCTACGCCATGGAGTCCGGCCAGATCGCCGCCGACGTCATCGTCCAGGCGCACGCGCGGGCCACGCCCGCCCAGCGCGAGACGGCCCTGCAGCGCTACCCGCGCGTCCTCAAGGACACCTACGGCGGCTACTACACGCTGGGCCGTGCCTTCGTGAAGCTCATCGGCAACCCGAAGGTCATGCAGATCGCGGCCCAGCGCGGCCTGACCCATCCGCTGCTGATGAAGTTCACCCTGAAGCTCCTGGCGAACCTCACGGACCCGACCGGCGGTGACGCGATGGACCGCATCATCAACGGCCTGAGCAAGGTGGCCCCGAAGGCGTGAGCGCCGCTACGAGGTGAGCGCCTCGGCGTTGGCGGCTCTGCGGGCGTAGACCTCCTCCCGCCGGGCCGCCACCTGCCGCAGTGCCTCCTTGCGCTCCCGCCCGGAGAGCCGGTCGAGATACACGCGTCCGTTCACATGGTCGGTCTCGTGCGCGAGGCAGCGGGCGAAATACCCTGTTCCCTCAAGGGTGAGCGGATTGCCTTCCTTGTCCTGCCCGTGGACGACCGCCCGGTCAGGGCGCGGTACCTCCATGACGGCACCCGGCACCGACAGGCAGCCCTCACTGTCGTCGAGCAGCCGCCGCCCGGCCGGGCCCTGCATCTCCAGCACGGGGTTGACGATGTGCCCGACATGTCGGACACCGTCGTCGTCGGGGCAGTCGTACACGAACAGCCGCAGATCGACCCCGACTTGGTTGGCCGCGAGGCCGGCTCCTTCGGCGACGTACATCGTGAGGAACATGTCGTCGATGAGTGCGGCGAGGTCGGGCCCGAACTCCGTGACGTCCCGGCACGGCTTGTGCAGGACCTCCTCACCGGTCTCGGTGATCCGGCGCACCGAACCGCGCCGGGCCTCGGGGGCGTGACGGGGGTAGTGGTCCACGGGGTTTCCCTGGACGAAGACGCGTGGCATCGCGATGTCCCCTTCTCGGGTCTCGGACCGCTCCGTGCGAGCGGCATGCATCGAGGATCCCAGGAGTCGCCGGATCGCGGGCAGGCCTGTGGATAACCTCGGCGGCCGTCGCGTGAGGATATGCCGGAAGGGCCGCTGCCCCCGAGCGGCTGCGGCCCTACCGTGCTTGTGCGATGCCCGAGTTGCCTCGGGTTGTCCCGGGTTGCCCTCGTTGTCAGAGCACCCGCACCGCGCCGGTCGGCGGGTCGTACGACAGCGGGTGCTCTCCGACGCCGCTGGAGGGGTTCTGCGCGCCGACGAACATGCCGTCACCGACGTACACGGCCACGTGGTACGCGCTGCCGGAGCTGCCCCAGTAGAGGATGTCGCCGGGCTCCAGGTCGCTCAGCGAGACCTGGGTGCCCTGCGTCGACTGGTCCTGCGAGACGCGCGGCAGGCTGACGCCGACCGACTTGAAGGCGGCCTGGACGAGACCCGAGCAGTCCCACGAGTTGGGGCCCGTGCCGCCGGAGACGTAGGCGTCACCGATCTGTGCCTTCACGAAGGCGACCACTGCGGCGGCCGAACCGGTCGCCGTGGAGGTGCTCGTGGAGACGCTGGAGCTGGTGGAGGTGGCGCTGAGCGTGGTCCGCTCGGCGCTGCGCGAGGCGGCGCGCTCAGCGGCCTCCTTGCGCGCCTCCTCGGCCTTCTTCTTGGCCTCGGCCTTCTTCTTCGCCTCGGCGAGGTCCGACTTGGCCTGCTTCGCGGCCTTTGCGGCGGCCGCGTCGCGCTCGGCCTGGAGCGCGTAGTTCGCCGCGGCCTGCTGGGTGGCGTCGGCGGACTGGGCCACCTGGGTGGCCAGATCGGCCGTCAGGGTGGGCAGTTCGAGCGTCTGCGTCACGGGTTCGGCGGCACTCGCCGAGGCCGCGCCCGCCGCTGCCATGCCGAGGACGCCACTGGCAACTCCGGCGCGCACGGCGATGCTTGTCGTCGCGCTGCGGCGGGGTTTCCGGTGGCTGCGTATGTGAGCGGTGTGGGACATGGGAACAACCGGTACCAGGGGCTCCTTCATATCTTCAAGAAACGTGTGGTGCGCCACAGTTGTTCAATCAGGGCCGAGAATCCCTCGCGTGTCATTCCTTATTGACGCCGTAACGGACATTGCGGGCGCCCGTGATCGCGCCTGTGATCACGTTCTTTCGTCATAACGTCCGAATTGCCCCACGCCTACCATCGGTTGAGATGATTGGCCAAGCCCGGTTCTCAGAGGTCTCTCATCGATGTGGCGGAGGTCACGGAACGGTTACCGGGAGGGGTGCGTCTCGTGTGCGTGTCGAGCCCGCCCGAGTTCGTGAACGTGTGCACGCGTCCACATCGCCCCCGCCCCTCCCTCTGATGTGTGAATGCCGTCCACTATCAAGGCGGTCAGTCCATCGCGAATTTGCATGCAGGGGAACTCTCTTGATATAGAGACGCCCACTCTGGACCCCCTCCCGCCTGCACCGACGGTCGAAATTGTCACCTCTGGTGATCAGCTGAACGCTTCAGGTATGAAGATCACCACTCGTCCGACTTCATGATCGATCGTCAGGTGGTGGAGATCACAAAGCTTGTGTAATACCCCGTGTCGCAGATCACAGAGCGACGGGCATAAGATGCGAGGCAGCTGGGCTTGTGACCTGCTTCACATGTTCGCGATCTTCGCCCGGGACGCGCGGGGTTCGTGTGACGGATGGGGCAAGTGGGAGCCCGGCCGAACCGCCACCAGTCAGTGCCGACTGAGAGGAGCGAGGAGCGGTGAACGCGTATGCGCCCATCCTCGTACTGGGAGCCCTCGGGGCAGGCTTTGCGATCTTCTCCGTGGTCATGGCCACGCTGATCGGTCCGAAGCGGTACAACCGCGCCAAACTCGAAGCCTACGAGTGCGGAATCGAGCCGACCCCCACGCCGGCCGGCGGCGGGCGTTTCCCGATCAAGTACTACCTGACGGCGATGCTCTTCATCGTCTTCGACATCGAGATCGTCTTCCTCTACCCCTGGGCCGTCACCTTCGACGCCCTGGGTGTTTTCGGGCTCGTGGAGATGCTGCTCTTCGTGCTCACCGTCTTCGTCGCCTACGCGTACGTCTGGCGGCGCGGCGGCCTGGAATGGGACTGAGGGGCTTTTAAGTCATGGGACTCGAAGAAAAGCTGCCGAGCGGTTTCCTGCTGACCACCGTCGAGCAGGCCGCGGGCTGGGTGCGCAAGGCGTCCGTCTTCCCCGCCACCTTCGGCCTCGCCTGCTGCGCCTTCGAAATGATGACGGCGGGAGCGGGCCGGTACGACCTCGCACGGTTCGGCATGGAGGTCTTCCGCGGCTCACCGCGCCAGGCCGACCTGATGATCGTCGCCGGCCGGGTCAGCCAGAAGATGGCGCCCGTCCTGCGGCAGGTCTACGACCAGATGCCCAACCCCAAGTGGGTGATCTCCATGGGCGTCTGCGCCTCCTCGGGCGGCATGTTCAACAACTACGCCATCGTCCAGGGCGTCGACCACATCGTCCCGGTCGACATCTACCTGCCCGGCTGCCCGCCCCGCCCCGAGATGCTGATGGACGCGATCCTCAAGCTCCACCAGAAGATCCAGAGCTCCAAGCTCGGCGTCAACGCGAAGGAAGCGGCCCGCGAGGCGGAGGAGGCGGCGCTCAAGGCCCTGCCCACGATCGAGATGAAGGGGCTGCTGCGGTGAGCGACGCGAACGGCCACAATGGGGTCAACCCCGAGAAGGACCTGGCCGCCGACAACCTCCCCGGCCAGCGCGGCCAGGGCGGCGAGGAGATCCGCGTCCAGCGCGGCATGTTCGGCGCCGACAACGGCGGCGACACATCCGGCTACGGCGGTCTGGTCCGCTCGGTCCGGCTCCCGGGACCGGCGACCCGCCCGTACGGCGGCTGGTTCGACGAGGTCGCCGACGAGCTGGAGGGCGCCCTGGAGGAGCAGGGGCTGCTGCCCGGCAACGCCATCGAGAAGACGGTCGTCGACCGCGGCGAACTCACCTTCCACATCGAACGCGAGCACCTGCTGCGCGTCGCCCGCACCCTGCGCGACGACCCCGCGCTCCGTTTCGAGCTGTGCACCGGTGTCAGCGGTGTCCACTACCTGCACGACAAGGGCCGCGAGCTGCACGCCGTCTACCACCTGCGCTCGATCACCCACAACCGGCTGATCCGCCTCGAGGTCAGCGCCCCGGACGCCGACCCGAACATCCCGTCCCTGGTCTCCGTGTATCCGACCAACGACTGGCACGAACGGGAGACCTACGACTTCTTCGGGATCGTCTTCGACGGTCACCCGGCCCTGACCCGGATCCTCATGCCGGACGACTGGCAGGGCCATCCGCAGCGCAAGGACTACCCCCTCGGCGGCATCCCCGTCGAGTACAAGGGCGCCCAGATCCCGGCTCCGGACCAGCGGAGGTCGTACTCGTGAGCACACAGTCAGCATCCGCCGCGTCGGCCGCCTCGGCGCGCGAGACCACCGAGGGCACCGTATACACGGTCACCGGTGGCGACTGGGACGAGATCGTCCAGTCCGCGGCCCGCGCCGACGACGAACGCATCGTCGTCAACATGGGTCCTCAGCACCCCTCCACCCATGGGGTGCTCCGGCTGATCCTGGAGATCGACGGCGAGACCGTCACCGAGACCCGCTGCGGCGTCGGCTATCTGCACACCGGCATCGAGAAGAACCTCGAGTACCGCACCTGGACGCAGGGCTCCGCCTTCGTCACGCGCATGGACTACCTGACGTCCTTCTTCAACGAGACCGCCTATTGTCTCGCCGTCGAGAATCTCCTCGGCATCGAGGACCAGGTCCCCGACCGCGCCACGATCATCCGGGTGCTCCTGATGGAGCTGAACCGGATGTCCTCGCACCTGGTCGCCATCGCCACCGGCGGCATGGAGCTGGGCGCCACCACGATCATGATCTACGGATTCCGTGATCGTGAAATGATTCTCGACCTCTTCGAACTGATCACCGGTCTGCGGATGAACCACGCGTACGTCCGCCCCGGCGGACTCGCCCAGGACCTGCCGCCCGGCGCGGTGGACCAGATCCGCGAGTTCATCAAGAAGATGCGGAAGAACCTCCCCGAGTACGACAAGCTCGCCACCGGGAACCCCGTCTTCAAGGGCCGTATGCAGGGCATCGGCTACCTCGACCTGGCCGGCTGCATGGCCCTCGGCGCCACCGGCCCCATCCTGCGCGCCACCGGCCTGCCGCACGACCTGCGCAAGTCCCAGCCCTACTGCGGCTACGAGAACTACGACTTCGATGTCGCCGTCGCCGAGACCTGCGACGCCTACGGCCGCTTCCTGATCCGCCTGGAGGAGATGCGCCAGTCGCTCAGGATCGTCGAGCAGTGCCTGGACCGGCTCCAGCCCGGACCGGTCATGGTCGCCGACAAGAAGATCGCCTGGCCCGCCCAGCTCGCCCTGGGACCGGACGGACTCGGCAACTCCCTCGACCACATCAAGAAGATCATGGGCACCTCCATGGAGGCCCTGATCCACCACTTCAAGCTGGTCACCGAGGGCTTCCGGGTCCCGCCCGGACAGGTCTACACGGCCATCGAGTCACCCAAGGGCGAACTCGGGGCGCACGTCGTCTCCGACGGCGGCACCCGCCCCTACCGGGTCCACTTCCGTGACCCGTCCTTCGCCAACCTGCAGGCCATCGCGGCGATGTGTGAGGGCGGCCAGGTGGCCGACGTCATCGTCGTCATCGCGTCCATCGACCCGGTACTGGGAGGCGTCGACCGGTGAACACCTCTTCTTCGGAGCGGGGCGTCAGCCTGGGCATGCCCGAGCTGCCCGCGCCCGCCTATCCGGACGACGTCCGGGCCCGACTGGAGACGGACGCGCGCGACATCGTCGCGCGCTACCCCGACTCCCGGTCCGCCCTGCTGCCGTTGCTGCATCTCGTGCAGTCGGAGGAGGGACACGTCACGCGCACCGGGATGCAGTTCTGCGCCGACGTGCTGGAGCTGACCACGGCGGAGGTCACCGCGGTCGCCACCTTCTACACCATGTACCGGCGTAAGCCCTCCGGCGACTACCAGGTGGGCGTCTGCACCAACACACTGTGCGCGGTGATGGGCGGCGACGCCATCTTCGAGACCCTCCAGGAGCACCTGGGCATCGGCAACGGCGAGACCACCGACGACGGCAGGGTCACCCTGGAGCACATCGAGTGCAACGCGGCCTGCGACTTCGCGCCGGTCGTGATGGTCAACTGGGAGTTCTTCGACAACCAGACCCCGGCGAGCGCCAGGCGCCTGGCCGACGACCTGCGCGCGGGCCGGGACGTCGAGCCCACGCGCGGGGCCCGGCTGTGCACCTTCAAGGAGACCGCGCGGATCCTGGCCGGCTTCCCCGACGAGCGGCCTGGGGCCGTCGAGGAGAGCGGGAGCGCGGGACCCGCGTCGCTGGTGGGCCTCCACCTGGCAAGGGGAGAGGCCGCCCCCGCGCGCGTGGTCCATCCGCGCGGCGGTCCGCAGGAGGAGACGCAGGACCGGACGGTGCACGAGCCGTCGCCGGCCGAGCACCTCAGTTCCCATGACGCGCCGCAGGAGACCTCGGCCTCCGACCCGTCGCACCCGGCAGGGCCTGTCGCCGAGGAGGGGGAGTGATGACGGTGGTACCCGATCTCAAGGACACCAGCCCCGAGAAGCTGCTCGCACCCGTGCTGTCGGCCTTCTGGGACGAGGACCGGTCCTGGACGCTGGACGTCTACCGAAGGCACGAAGGATACGAGGGGCTCCGCAAGGCGCTCGCCATGTCACCGGACGACCTGATCGCCTACGTGAAGGAGTCCGGGCTGCGCGGCCGTGGCGGCGCGGGATTCCCGACCGGGATGAAGTGGCAGTTCATTCCACAGGGAGACGGCAAACCGCACTATCTAGTTGTCAACGCCGACGAATCGGAGCCCGGGACCTGCAAGGACATCCCGCTCCTGTTCGCGAACCCGCACAGCCTCATCGAGGGCATCGTGATCGCGTGCTATGCCATCCGGTCGTCGCATGCCTTCATCTATCTGCGTGGTGAAGTCGTCCCCGTCCTGCGGCGGTTGCACGAGGCCGTGCGCGAGGCCTACGCGGCCGGCTACCTCGGCGAGAACATCCTCGGCAGCGGTCTCGACCTGAACCTCACCGTGCACGCCGGTGCCGGCGCGTACATCTGCGGTGAGGAGACCGCACTGCTCGACTCGCTCGAAGGCCGCCGTGGTCAACCGCGGCTGCGTCCCCCCTTCCCTGCTGTCGAAGGGCTCTATGCCTGCCCGACTGTTGTGAACAACGTCGAGTCCATCGCCTCGGTTCCCGCCATCCTGCAAAACGGCAAGGAATGGTTCAGGTCGATGGGGAGTGAGAAGTCGCCCGGCTTCACGCTCTACTCCCTGAGCGGCCATGTCGCCAGCCCCGGCCAGTACGAGGCACCGCTCGGCATCACCCTGCGCCAACTCCTCGACATGAGCGGCGGCATGCGCACCGGCCACCGCCTGAAGTTCTGGACACCGGGCGGCTCCTCGACGCCCATGTTCACCGACGAGCACCTCGACGTCCCTCTCGACTACGAAGGAGTGGGGGCCGCCGGTTCCATGCTCGGCACCAAGGCCCTCCAGTGCTTCGACGAGACCACCTGCGTCGTGCGTGCCGTCACCCGCTGGACCGAGTTCTACGCACACGAGTCCTGCGGCAAGTGCACCCCGTGCCGCGAAGGCACCTACTGGCTGGTGCAGTTGCTGCGCGACATCGAGGCCGGCAAGGGCGTGATGTCCGACCTCGACAAGCTGAACGACATCGCCGACAACATCAACGGCAAGTCCTTCTGCGCCCTCGGCGACGGCGCCGCATCACCGATCTTCTCCTCGCTGAAGTACTTCCGCGAGGAGTACGAACAGCACATCACGGGCCGGGGCTGCCCCTTCGACCCGGCCAAGTCGACGGCCTGGGCGGACCGCCCGGAGGTGAACGCATGACCGTGACCACGAGTTCCCCCTCCTCGGGGGGAACGGCGGTCCCTCCGCAGGACCTCGTCACGCTGACGATCGACGGCGTCGAGATCAGCGTGCCCAAGGGCACCCTGGTCATCCGCGCCGCCGAACAACTCGGCATCGAGATCCCGCGCTTCTGCGACCACCCCCTGCTGGACCCGGCCGGCGCCTGCCGCCAGTGCATCGTCGAGGTCGAGGGCCAGCGCAAGCCCATGGCGTCCTGCACGATCACCTGTACCGACGGCATGGTGGTGAAGACCCATCTCACCTCCCCGGTCGCCGAGAAGGCCCAGCACGGGGTGATGGAGCTGCTGCTCATCAACCACCCGCTGGACTGCCCGGTCTGTGACAAGGGCGGCGAGTGCCCGCTGCAGAACCAGGCGATGTCCCACGGCAACGCCGAGTCCCGCTTCCACGGCAAGAAGCGCACCTACGAGAAGCCCGTCCCGATCTCCACCCAGGTGCTCCTCGACCGCGAGCGCTGCGTGCTGTGCGCCCGCTGCACCCGGTTCTCCAACCAGGTCGCCGGCGACCCGATGATCGAGCTCCTGGAACGCGGCGCGCTGCAGCAGGTCGGCATCGGCGAGGGCGACCCGTTCGAGTCGTACTTCTCCGGCAACACCATCCAGATCTGCCCGGTGGGCGCACTGACCTCGGCGGCGTATCGCTTCCGCTCCCGCCCCTTCGACCTGATCTCCTCGCCGTCCGTGTGCGAGCACTGTGCGGGCGGCTGCGCCACCCGCACCGACCACCGGCGCGGCAAGGTCATGCGGCGGCTCGCCGCCAACGACCCCGAGGTCAACGAGGAGTGGATCTGCGACAAGGGACGCTTCGCGTTCCGCTACGCACAGCAGAAGGACCGCCTGGAGACCCCGCTGGTCCGCAACGGCCAGGGCGTACTCGAACCCGCCTCCTGGCCGGAGGCGCTCGACGCGGCCGCCAAGGGACTGGCCGCCGCCCGCTCCCGGGCCGGCGTCCTCACCGGCGGCAGGCTCACCGTCGAGGACGCCTACGCCTACAGCAAGTTCGCGCGCGTGGCGCTCGACACCAACGACATCGACTTCCGCGCGCGCGTGCACAGCAGCGAGGAGGCCGACTTCCTGGCAGCCCGGATCGCCGGCCGCGGCCGCGACCTCGACGGTACGGGCGTCACCTACACCTCGCTGGAGCAGGCACCCGCGGTCCTGCTGGTCGGTTTCGAGTCGGAGGAGGAGGCGCCCGGCGTCTTCCTGCGGCTGCGCAAGGCCTGGCGCAAGCACAAGCAGAAGGTGTTCTCGCTCGCCACGCACGCCACGCGCGGCCTGGAGAAGACCGGCGGCACGCTTCTGCCGGCCGCACCCGGCACCGAGACCGAATGGCTGGACGCGCTCGCGAGCGGCGTCGGCCTGGAGGAGCCCGGTACACAGGCCGCCGAGGCACTGCGCAGCGAGGGCGCGGTGATCGTCGTAGGTGAACGGCTGGCGTCGGTCGTCGGCGGTCTGACCGCCGCCGTACGGGCCGCCACCGCCACCGGCGCACAGCTGGTGTGGATCCCGCGCCGGGCCGGGGAGCGCGGCGCGATCGAGGCGGGCGCGCTGCCGTCGCTGCTGCCGGGCGGCCGCCCGGCCACCGACCCACGCGCGCGTGACGAGGTCGCTGCCGCCTGGGGTGTGTCCGAACTCCCGCTCGGCTACGGCCGCGACACCGGCCAGATCGTCGAGGCCGCCGCCCGCGGTGAACTCTCCGCCCTGCTGGTCGCCGGCGTCGAGGTCACCGACCTGCCCGACCCGGCACGCGCGCGTGCGGCACTCGAAGCCGTCGGCTTCCTGGTCTCGCTGGAGCTGCGGCCCAGCGAGGTCACCGAGCGCGCCGACGTGGTCCTCCCGGTCGCCGCCGTCGCCGAGAAGGCCGGCACCTTCCTCAACTGGGAGGGCCGGGTGCGGTTCTTCGAGGCCGCGCTCAAGCCCGAGCAGCTGACCCGGCGGCTCGCGCCCACCGACGCGCGCGTGCTGCAGATGCTCGCCGACGCCATGGACGTCCACCTCGGCCTGCCCGACCTGCGCACCACGCGCGCGGAACTCGACCGGCTCGGCGCCTGGGACGGCCCGAAGGCCTCCGAACCGCTGGAGACGGCGGGACCGCTGCCACGGCCGGCGGCCGGGGAGGCCGTGCTCGCCGGCCACCGGCTCCTCCTCGACCTAGGCGTCCTCCAGGAAGGCGACGAGGCCCTCGCCGGCACCCGGCACGCCGCCCACGCACGCCTGTCCGCCGCGACCGCCGCCGAGGCCGGCATCGACAACGGCGACCTCGTCGCCGTCACCTCGGGCGCCGGCACCGTCGAACTCCCGCTCAAGATCACCGAGATGCCCGACCGCGTGGTCTGGCTCCCGCTGAACTCCGCGGGCGGCGGCGTCGCCTCCGACACCGGGGCGCTGCCCGGCGCCCTGGTCCGTATCGGCCCGGCGGCCACCGCCGGTGAGGCCCCCAAGGAGGTGGAGGCATGAACCCGTACCTCGCTGCTGAAGACCTCTCCATGTTCGGCCGCGACCCCTGGTGGCTGGTCGTCATCAAGGCGGTCTTCTGCTTCGCCTTCCTGATGGTGACCGTGCTGATCTCCATCGTCATGGAGCGCAAGGTCATCGCCTGGATGCAGCTGCGCATCGGCCCCAACCGGCACGGCCCCTGGGGCATGCTCCAGTCGCTCGCCGACGGCGTGAAGCTGATGCTCAAGGAAGACGTCATCGTCAAACGCGCGGACAAGGCCGTCTACATCCTCGCGCCGATCGTCGCGGCCATCCCGGCGTTCATGGCCATCGCGGTCATCCCGTTCGGCCCGGCCGACAACGAGGTCTCCGTCTTCGGCCACCGCACCACGATGCAGCTCACCGACCTGCCGATCGCGATGCTCTACATCCTCGCGGTCGCCTCCGTCGGCATCTACGGCATCGTCCTCGCCGGCTGGAGCTCCGGATCCACCTACCCGCTCCTCGGCGGCCTGCGCTCCTGCGCCCAGATGATCTCCTACGAGATCGCCATGGGCGCCGCGTTCGCCTCGGTGTTCCTGTACTCGGGCTCCATGTCGACGTCCACGATCGTCGCCCAGCAGCACGACCGCTGGTACATCCTGCTGCTGCCGGTCTCGTTCATCCTCTACGTCGTCACCATGGTCGGCGAGACCAACCGCGCCCCCTTCGACATGCCGGAGTCCGAGGGCGACCTCGTCGGCGGCTTCAACACCGAGTACTCGTCGATCAAGTTCGCGATGTTCATGCTCGCCGAGTACGTCAACATGGTGACGGTCTCCGCCGTGTCGGCCACCCTGTTCCTGGGCGGCTGGCGCGCCCCCTGGCCGATCAGCACCGTCTGGGCGGGTGCCAACCACGGCTGGTGGCCGCTGCTCTGGTTCGTCGCCAAGGTCGTGCTGCTGCTGTTCGTCTTCGTCTGGCTGCGCGCCAGCCTCCCGCGCGTGCGCTACGACCAGCTGATGAAGCTCGGCTGGAAGGTCCTCATCCCGGTCTCGGTCGTCTGGCTGATGCTCGTCGCCACCGTACGGACCCTCCGCAACGAGAACTACGGCTTCGCCGACATCGCCCTCTACGTCGGCGGCGGAGTCCTCGCCCTGCTGCTCCTGTCCTTCGTCGTCGACATGTTCCGCGACAAGGGCGGCAAGGAGGCCGCGCAGCCCACCGCGGAACCGGTCGCGTTCGACCCGATGGCAGGCGGATTCCCCGTACCGCCGCTGCCCGGACAGGAGCTGCCGCCGGTGCCCCGGCGCAGCCCGCGCCGGGAACGGGAGCTGATTGTCAGTGGCGGACCGGACACTGACAGTGACGGACCTACGGATGGAAAGGAGGCGTCCGATGGCTGAGGAGCCCAAGGAGACCGAGCCCGGTTTCCTGAACCCCGTGGCCGGCTTCGGCGTGACCTTCAAGGCCATGTTCAAGAAGCGGCTGACCGAGCAGTACCCCGAGCAGAAGAAGACCACGGCCCCGCGGTTCCACGGACGGCACCAGCTCAACCGCCATCCGGACGGCCTGGAGAAGTGCGTCGGCTGCGAACTGTGCGCCTGGGCCTGCCCCGCCGACGCCATCTACGTCGAGGGCGCCGACAACACCGACGAGGAGCGCTACTCGCCGGGCGAGCGCTACGGCCGCGTCTACCAGATCAACTACGCCCGCTGCATCCTGTGCGGCCTGTGCATCGAGGCGTGCCCCACGCGCGCGCTCACGATGACCAACGAGTTCGAACTGGCCGACACCAGCCGCGCCAACCTCATCTACACCAAGGAACAGCTGCTCGCCGGCCTCGAGGACGGCATGGTCGACACCCCGCACGCGATCTTCCCCGGTACCGACGAACAGGACTACTACCGGGGCCTGGTGACCGAGGCCGCGCCCGGGACCGTACAGCAGGTGGCCGTCTCCAAGGGCGAGCCGCATCCGTCGGCCGGCCCTTCGGGCGCGGCCAAGGACGAGGAGGTGGACGCATGATGGGCCCACAGCTCGCCGCATACGCCACCTCCACCGGCGAGGCCTTCCAGTTCTGGGTCCTCGGCACCGTCGCCGTGATCGGCGCCCTGGGCACCGTCTTCATGAAGCGGGCCGTGCACAGCGCTCTCTGCCTCGCCGGCACCATGATCGTCCTGGCGGTGTTCTACCTCGCCAACGGCGCCTACTTCCTGGGCGTCGTGCAGATCGTCGTCTACACCGGCGCGATCATGATGCTGTTCCTCTTCGTGGTGATGCTGGTCGGCGTGACCGCCGCCGACTCCCTGACCGAGACCATCAAGGGCCAGCGCTGGCTGGCCCTTCTCTGCGGTGTCGGCTTCGGAGTCCTGCTGTTCGAGGGCATCGCCAACGCCTCCCTGAAGGACTTCGCCGGCACCGGCCAGGCCAACGCCAACGGCAATGTGGAGGGCCTCGCCGCCCTCATCTTCACCAAGTACGTCTTCGCGTTCGAAATCACCGGCGCCCTGCTCATCACCGCGGCCGTCGGCGCCATGGTGCTCACCCACCGCGAGCGCACCGAGCGCGCCAAGACCCAGCGCGAGCAGTCCGAACAGCGCGTCCGCGAGGGCAAGCACGTACCGCCGCTGCCGGCGCCCGGCGTCTACGCCCGGCACAACGCCGTCGACATCGCCGGTCTGCTGCCCGACGGCACCCCGTCCGAGCTCACGGTCAACAAGACGCTGCGCGACCGCGGCCAGATCCGTGACGTGTCCGCGGAGGCCCTCAACGATCTGCGGGCCCTGGAACAGCGCGCCGAGGAACGGCTGGAGCGGACCCCGATCGAGCCGGAGAACCTCAAGCGGCCCGAGGAGGCGTCGAAGTGAACCCGGTCTACTACCTCTATCTCGCCGCCCTGTTGTTCACGATCGGCGCCACCGGTGTGCTGATCAGACGGAACGCGATCGTCGTCTTCATGTGCATCGAGCTGATGCTCAACGCCTGCAACCTCGCGTTCGTCGTCTTCTCCCGGATGCACGGCAATCTCGACGGCCAGATCATCGCCTTCTTCACGATGGTCGTCGCCGCCGCGGAGGTCGTGGTCGGGCTCGCGATCATCGTGTCGCTGTTCCGTACCCGCCACTCGGCCTCGGTCGACGACGCCAGCCTGATGAAGCTGTAAGGGGTCGCTGAATCGTGGAGAACCTGATTGCGCTGCTGATCGCGGCGCCGCTGCTCGGAGCGGCCGTCCTCCTGGTCGGCGGCCGCCGCCTGGACGCCGTCGGCCACTGGATCGGCACACTCCTGTCGACGACCTCCTTCGTGTTCGGCGTGATCCTCTTCGCCGATCTGCTGGGCAAGGACCCCGAACACCGCACCCTGATGCAGCACCTGTTCAGCTGGGTGCCGGTGGCCGGTTTCCAGGCGGACGTCACCTTCCGCCTCGACCAGCTGTCGATGACGTTCGTCCTGCTGATCACCGGCGTCGGCTCGCTCATCCACCTGTACTCGGTCGGGTACATGGAGCACGACGAGCGCCGCCGCCGCTTCTTCGGCTACCTCAACCTGTTCCTCGCGGCGATGCTGCTGCTCGTCCTCGCCGACAACTACCTGCTGCTGTACGTCGGCTGGGAGGGCGTCGGCCTCGCCTCCTACCTGCTGATCGGCTTCTGGCAGCACAAGCCCAGCGCGGCCACCGCGGCGAAGAAGGCCTTCCTGGTCAACCGGGTCGGCGACATGGGCCTGTCGATCGCGATCATGCTGATGTTCACGACGTTCGGCACGTTCGCCTTCGGCCCCGTCCTCGACCACGCGACCGACGCCTCCGAGGGCAGGCTCACCGCGATCGGCCTGATGCTGCTGCTCGCCGCCTGCGGCAAGTCCGCCCAGGTACCGCTGCAGTCCTGGCTCGGGGACGCCATGGAGGGCCCGACCCCGGTCTCGGCCCTCATCCACGCGGCGACCATGGTGACCGCCGGCGTCTACCTGATCGTCCGCTCCGGAGCGATCTTCAACGCCGCCCCCGACGCCCAGTTGGTCGTCACCGTCGTAGGCGCCGTCACGCTCCTGTTCGGTGCGATCGTCGGTTGCGCGAAGGACGACATCAAGAAGGCCCTCGCCGGCTCGACCATGTCGCAGATCGGCTACATGGTGCTCGCCGCCGGCCTCGGCCCGATCGGCTACGTCTTCGCGATCATGCACCTGGTGACACACGGCTTCTTCAAGGCCGGGCTGTTCCTCGGCGCCGGTTCCGTCATGCACGGCATGAACGACGAGGTCGACATGCGCAAGTACGGCGGCCTGCGCAAGTACATGCCGATCACCTTCATCACCTTCGGCCTCGGCTACCTCGCGATCATCGGCTTCCCGGGCCTGTCCGGCTTCTTCTCCAAAGACAAGATCATCGAAGCGGCGTTCGCCAAGGGCGGCACCGAGGGCTGGGTCCTCGGCGCCTGCGCCCTCCTCGGCGCAGCCATCACCGCGTTCTACATGACACGCGTGATGCTGATGACGTTCTTCGGCGAGGAACGCTGGCGCAACCAGCCCACCCGGTCCCCGCAGGCGCCCAGCGCCGAGCCCGCCGCCGAACACCGCGGCGAGCACGCGGAACCGCACCCGCACGAGTCCCCGAAGGTCATGACGATTCCGATGATCGTCCTGGCGATCGGCTCGGTCTTCGGCGGCGCGTTCTTCAGCATCGGCGACCGCTTCCTGCACTGGCTGGAGCCGGTCACCGGCCACAGCGAGGGCAACTCCCCGCTCAGCGCGGCCACCGTCACCGGCGCCACCATGGTCTGCCTGATCATCGGCGTCGGCATCGCCTACCTGCAGTACGGCCGCCGCGCCGTCCCCGCCGTCGCCCCGCGCGGTTCGCTGCTCACCCGCGCGGCCCGCCGCGACCTCCTCCAGGACGACTTCAACCACGTCGTCCTGGTGCGCGGCGGCGAACACCTCACCCGCTCCCTCGTCTACGTCGACCACACCCTGGTCGACGGGGTCGTCAACGGCACGGCGGCGGGCTTCGGCGGGCTCTCCGGCCGGCTGCGCAAGCTCCAGAACGGCTACGCGCGCTCGTACGCGGTCTCGATGTTCGGCGGCGCAGCCCTCCTGGTCGCCGCGACCCTGCTGATGAGGGCGGTCTGATACCGATGTCCTTTCCTCTGCTGACAGCGACGGCGGCGCTCCCGGCCGTCGGGGCGGTCGCCACGGCCGCCGTACCGGCCGCCCAGCGCACCGCCGCCAAATGGCTCGCGCTGCTGGTCTCGCTCGGCACGCTCGTGCTGGCGATCGTCGTCCTGGTCCGCTTCGACCCGGGCGGCTCCCGCTACCAGCTCACCGAGTCCCACCCCTGGATCAAGGACTTCGGAGTCAGGTACGACCTCGGCGTCGACGGCATCGCGGTCGCCCTGATCGCGCTGACCGCGCTGCTGATCCCGTTCATCATCCTGGCGGGCTGGCACGACGCCGACCCGCTGGAGACCGGCAACAGGCGGTGGCGGCCGACACAGGGCTTCTTCGCCCTGATCCTGGCCGTCGAGGCGATGGTGATCATCTCCTTCGAGGCCACCGACGTCTTCCTCTTCTACATCTTCTTCGAAGCCATGCTGATCCCGATGTACTTCCTCATCGGCGGCTTCGGCGACCGCGCCCACGCGGGCTCCGACGAGAACGCGGCGGCCCAACGGTCGTACGCCGCCGTGAAGTTCCTCCTCTACAACCTGGTCGGCGGTCTGATCATGCTGGCCGCGGTCATCGGCCTCTACGTGGTCGCCGGGAACTTCTCCCTCGCGGAGATCGCACAGGCCCGCGCGAACGGCTCGCTGCACATGGCGACCAGCACCGAACGCTGGCTGTTCCTCGGCTTCTTCTTCGCGTTCGCGGTGAAGGCGCCGCTGTGGCCGCTGCACACCTGGCTGCCCAACGCCATGCAGGAGTCCACCGCCCCCGTCGCCGTCCTCATCACGGCGGTCGTCGACAAGGTAGGCACGTTCGCGATGCTCCGCTTCTGCCTCCAGCTGTTCCCGGAGGCCTCGAAGTGGGCGACACCCGTCATCCTCGTGCTCGCCGTGATCAGCATCATCTACGGCGCACTGCTCGCCGTCGGCCAGCGCGACATCAAGCGCCTGGTCGCCTACGCGTCCATCTCGCACTTCGGCTTCATCATCCTGGGCATCTTCGCGATGACCAGCCAGGGCCAGTCCGGCGCCACCCTCTACATGGTCAACCACGGCATCTCCACGGCGGCGCTGATGCTGGTCGCCGGCTTCCTGATCTCCCGGCGCGGCTCGCGGCTCATCGCCGACTACGGCGGTGTGCAGAAGGTCGCCCCGGTACTCGCCGGCACCTTCCTGATCGGCGGCCTGGCCACCCTGTCCCTGCCGGGTCTCGCACCGTTCGTGAGCGAGTTCCTGGTCCTGGTCGGCACGTTCACGCGCTACCCGGCCCTCGGCATCATCGCCACCTTCGGCATCGTCCTCGCCGCGCTCTACACCCTCGTCCTCTACCAGCGGACGATGACGGGCCCGGTGAAACCGGAGGTCTCCGCGATGCCCGACCTACGCGCGCGTGAACTCGTCGTCGTCACCCCGCTGATCGTCCTGCTGATCTTCCTGGGCGTCTATCCGAAGCCCGTCACGGACATCGTCAACCCGGCGGTCAAGCAGACCATGTCGGACGTACACAAGACCGATCCCAAGCCCGCAGTGGAGGCGGCCAAGTGAGCGCAGCAGCCGTCCACAGCCTGTGGACAACCGCGGCCGACCCGATCTCGAAGATCGACACGCCGAAGATCGAATACGGGCAACTGTCACCCACCCTGATCGTCCTCGGCGCGGCGATCGTCGGAGTGCTCGTCGAGGCGTTCGTCCCGCGCAAGTCCCGCTACTACGCGCAGGTCTTCGTCTCCGCCGTGGCGCTGTGCGCGGCCTTCGCGGCAGTCGTCGCACTGGCCGCGGACGGATACGGCACCACCAAGGCGCACATCGCCGCCATGGGCGCGATCGCCGTCGACGGACCGTCCCTGTTCCTGCAGGGAACGATCCTGCTGGCCGGCCTGCTCGGCCTGTTCACCTTCGCCGAACGCCGCCTCGACCCGGCCGCCCACGGCAACCGCGTCGACTCATTCGCCGCACAGGCCGCCTCCGTGCCCGGCAGCGACAGCGAGAAAGCCGCGGTGAAGGCGGGCTTCACCACCACCGAGGTCTTCCCACTGCTCCTCTTCGCCGTCGCCGGCATGCTGGTGTTCCCCTCGGCCAACGACCTGCTGACGCTCTTCGTGGCCCTGGAGGTCTTCTCCCTCCCGCTCTACCTGATGTGCGCCCTGGCCCGCCGCAAGCGCCTGATGTCCCAGGAAGCAGCGGTCAAGTACTTCCTGCTCGGCGCCTTCGCCTCCGCGTTCACCCTGTTCGGCATCGCCCTGCTGTACGGCTACGCCGGTTCGGTCTCGTACGCGACCATCGCCCAGGTCGTCGACGGCACCGTCACCAACATCGACCCCGCCCTCGCCGGCACCATGGGCAACGACGCGCTGCTCCTGATCGGCACCGCGATGGTCGTCATGGGCCTGCTCTTCAAGGTCGGCGCGATCCCCTTCCACATGTGGACCCCCGACGTCTACCAGGGCGCGCCCACCCCGGTGACCGGCTTCATGGCCGCGGCGACCAAGGTGGCAGCCTTCGGCGCACTGCTGCGACTTCTGTACGTCGTCCTGCCCGGCATGCGCTGGGACTGGCGGCCGGTCATGTGGGGCGTCGCGATCATCACCATGCTGGGCGGCGCGATCGTCGCGATCACCCAGACCGACATCAAGAGACTGCTCGCCTACTCGTCGATCGCCCACGCCGGATTCATCCTCGCGGGTGTCATCGCGACCTCGAAGGACGGCGTGTCGTCCGTCCTCTTCTACCTGGCCGGGTACTCCTTCGTGACCATCGGCGCCTTCGCCGTGGTCACCCTCGTGCGCGACGCCGGCGGCGAGGCCACCCACCTGTCCAAGTGGGCCGGCCTCGGCCGCCGCTCGCCGCTGGTCGCAGCCGTCTTCGCGGTGTTCCTGCTCGCCTTCGCAGGTATCCCGCTGACCTCCGGCTTCGCCGGGAAGTTCGCCGTGTTCAAGGCGGCGGCGGAAGGCGGGGCCGCCCCGCTGGTCGTCATCGGTGTGATCTCGTCGGCGATCGCCGCGTTCTTCTACATCCGCGTGATCGTGCTGATGTTCTTCAGCGAGCCCAGGCCCGACGGCCCCACGGTCGCCGTCCCGTCGCCGCTGACCATGGCGGCGATCGGCGTCGGCGTCGCGGTCACACTGGTGCTCGGTGTGGCACCGCAGTACTTCCTGGACCTGGCGAGCCAGGCCGGAGTGTTCGTGCGCTGACCGTTCCCGTACGGCCGTGGGCCCTGGTTCCTCACGAGGAACCAGGGCCCACGCGCGCGTGCGCAGCACGGGCTGCAGGGCTACGGGCACGGCACCGCGTCGGCTACGGCTACGGCTACGAGCACGTCACCATCGGGTTCCACGGCGCGAAAAGACCGCTCGGATTGTCCTTCCAGATCCAGGCGTGCAGCGTGTACACAGAACCCACGCCGTCCAGTTCCGCCGGCCCCTGGAACGTCTGCCCGAACAGCGTCGGCGCGGCGCTACCGGTGCCGGCGCGCACGATCCACTCCACCCCCACCAGGGCACGGCCGCCGTCGCTGTCGGTCTCGTAGAGAAGACCCGCGGGCTCGGCCGGGTCGAGGCTGCCGATGTTCGCAGCGTTGATGTAGTGGTAGCCCGAGCCTCCCTTGCCGGTCTGGGCGTCATGGGCGCAGCCGCCGGTGGGGGTGTACCCGTCCGTGATCGCGAACGGCTCGTACTGGTAGTCCGTCGTCGCCGTGTACGTCGGGGTCAGATCCGTCCATATGAACGGGTCGGCCACGGGGACGGGAGCCGCGTCGGCGGGAACCGCGGCCAGAGCGAACGGCACGGCCAACGCCAGAACGGCGCCGGCGGTGCGGGACCTGAGAGACATCCTGATGCTCCTTGGGGCGGAAGAGGCACGCGAGTGCGGTGCCTCCGTACAAGGCGGGCCTCCCCGGTCCCGCCCGTGCAGCATGGCCCGCGCCGCTTCCGGGCCGCCACGCGAAGACGGCCAAAGGGCTGAAGACGGCCAAAGGGCTGAAGACGGCCAAGGGGCTGAAGAAGGCCGAAGGGCTGAAGACGGCCGAAGGGCTGAGGACTCCGCCGGACAGGGGGGCTTCCGCCCCGCACACTCCTACGGACGGCGGGCCTGTGGATAACTCCGGCGCTGTCGGTCCATGCCCCTATCGTGGGGGCAGTGGTCGAGGGACGACGTACGGGGGACACGACGATGGGTGGGACGGGCGGAACCGACGAGATGCCAGGGACGACCGAGCCGCCGGGGACGCGGCAGCTGCCCGGACCGGCGGACAGCGAGGCACTGGCCACGCTGCACAGGGTTTTCGGGTACGACGCCTTCCGGGGCGAGCAGCAAGCGATCATCGACCATGTGGTCGCGGGCGGGGACGCCGTCGTCCTCATGCCCACCGGCGGCGGAAAATCACTGTGCTACCAGATCCCCGCCCTGGTCAGACCCGGTACGGGCATCGTGGTCTCACCGCTCATCGCACTCATGCAGGACCAGGTGGACGCCCTGCGCGCCCTTGGTGTGAACGCCGGGTTCGTCAACTCCACCCAGGACTTCGACGAGCGGCGCGTGGTCGAGGCCCAGTTCCTCGCAGGAGAGCTCGACCTGCTCTACCTGGCGCCGGAGCGGCTGCGCCTGGACTCCACGCTGGACCTGCTCGCCCGCGGCAAGATCGCCGTCTTCGCGATCGACGAGGCGCACTGCGTCTCCCAGTGGGGCCACGACTTCCGCCCCGACTATCTGTCCCTCTCCCTCCTCGGCGAGCGCTGGCCGGACGTCCCGCGCATCGCGCTCACGGCCACCGCCACCCACGCGACCCACGAGGAGATCACCCAGCGGCTGCACATGCCTGCCGCCCGGCACTTCGTGGCCAGCTTCGACCGGCCCAACATCCAGTACCGGATCATCCCCAAGGCCGACCCCAAGAAGCAGCTGCTCACCTTCCTCCGCCAGGAACACGAAGGTGACGCGGGCATCGTCTACTGCCTCTCCCGCAAGTCGGTCGAGTCCACAGCGGAATTCCTGACCCGCAACGGCATCGATGCCGTCCCCTACCATGCCGGCCTGGACGCGGGCACCCGCGCGGCCCACCAATCCCGATTCCTGCGCGAGGACGGCCTGGTCGTGGTCGCCACCATCGCCTTCGGAATGGGTATCGACAAACCCGACGTCCGTTTCGTCGCCCACCTCGACCTGCCCAAGTCCGTCGAGGGCTACTACCAGGAGACCGGCCGCGCCGGCCGCGACGGCCTGCCCTCCACCGCCTGGATGGCCTACGGCCTCAACGACGTCATACAGCAACGCAAACTCATCCAGTCCGGCGAGGGCGACGAGGCGTTCCGCCGCCGCGCCCAGGCCCACCTCGACTCCATGCTCGCCCTGTGCGAGACCGCCCAGTGCCGCCGCGGGCAACTGCTCAACTACTTCGGCCAGGACCCCGCTCGGGAGGGCTGCGGCAACTGCGACACCTGCCTCATCCCGCCGGAGACCTGGGACGGCACCGTCGCCGCCCAGAAGGTCCTCTCCACGGTGGTACGACTGCAGCGCGAACGCGGGCAGAAGTTCGGCGCCGTCCAGATCGTCGACATCCTGCTCGGCAAGCGCACCGGCAAGGTCATACAGTTCGACCACGACCAGCTGTCCGTCTTCGGTATCGGCACCGACCTCGACGAAGGCGAATGGCGAAGCGTCGTCCGGCAACTGCTCGCCCAGGGACTGCTGGCCGTCGAGGGCGAGTACGGCACGCTGGTGCTCACCGAGGCCAGTGGCACGGTACTGCGGAGGGAACGGGACGTTCCACTCCGCAAGGAGCCGAAGAAACCGGTGGTCTCCCGGTCCTCCGGGACGTCCGGATCCTCCGGGTCCTCCGGCAAGGGCAAGGCGAAGGCAGCTGTGGCAGAGCTGCCCGAGGACCTGCTCCCCGCCTTCGAGGCACTGCGCGCCTGGCGTGCCGAACAGGCCCGCGAACAGGGCGTACCGGCGTACGTGATCTTCCACGACGCCACGCTCCGGGAGATCGTCGGCCGATGGCCCGAGACGATCGCCGAACTGGCCACCGTCGGCGGCGTGGGCGAGAAGAAGCTCATGACGTACGGGGAGGGCGTGCTCGGTGTACTGGCCTCCCTGAAGGCACCGTCCTCCCCGTCCCCGTCCCCGTCTCCGTCCCCGTCCCCGGCGGCGGGGACCGGGGACGAGGACCACTGGCCCGAGATGGACGCGGAGCCGGAGCCGGACGACTGGATATAGCCCGAGCCGGCCCGGCGCGCGGACCCTGCTCAGAGACCCCGCGCCGCGTACGCCCTGACGTCCGCGTCCGCCGTCGCCGTGGCCAGCGCCGCACGGGCCTCTTCGACACCGGCGTGCCGGGTCAGAGCGAGGACGGCCGCTTTGCGGACGTCGGCGTTCGATGGGCCCGGCTGGTGTGGGACAGCCGTCCTCCAGGCCAGCCGCTTCCCATGCCTGAAGCCGATCGCCCGCGCATCGACACGAACTCGGTCAACCGTTCACGGGTCTGGTCGAAGTTCCCCGCGTCCGGCAGGTCGCCGGCGGCAGGTCCCCTACCCGAGCGCCGTCAGCCCCGGTGCGAACGTGATCAGCAGGGGCAGCAGGGGTACCAGTGCGGCCACTGTCGTCGTCAGGGCCCGCTGGCGGCGCAGCAGCCGTGGTGGTGGTTCCAGGAGGCGGTCGACCCGCTCGCCGAGCAGTCGGCGGCTCGACGCGCAGGACAGGACTCCGCGGTGCTGGTTCAGTTCGATCAGCGCCAGTGCGGTCGTGAGGTGGCCGCAGCGGCGGGATGCCGCGTCGTCGGCGGCGAGTTCGACGAGCCGGTGGGTCTGGTCGCAGAAGTGGGAGAAGAGCGGCACCCGCGGGAAGCCTGTGGCCAGTGCACTGGACAGGTGGAGCAGCCAGTCGTGGTGTGCGCGGGCGTGGCCCCGCTCGTGGGTGAGTACGGCGTCGAGCTGGTGGTCGGTAAGGCGGTGCAGTGCCCCGGTGGTCACGACCAGCTGCGGTGGATGCCCGGGCATCCACCAGGCGTCCGGGTATTCGTCCTCCAGCACCAGCATTGGTCCGCGTGCCGCAGGCAGCCCCGCCGGCAGTTCCGGTGCCCGTTCGCGCAGGTGTGCGCGGGTCTGGTCGCGGTGCCGCCGGGCCTCGACCAGTTCGCGGGCGAGCATCGCCGTCGTCCACGCGGCCCCGCAGGCGAGCAGCACCGTGAGGGCGACCGCCCACGGGGGCGCGACGGAGAGGTCGTACGCCGCGGTGACCGCCGGTGGCGCCGGCGCGAACACCCGGTCGCGCACGGTGTGGAAGACGGCCGCCGCGCCCAGGACGAGTGCGGTCAGGCAGCACATCAACACGGTGGCGACCAGGCACTGCCAGACCCACAGCGCGACCACCGGTTCCCGTTCGGGCCACAGGGCCTGCACCAGCGCACGCGGCGCGGGCACCGCAGCCGTCAGGGCGACGACGCTCAGCAGGAGCAGGCAGACGGTCATGCCGAGGCTCCGTTTCCTGTCGGAGAGGTGCGCGGGTGGTGGGTGGTGCGGGGGTGATGCGCCGTTGCGCGACAGGGTGCGTGCGCCGACGCATCACGTAATGCGTGCGCCGTCGCCTCGCATGGTGCGCGTGCGGGCGCCTCGCATGGTGCGTGTCCCGTCAGTATGACGGGACGGAGCACCCCGAGTCAGGTACCGACGAGGATCCGGGTGCCCTACTGCCCAAACCCCGGCAGTGGGCGCGGCCCTACTCCTGCAAGCGCTCTGCGATCCGACCGCCTCTCACGCCGCCACGATCCGCCCGCTGACCTCCCCGAGCCCCACCCGGCTACCGCCCGGGCCCGGCGCCCACGCGGCCAGCGTCACCACGTCGCCGTCCTCCAGGTACGTCCGCTTGCCGTCCGGGAGTTCGAGCGGGTCCCGCCCGTTCCAGGTGAGCTCCAGGAGCGACCCGAGTTCCCCGGGATCCGTACCGCTCACCGTGCCGGAGCCGTACAGGTCGCCGGTGCGCAGTGAGGCGCCGTTGACGGTCAGGTGGGCGAGTTGCTGCGCGGCGGTCCAGTACATGGTGGAGAACGGCGGCTCGGACACCACCTGACCGTTGATCGCGATCGACATCCGCAGGTCGTAGCCCGCGGGCTCCTCGGCGGAGTCGTCGAGATACGGCAGCAGCGGATGCGTCCGGCGGGGCGGGGCGACCCGTGCGTCCTCCAGCGCGTCCAGCGGGGTGATCCACGCCGAGACCGAGGTGGCGAACGACTTGCCGAGAAAAGGGCCGAGCGGGACGTACTCCCAGGCCTGGATGTCGCGCGCCGACCAGTCGTTCAGGAGAGTGAGCCCGAACACGTGCTCCCGGAAATCGCTCAGCGCCACCGGCCGCCCCTGCTCGGAGGGCGCGCCGACGACGAAGCCGACCTCGGCTTCGATGTCCAGCCGGACCGACGGGCCGAACACCGGCGCCTCCGAGGGGTCCGAAGTCGTCTTCCGCTGGCCCGACGGCCGTACGACGTCCGTCCCCGACACCACGACCGTGCCCGCACGGCCGTGGTAGCCGATCGGCAGGTGCTTCCAGTTGGGGGTGAGCGGTTCGGCGGCGTCGGGTCGGAAGATGCGGCCGGCGTTCCGGGCGTGGTTCTCGGAGGCGTAGAAGTCGACGTAGTCGGCGACCTCGAAGGGGAGGTGCAGGGTCACCGCGGACAGCGGGTGGAAGAGGGGTTCGAGTACCTCGCGGTGAGCGGGCACGGTCACCCAGGCCGTCAGGGCGCGCCGTACGTCCGACCAGGTGGTGCGTCCCGCGGCCAGCAGTGGGTTGAGGGTCGGGCGGGCCAGCAGTGACGCGTACGGGGAGCCGAGCGCGAGAGCCGCGGCGCCGGCGTCCAGGACGTGGTCGCCGAGGCGGACGCCGACCCTCCGTTCCGTGTTCTCGGGCGTCGAGAACACGCCATACGGGAGATTGTGCGGGCCGAAGGGGTCACCCTCGGGGACCTCGAAGGGGGGCAAGGGGGGCATGGGGTGGCTGCCTCGCTCTCATCCGTGTCGCGCTGGGCCAAGTATGTGGAGACGTTGCTATGGCGTTGCGCGGCATTCCATGTGGTCGCGCCACACGTTACGGGTGAGTTGGCTGTCGTGGCAGTGTCTAAAGAGTTCGCAATGTCCGAATAAGCCTTGTCGGAGGGGTCAATTCCGGCTTAGCGTCCTTTGGGGGACACGGACGGGGTGGATCCGGTCCGTAGGGGGGACACGTGGGGGGACCCGTGGCCAGGAATGCCGTCAGCATGCCGTTCGAAGCGGATCGCGACGTGCCGGGCCTGATCGTCAAATTCGGCGACTATCCGCTGCACCATGGCGGGGTCGGCGCGATTCGCAGCCTGGGCCGCCTGGGCGTTCCCATGTACGCGATCACGGAGGACGCCTACACACCGGCGGCTTCCTCCCGTTACCTCAAACGGGCGTTCGTGTGGCCGACAACGGGCGCCGAGGAACCGGCTCATCTGGTCGAGGGACTGCTGCGCATCGGCCGCCGCATCGGCCGGCCGACCGTGCTGATTCCCACCGATGAGGAGGCCGCCGTCCTGATCGCCGAGCACCAGGACGCGCTCGGCGACCGCTTCCTCTTCCCGCGCGTGGAGTCCGCGCTGCCCCGCCGGCTCGCCAGCAAGCAGGGTCTGCACGAACTGTGCGTGGAACACGGCATCCCCAGCCCGACATCCGCCTTCCCGCAGTCGTACGACGAGATCATCGACTTCGCCGAGAAGGCCCGTTTCCCGATCGTCGCCAAGAACCGCGAGGCGTTCGTCCGGCGCGCGCAACCCGCAGTCAACGGCACGACGAAGATCGCCACCCGCGAAGGGTTGCTCGCTCTCGCGCGTGACTGGGGCACCCACCCGGGTGTCATCCTCCAGGAGTACCTCCCGAGGGAGGATGCCGAGGACTGGATCGTGCACGCCTACTTCGACGCCGACTCGAACCCGCGCGCCCTGTTCACCGGCGTCAAGGTGCGCTCCTGGCCGCCGCACGCGGGCATGACGGCGAACGCGTACGTCGTCGACAACCCGGAACTCGCCGACCTCGCCGCTCGTTTCATCAAACAGATCGGCTTCAGCGGCATCATCGACCTCGACCTGCGCTTCGACCGCCGCGACAGGCAGTACAAGCTGCTCGACTTCAACCCGCGCATGGGCGCCCAGTTCCGGCTCTTCGAGAGCGAGTCGGGGGTGGACGTGGTCCGCGCCATGCACCTGGACCTGACCGGGCGCCGCGTTCCGGAGGGGGAACAGCGCGCCGGTCACCGGTACGTCGTGGAGAACATCGACCTGCCCGCCCTCCTCGCCTACCGCCGCAGCGGCTATACGACACCGCACGCACCCGAACGGCCGAGCGGGACCGAACTGGCCTGGCTCGCGGGTGACGACCCGCTGCCGTTCGTCACGATGCTCGCCCGCCTCGTGCGTCCGGGCGCGAAGCACCTCTTTCAGCTGTGGCGCACCAACCGCCGCGGCTCCAGCACCTCCACGAAGTAGGCACCACGTTCCTGGGGAGGGACTTCGTGATCCAACCGGTAGCAGTCATAGGTGCCGGGCCCTTCGGCCTGTCCACCGCCGCCCATCTGCGGGCGCGCGGCATCCCCGTCCGGGTCTTCGGCGACCCCATGGTCAGCTGGCGCGACCACATGCCCGAGGGCATGCTCCTGAAGTCGACGCCCGCCGCCTCCAACCTCGACTGCCCGCAGCGCGGGCACACCCTCGCCGACTACTGCGACGCGGCGGGCATCCGCAGGCTGGTGACCGACGAGGACGTCATCCCGGTGGAGACCTTCATCGGCTACGGCGAGTGGTTCCAGCAGAAGCTGGTGCCCGAGCTGGAGCGGGTGCGGGTGGTCTCCGTGGACCGCGACAAGGCGGCCGGGTTCGAACTGAAGTTGGACTCGGGAGAGTCGTTCACCGCCCGCGCGATCGTCGTCGCCACCGGCCTGTCGGGACTCGCTCATCTCCCCGCGGTGCTCGCGAAAACGGCGGCGGACGGGCCCACGAGCCCCGTCTCACACAGCTCTCAGCACCACGACCTGACCCGCTTCTCCGGCAAGGAACTGATCGTCGTCGGTGCCGGACAGTCCGCGCTGGAGACGGCGGCTCTCGCGGCCGAGGCGGGCGCCCAGGTGCGGGTGGTCTCACGCGGGCGCGGCAAGGTCACCTTCGGCGCCCCGCCCTGGGACCAGCCCCGGCTGCGCCCGGAGTCCCCGTTCGGCCGGGCCTGGTCGCTGTGGGCGCTCAGCTACTACCCGCACCCCTACCGCTACCTCCCCGCGCGGACCCGCCACTACCTGGTCCGCCGGGTGCTCGGCCCGCTCGGCGCCTGGTGGCTGCGCGACCGCTTCGAGGGCAAGGTCCAGGTCCACGAGGTCGCCGGCGTGACCGGCGCCGACACCTCCGACGGCGCCCCGGTCCTCACCGTCCGCACCCACGACGGCCGTACCGACCGGCTCACCGCCGACCATGTCGTCGCCGCCACCGGCTACCGCGTGGACACCGCGGCGATGGACTTCCTCGGCCCCGAGCTGCGCACCCGCGTCGCAGTCAGCCGCGGCGCCCCGAAACTGGGCGCCGGATACGTCTCCTCCGTGCCCGGCCTGTACTTCACCGGCCTGCCCGCGGCGGCGTCGTACGGCCCGGTGATGCGGTTCGTGTGCGGTACGGAGTTCGCCTCGCCGCGCCTGGCCAAACACCTGGCGGCTGCCCACGCCTGACGCCCGCCTCGCCCACCGCTCGCGGATCCGGCCCCGCCCACCCGCACTCGGGGCCAGGCGGCAGCCACCCCTGGATCCGCGCCGACACCCACCTCCGGGGGCGGGGCCTGTCACCCCGCCCCCAGGGCCCGCCTGCCACCCCGCCCTCGGGGCCGGCCCGCCACCCCGCCCCGGGGCTACGCGGCCTCGGCCGCAGCTGCCAGGTCAGGAACTCCTCGATCGTCTCGGGCGGATTGGCCGCTTCCGTGGCCTCGGCCTCCGATCCCGGGCAGTACATGTAAGACCACCACCGGCAGCGGTCACCCGAGGACCTTCTCGATGCGGCCCCCGCCGTGCGGATCATGTGCCAGCCGTATGCACGGGTCGGCGAAGTGCAGCCCCAACGGCTCGCGCCCCGCGTCCAGTTCGGCGTTCTCGCCGTACCCGTCGAACCAGAGTCCGAGCCGCCGGACCTCCTCGGTGGACAGCACGCCGCCGACCGGGTCCTCGGGACAGTTGCCGAGCATCTCGAAGCCGCCGAGGATCCAACGCCCGTAGTTCCAGCGCGCCTCGCCGGGTCCGCCGGGTCCCGTTCGGCCTCGTACTGGCTCTCGGTGTTGCAGCCGGCCGCCACGTACGGTCTGAGCTCGCCGTCGTCGACACGCCGGATGCGGAACGACGGCGTAGATCTCCGGCCGCAGCGCCCGGGGAAACCGCTCCAGCACCTCGGACGCCGATTCCAGCAGACGCGCGCGGGAGTCTCCCGGTCCAACCGTCACCATGGCCGCCCCCGTCCGATCGGTGCCATCAACCCACCGCCAACGTAACGCGGCCCACTGACAAGGCCCCATCACTGAGGCAGCGGGCGCCACTTGAGGCCGAAACGCACAGTGAGTCTCAGGGGCGTGCTGTCCGTATTCTCTGATCATGGTCGCACCCACCCCGTACTCACTGATCGCCACCGACCTGGACGGCACGCTGCTGCGCACCGACGACACCCTGTCGGAACGGTCGCTCGCCGCGCTCGCGCGGGCCGGCCGGGCCGGCGCCCGGCATCTCGTCGTGACCGGGCGCCCCGCGCCGAGAGTGCGCCCCCTCCTGGACGACCTCGGCTGCACGGGACTCGCGGTCTGCGGCCAGGGAGCGCAGGTGTACGACGCCGGCACAGCCCGGCTGCTGTGGTCGGTCACCCTGGACCGGGAGCTGGCGGAGACCGCCCTCGGCAAGATCGAGGCCGAGGTCGGACAGGTGTACGCGGCGGTCGACCAGGACGGCGTGGACGGGCTCACGCTCATCGAGCCGGGCTATCTGATGCCGCACCCCACGCTGCCCGCGCTGCGCGTCGGCCGGCGCGACGACCTGTGGTGCGCGCCCATCAGCAAGGTGCTGCTACGGCACCACACCCTGTCCGATGACGAGCTGGCGGCGACCGCGCGCTCGGTGGTGGGGTCGCTGGCGACGGTCACCATGTCGGGGCCGGGGACCGTCGAGCTCCAGCCGTGCGGGGTGACCAAGGCGACCGGGCTCGCGCTGGCCGCCGACCATCTGGGGCTGAGCCGCGAACAGGCCGTCGCCTTCGGGGACATGCCCAACGACATCCCCATGTTCGACTGGGCGTCCTACGGGGTGGCGATGGCCAACGCCCATCCCGAACTCAAGACGGTGGCCGACGAGATCACCTTGTCGAACGAGGACGACGGCATCGCCGTCGTCCTCGAAAGACTCTTCCGCTGACGGCGCCGGTCAGTACGCGCCGTGCACGTTGTCGATCGAGCCGTACCGCGCGGCGGCGTAGTTGCAGGCGGCGGTGATGTTCGCGACCGGGTCGTATATGTCGAACGACGTGCCGGCCACGTGGTACGCGCTGAACGTCGGGTCGATCACCTGGAGCAGCCCCTTGGACGGGATGCCGGCGGCCGCGTTGGAGTCCCAGAGGTTGATGGCCCGCGGGTTGCCGGAGGACTCACGGATCACGTTGCGGTAGATGCCGTTGTAGCTGCCCGGGATCTTCTTTTCAGCCATGATCGCGAGCGACTCGCGGATCCAGCCGTCGAGGTTGTTCGGGTACCCGGCGAGCGTCGTCGAGGCCGTCGAGGTGGAGGTGGCGGCGGAGGCGGTGGTCGCCCCGATGAGCGGGAGGGCGAGAACGGCGGCGCCGGTGCCGGCGATGGCAAGCGTGCGGACGACGCGGTTACGGCGGGGACGGCGGTGCTGATCGGCAGCAGACATGGCGAAGTTCCTCTCCGTCGCCTACGAGGTGAGCTGTCGGGTTCGGGCGCGGGGAGTGCCCGGCCGCACCGCCCGAAGGCGAGGCGACTTCACCCCTAGCCGTTCCGGTACGACGTCCGTCGTTGACGTCGGCCGCCCGGTCCCGCGACTTACCTGGATCCCCCGCTCCTGCCGTGCGAATGGACTCGTCGATGGGTCACGACGGGCGGCGGCAGGATTCGGCGTCCGCCCGGCGAGCGGGAACGTATGCGAGAGCACATGTCCGGAACAAGTGCTGGATTCACACAACACACCGATTGACCTTGATCTGAGTCGTATGGGGTACTTGATCCTTTGCGGCTGCCAAGCCTCAACTCGCCCACAGGAAACGGAAAGAAAGGTTCGTCCTGGCTTTTACGGCCTCCCGACCAACGTGACCCACTTCACGAAGTGGCAATCGCGGCAAATCCGACATAGGCGATTCGTGAAATCCGTTTTTCCGGGCATCGATGGAAAAGCGTTCGGCCGTCATTCGTGCGGATTGCCCTAATTGGGGTAAGCGGAGTGGTGTGCATCACAGGCGATTTCGGGTATTGCCCGAATTGTCTAATTCGGCGGAATTCCGGCTCGGTAGGCGAACCGGCGGGCCCGACCGGGTGCGGGTCGGCAGTGGGCGCTGCTCGTCCAGTCCATCTGTTCAGATGGTTCATCCGGTCGTGTGCATCTCCGGCGCGCCCCTCGTGAACTCCGTACGGTCCGGGTACGCGCGCGTGCCGCTGATCGAGCGCGGCGCCGGAAGGTCGGCGCCCGACGGCTACGTCCGTTCGGATTCCTCGACGGCGACGGGTCGGCCAAGTCCGCGGAGCAGGCGTGGAATTCAAGTGCGTGGGCCCCGGCGGGCGTACATGATTCCGGTCACGTTGGGGGAGGGATGGGCGGGCCCGCCGACCCGGCGGCGGGCGAGGCGGCAGTCCACGCGCGCGTGTCCACCGTGAGAGGGGAACCTCCGCCGCCCCACACGTCGTTGTCATAGCGGCCGTCCGTGGAGTAGGCCACGGCGACCGCTTTGAGCGGCTCGGGTGCGAGGGTCGTCACCCGGAGCGAGATGCAGCCGTCCCGGGGGATGTCGGCCGCTCGACGGTCGCGGGGCCTGCCGGCCGGCCGAGGCATGTCCATGACCCATCGGGCACGGTCGGCGCCGGCGGCCGCGCGGGCCCGTCCGGTCGGTGAGCTCGGCGGGGGAGGTCTTCGAGCGGCGCGGGGGCGGTCTCGTCCGTCCGTGGGCACCACGCCCGTGGGAACGACGTTCGGACGGCGAAGGGGATGAAGGGGGGTGCGGAGGTCGTCGTGCGTGGTCTTGTAGGGGACGGATGTACGGGTACGGATCGACTCGATCTGAACCCCGTCGGCTTTGACGGGCCGCGGAGGGGGTACCTCCGGGCAGGTGACGTCGGTCGGAGAAGACATGGCCGTCCGTGGTCGGGGCTCTGTGGGACGGCCCGCCGTCCGACCCGGTGACGGCGCTGGTCCGGGACGCGGTTCGCCCTCCGGCCCGGGACACGACTTGAGCCCCGGTTCGGGACAACTGGCGGTACTTCCTGTTAAGTCATTGGATGTCAGGTCGTATCGGCTGATCAAAAACATACCGGTCGTGATCCGATAGTGCCCGGGGTGTAACGATGGGCGCCCTCGGTGATCGAAACCTGACCGGATACGCTGACTTGAGTGATGGCAGCGACCTATCGACAAACCGTGTAATCGCCAGTGGACACCAGCAGACAGGAGACCCCTCGTGACCGTCGGGCCGTTCGGGCTGAGCGTGCGGGACCAGGCTCTGGAAGCCGATGTCCAGGCCGGATTGACGGCTGTCGAGGAGGGCTTGCTAGAAGCCACCAAAAGTGAGGTCCCCTTCATCACGGAGGCCGCGCAGCACCTCGTGCGGGCCGGCGGGAAGCGGTTCCGGCCGCTGCTGGTGATGCTGGCCGCGCAGTTCGGTGACCCGTACGCGCCGGGCGTCGTGCCGTCGGCCGTGGTCGTCGAGCTGACCCATCTCGCCACGCTGTACCACGACGACGTCATGGACGAGGCCGCCGTGCGGCGCGGTGTCGACAGCGCCAACACTCGCTGGGGCAACTCGGTCGCCGTTCTCACGGGTGACTTCCTGTTCGCCCGCGCCTCGCAGATCCTCGCCGACCTCGGACCCGAAGCGGTGCGGGTCCAGGCCCTCGCGTTCGAAAGGCTGGTGACGGGCCAGATCCTGGAGACGGCCGGGCCGTCGGACGGGCGTGACCCGGTCGACCACTACCTCGACGTGCTGGCCGGCAAGACCGGCTCGCTGGTGGCGGTCTCCTGCCGCTTCGGCGCGATGATGTCCGGTGCCGACGAGACGGTCGTGGACGTCCTCACCCAGTACGGCGAACGCCTCGGTGTCGCCTTCCAGCTCGCCGACGACGTCCTGGACATCGCCTCCGACTCCCGCGAGTCCGGCAAGACCCCGGGAACCGACCTCCGCGAGGGCATTCCCACGCTTCCGGTGCTACGGCTGCGGGAGCGGGCGGCCCGGCTGGGGCTGGCCGAGGACGTCGCGCTGTGTGAGCTGCTGGACTCCGACCTCACGGACGACGCGCGGCACGCGGAGGCCCTGACCGCCCTGCGGGCGCATCCGGCGCTGGAGCAGGCGCGCCGGGACACGGTCAGGTACGCCGAGGAGGCCCGGGCCGCGCTGACCCCGCTGGCGGAGTGCGATGCGAAGGTTTCCCTCCTGGAACTGTGCGACGCGGTGGTGCACCGGGCGGGATAGCCCTCCAGCTCCCTGGCCAAGCCCAAGGGGCGCATTCGTGACGCATGTCACATTACTGGACTGAGTTCAATCTAGGACCGTTTCGTACTTCCTCTCAGAAGCCGACGCAGGGGGCGTCGGCTGCCAAAGGGGGAGAAAACGGATTGATGGTCATCAACGCAACGCGTCGCAAGAGCCTCGTCGCCGCCGTCGTCACTGTGACCGCTCTCGGTGGTGCCGTCGTCCCGGCGTTCGCCGTCACCAGCCACAGCCCCACCAGCCACAGCCACAGCTCCACCAGTCAGGGCT
This sequence comes from Streptomyces sp. NPDC096040, assembly GCF_040303265.1. Lineage (NCBI taxonomy): Bacteria > Bacillati > Actinomycetota > Actinomycetes > Kitasatosporales > Streptomycetaceae > Streptomyces > Streptomyces sp. NPDC096040. Next base: position 69,318 of record NZ_JBEOTA010000026.1, read on the forward strand.
CCACCGACTCCGCCGTCCTCGTCGCCAGTCTGCGTGGCGCCAACGAGGTGCCCGTTGCCGGTGGGCCCGCCGCCGGGGACGAGGACGGCACCGCGCTGGAGTTCATCGAGGTCAAGGGAGACAAGGTGACCGTCGCCGTGACCTGGCGCGGTACCGGCAGGCCGACCGCCCTGCACATCCACCAGGGCGCCCAGGGCACCAATGGCGGGGTGAAGATCGACTTCGGGAAGCTGCTGAAGACGGCCAAGGGTCACCGCCTCACCGGCAGCGTCAAGGTCACCGACAAGGCCCTGCTCCAGCAGCTCACCACCGACCCCGGAGCCTTCTACGCCAACCTGCACACCGCCGAGTTCCCGGGCGGGGCGGTCCGCGGCCGGCTGCACGCCGTCACCACCGTCTCCGACCTCAGGAGCGGGGGCTTCCAGGCCTCCGTCGTCACGGGCAAGCAGATCTACGAGTGCAAGGCGGCCGACGGCGGAGGCTACGCCTTCGCCCAGCGTGACGTCAGCGCCAAGCTCGGCTTCGGCATCCGGCACTCTTACGTCGCACCCAACTCCGGCACCCCGCAGTGGGCCGCACCCGACGGCAGCGCGGTCACCGGAGCCGTCCTGACCAAGACGGCGAACGGCAACGGCAACATCCCAGAGCTCGACCTCATGGCCACCCAGTCGGGCAAGAAGCACGGACTGCTCGCGCACACCGGTGAGGTCCTGCGCCTGAACACCGCCGGCGGCGTCGCCCCGGCCGGCACCTGCACCCCGGGTGCCGTCGTCGGCGTCCCCTATCAGGCCGACTACGTGTTCGTGCGGCAACCCTGAGTGACTATTGCGCGTGGCAGGAGGCGCCTTCCCCGCACGACCCCTACGGGTCGGGGGAGGCGCCTCCACCCTTGTGTCATACCGCAGGCGTACGCGGAGTTGGCTCCCGGGTCTGACGCTTCTGTGGCTGCGATTTGGTGAGATGGAAACCACGGAAATCACCACCACTCACCGATTCGGGTGAGAATGGCGGCTCAGGGTGGGACACGTGCGAGCACAGCCGCCGCCGACGACGGAGGTAAGGCACACATGGCACCGTACGAAACCGACGACAGCACGGGGGCCGCGCAGGCCGACGACGAGCTGCGCGCCCAGCGGCGGCGCAAAGCCGCACGGTACGTCGTTCCGGTCACCGTGGTGGGCGTGGCCGCGGCCACGATCGGGCTGGTCCCGGCGCTCGCCGACTCCGGCGACCCCAACCTGCCGAAGATCACCGCGCAGGAACTCATCAACAAGATCGCCAAGTCGGACGTGCAGCAGCTGTCCGGCACGGTGAAGATCAGCACCGACCTCGGGCTGCCCGACCTCGGCGGTCTGGAGAGCGGCCTGATGTCCGGCGCGGCCCAGGGCGGCGGCGACGGCTCGTCCGCCGACCCGTCGACCAAGCTCACCGAGCTGGCCTCCGGCACGCACACACTGCGCGTGGCCGCTGACGGCCCCGAGAGGCAGAAGGTGTCGCTGCTGGAGAGCGGCGCCGAGTACAGCCTCATCCACAACGGCACGGACGTGTGGGGCTACGACAGCAAGTCCAACGAGGTCTACCACTCCACCGCCGCCGACTCCGGCAAGGCGGAGCGGCACGAAACCCCGGCCACGCCCAAGGACTTCGCCGACGAGGTCCTCAAGTCGGTCGACGACACCACGTCGGTGAAGGTCGACGGCACCGCCCAGGTGGCCGGCCGCGACGCCTACCGGCTCGTCATCAAGCCCAAGCAGTCCGGTACGACGGTCGGCGCGATCAGCATCGCGGTGGACGCCAAGACCGGAACCCCGCTGAAGTTCACGCTCACCCCGTCGGGTGGCGGCGCGGCCGTGATCGACGCCGGTTACACCCAGGTCAGCTTCGCGAAGCCGACCGCCTCGACCTTCGACTTCACCCCGCCCAAGGGCGCCAAGGTCACCCAGGGCGACAGCCTCGACAAGGCACACAAGGGTGACAAGGGTGACAAGATCACCAAGACGCCCGGCCGGAGCACACCCGAGGAGCTCGGCAAGAACGGCTTCGACGTGCTCGGCAAGGGCTGGAACTCCATAGCCGTCCTCGACACCGGCAGCAAGGGCGGACTGCCCACCGGCTCCGCTTCCGGCGGCGGCGACCTGGGCGGCTTCCTCGGCTCGCTCGGCGACCCGGTCTCCGGCAAGTTCGGCAAGGGCACGGTCCTCTCCACCCGGCTGATCAACGCCCTGGTCACGGACGGCGGCAAGGTGTACGTCGGCGCGGTGGACAAGGCGGCCCTGGTGAAGGCGGCGAACGCGGGGTAGCGCAGGGCGGGGTGGGTACCGTGAGTACCCACCCCGCACGACGAATCGAGGGAGCCGATGGACCAACCGTCCGCCACGGACCGGGAGTCGGAGGACCCGGGGCAGGATGACCCGGGCCAGGACGACCCGGCACGCGCGAGCGTCATCGACACCCGCGGCCTCACCAAACGCTACGGGGGACAGCTCGCCGTGGACGGTCTCGACCTGACCGTCCCGGTGGGCAGCGTCTTCGGCTTCCTCGGTCCGAACGGCTCCGGCAAGACCACCACCATTCGCATGCTGATGGGCCTGATCACACCCACCTCGGGCACGGCCCGCGTCCTGGGCCACCCGATGCCGCGCGCCTCACGCGTCGTACTGCCCCAGGTCGGCGCCCTCATCGAGGGCCCGGCGCTGTACGGCTTCCTCTCCGGCCGCGACAATCTGCTGCGGTACGACGCCGCCGACCCGACCGCCGACCCGCGCACCCGGCGCGCCCGCGTCGAGGCCGCGCTGGAGCGGGTGGGGCTGACGGCCGCCGCCGCGAAGAAGGCGAAGGCCTACTCCCTGGGCATGAAGCAGCGGCTGGGGCTGGCCGCCGCACTGCTCCAGCCCCGCAGGCTGCTGGTCCTGGACGAGCCGACCAACGGCCTCGACCCGCAGGGCATGCGGGAGATCCGTTCCCTGGTGCGGGAGCTGGCCGGGGACGGCACGACGGTCTTCCTCTCCTCCCACCTCCTCGACGAGATCGAGCAGGTCTGCACGCACGCGGCCGTGATGGCGCAGGGCAGGCTGATCACCCAGGGCGCGGTGGCCGACCTGGCGGCCGGGGCGCGCGGCCGGCTCGTGGTGACCACCCCGGACACCGGCGAGGCGGCCCGGGTGCTCAAGGAACAGGGCGTCGTGGACCTCGTCACCGCCGAGGACCGGGTGAGCGGCGAGCCGCCCGAACGCGACCTCGCCGAGGTCAACGCGGCGCTCGTCTCGGCGGGCGTGCGCGTGCGCGGCTTCACTCTCGAACGGGCCTCGCTGGAGGACGCGTTCGTAGCGCTGACCGGGGAGGGCTTCGATGTCGCGGGCTGACGTGGCGGTCGTAGAGGGAACGACCGTCCGGCCGAACCCGCTGTGGACACTCGGCCTGCTCCGCAGCGAGCTGGCCATCACCCTGCGGCGCTGGCGCACCCTCGCGCTGCTCGGCGTACTGGCGGCGGTGCCCGTCCTGATCGGGGTCGCCGTCAAGATCGAGACGCGAGGCGACGACCAGGTCGGCGGGGGTGGTGGCGGTGGTGGTGGCCCGGCGTTCATCGCGCAGATCACCAACAACGGCCTGTTCCTCGTGTTCACGGCACTGGCCGCGACCCTCCCGTTCTTCCTGCCGATGGCCGTCGGGGTAGTGGCCGGCGACGCCGTCGCCGGCGAGGCCAACGCGGGCACCCTGCGCTATCTGCTGGTCGCCCCGGCCGGCCGCACCCGTCTGCTGCTCACCAAGTACGCGGCGACCATGGCCTTCTGTCTGCTGGCCACCCTGGTGGTGGCCGCCTCCGCCCTCGCCGTCGGTGCGATCCTCTTCCCGCTCGGCGACCTGACCACCATCTCCGGCACCCAGATCTCCTTCACCGAGGGCCTCGGCCGGGCTCTGCTGATCGCCCTGATGGTGGCGGCCTCCCTGACCGGTATAGCGGCGCTGGGCCTGTTCGTGTCCACGCTGACCAACAGCGGTATCGCGGCGATGGCGACCACCGTCGGCCTGCTGATCACCATCCAGATCCTCGACCAGATCCCCCAGTTGCACGCGCTCCAGCCGTACTTCTTCTCCCACTACTGGCTGTCCTTCGCCGACCTGGTGCGCGACCCCGTCTACTGGGACGACCTGGTCAGGAACCTGGAGCTGCAGGCCCTGTACGTGGCGGTGTTCGGGTCGGCGGCCTGGGCGCGGTTCACGACGAAGGACATCACGGCGTAGCGGCGGCGGAAGCCTCACCCACCGCGAATCGGGCCAGGGGCGCCTCCCCGGCGAAGAAATCCTTTGCCCGCGCCAGCGCCTCCGTGTCCTTGAGGACATCACCTCGCGCGCTGCCGTTGCCGAGCAGTACCCCGCCGAAACGCATGCCCATGTAGGCGGCCGAGTTGTGGAGCAGGCCGGCGTACGGGTCCGCGACGGACGGCTCGTGGTCCGCCAGCACTGCCACCCCCCACAGGGTGCGGCCCGTCAGGGTCGCCCTGAAATCGAGATCAGGGATGCGCAGCCAGCCCGACCAGTAGTCCAGGTAGCGCTTGGTGAGACCGGACACCGAGTACCAGTACACCGGCGAGGCGATCACGATGTCGGTTGCCGCCAGTGTGGCGTCGAGCAGCAGACCGGCGTTGGTGTGCGAGGGCGCCCGCACGTGGTCGGCGTCGCGTCGCAGGTCCACGAAGTCCGGCAGCGGATGGTCGGCCAGGCTGATCCACTGCTGTTCGACGCCCTCGGGCAGTTGTTCGGCGGCTCGGCGGGCCAGGCGTTCGGTGTTGCCGTCGGCGCGGGCACTGCCCAGTACGAACAGGAAGCGGCGAGTCACAAGATCCCCCAGGTGAGCGGCGCACGAAGAATAAAGTTGTGTGCATCATATGCGCATGCATTCAACTTGGCCAGGGGTGGTGCCGCCGGGCCACGGCGGGCGGCCCCTTCCTGATGCGAGGCTGTGACGTCGCGGTGACGCGTGAGCCGAGGGGAGCGGCCAGACTTGACCGTACGCACGGGTACGACCGGACGGTGACGCCGGGGGAATGAGGGCCGATGTCCCGACTCAGCCGCGAGACGAAGCGGGAAGCTCAGCAGACCGACCGGCCGGCGGAACCGGTCGAGGTCCGCGTGACGGGCGGCGCCGCGACCGTGGACGGCGTACCGCTGTTCCCGGCGCCCGGTGAGGAGCCCCAGCAGGCGGTCCTCAACCACCTCCAGCGCCTCGCCCACGCCGGCGGCCGTCCCGTCCTCGCCACCGTCCACGACAGCCGCATCGGCTATGTCGTCCGCCTCGAGGTGAACCTGGACGGCTCCAGCAGCTTCACCGGCGATCCGGAACAGATGGGGCCGTCCGGTGCGCCGAACGCGCCCACAGCACCCCCGGAGGCGGCACAGCAGCCCCATCGGGACAGGCCGCCGCATCTCCTGCGCGCCGTAGACGAGTCGCCGGCCACGGCGGCCGCGACCACGGCGGTCACGGGCACGGCGGTCACGGGCAGGGCGGTCACGGGCACGCCGGTGGCGGAGGCGGCGGCTACGGGCACGCCGGCCGCAGGGGCGGCGGTCACGGAGGTGCCCCCCTCGTTCCCGCTGCGTGCGGTCCCGGCTCCGCCGGTGGCCGAACCGACGGCGCCGGGCACGGTCCAGCCGCCGACCGGGGTGTTCGGCCCGCCGCCCGTCATGGACGGGACACCCGCCCCGGCGGCCCCCGCCGTCATACCCGCTCAGGCCGTCACCGGGCCCCAGTCGGTGCCCCGGAACGATCCTCGCGTCACCCCCCGTACAGAACCCCTCATGGACTCCCTCATAGGACCCCTCGTAGCACCCGAATCCGCCCGCGCCCTCGAACCCGATCCCAGGCACACCCCCGCCCGCGGGTTCGACGCTGTCGCCGAGGAGGTGCTCGGGGACGAGCCCGGGACCGTGACAGCGGAGGGGGCCGCGCTGCTCACCGAGCCGGTGTCGCGGATCAACGAGGCCGTCCGGGCGGGCCGTATCGAAGTGGCGGCCGAACTCGCGGAGCGCACCGTCGCCGAGGCCTCCGCGACCCTCGGCGACGGTCACGTCGAGGTGTTGCACCTGCGCGAGCTGACCGCCTACATCGCCTACCTGGCGGGCGACCCGCTGCGCGCCTTCCACCTCTCCCTCGACCTGGCCCGGCAGCGCCGGCAGGCACGGGACGGCGAGGGGGCGTACGGGAACGTGCGGAGCGCGGCCACGGCCTGGCGCGCGGTGCGCGACCCGGAGCACGGGCTGCGCCTCGGCCGCGACCTGATCGACCTGTGGGCGCAGCTCACCACCGAGGACGGCCCGGCCGCCGACGACCCGGAGGAACTGGATTCCGCCCGCGCCCGGATGGGCCGCCTCACCGAACGCGCCCGCCGCGCCTCCGAGAACGTCTGAACGTCGGTCACCGCATCCGGAGCGTCAGTCACCGGAGCCGGAGCTCAGCCGCTGCATCCCTGAGCGTGTCACTGCACGCAGAACTCGTTGCCCTCCGGGTCGGCCATCACCGTCCACGCCCCGGCCGGCTCGGACACATGCCGCAGCACCGTCGCGCCCAGCCCTTCGAGCCGCGTCACTTCATCCGACCGCTTCCCCGCCTCGGCGTGCAGGTCTATATGGAGCCGGTTCTTGCCGGACTTCCCTTCCGGTACCCGCTGGAAAAGCAGCCGCCGGCCCAGCCCGGTCCCGCGCTCCTGGTCGAACGGATCGTCTGGATGCCGTACGGCCATGAGGTCACGGAAGGCGGCACGGCCGTGGTACTCCACGGTCGCCACGCCGGGCAGCGCGCCCAGCTCCAGCAGACGTTCGACCAACGCGCTGTTGTCCTCGGCCACATAGTGCAGCGCCGCGGCCCAGAAGTCGGCCTGCGCGTGCGGGTCGCGGGCGTCGACGACGAGTTTCCAGTGCAGGGGTGCGGGCGTCTGCGTCATGCCGCCCACTTATAGCCGAAGGCCGTGGGCCTCACACCTGACTTGTGGGAGTCTCCGCGGCCGCAGTCACCGGCCGTGGTACGGGCGCCGCCGCGAGCGCACGCGCGGACCGGTGGGCGGTGCGCAGCGCGTCCCAGGTGAGCAGGGCGAGGGCGACCCAGACCAGGGCGAAGCCGGCCCAGCGTTCGGCGGGCATGGCCTCGTGGAAGTAGAGGATGCCGAGCAGGAACTGGAAGACCGGCGCCAGGTACTGCAGCAGACCGAGCGTGGAGAGCGGGACGCGGATCGCGGCGGCGCCGAAGCAGACCAGCGGGAGCGCGGTGACGATGCCGGTGGAGGCCAGCAGGGCGGCGTGCCCGGCACCGTCGTTGACGAAGCTGGAACGGCCGTGGCCGGCCAGCCACAGCAGATAGCCGAGCGCGGGCAGGAACTGGATCGCCGTCTCCGCGGCGAGTGACTCGATGCCGCCGAGGTTGACCTTCTTCTTGACGAGGCCGTAGGTGGCGAAGGAGAAGGCGAGGACGAGCGAGATCCACGGCGGCTGCCCGTAACCCACGGTCAGTACGACCACGGCGGCGAAACCCACGCCCACCGCCGTCCACTGCGCGGGCCGCAGCCGCTCCTTCAGCAGCAGTACACCCATGGCGATGGTCACCAGGGGGTTGATGAAGTAGCCGAGCGAGGCCTCCACGACGTGCCCGGAGTTCACGGCCCAGATGTAGACACCCCAGTTGACGGTGATCACGGCGGCGGCGACCGTCACCAGTGCCAGTCGGCGCGGCTGCCGCAGCAGCTCACCGGCCCAGGCCCAGCGTCGTACGAAGGCCAGCGCGACGGCGACGAAGGCCAGGGACCAGACCATCCGGTGGGCCAGGATCTCCAGGGATCCGGCGGGCTTCAGCAGCGGCCAGAAGAGGGGGACCAGGCCCCACATTCCGTAGGCCGCGAAGCCGTTCACCAGCCCCGCCCGCCGCTCACCCCTCGATATCTCGGCCATCGGCCCTCCTCACGCCCCTCACGCCCAGCTCTCCAGCACACCGGGACGAAGGTAACGCCGAGCACCCCCGTCTGTCATGGCCGTATCGGCATACGGTCATGACAGACGGGGGTGGAAACGCGCGGTGCCTCTCCAGGCCTCTCGGGGCCTGCTTGGGTCAGGGCCTGCTTGGGTCAGGGCCTACTTGAGGCCGGCCGCGACGGCCTCGGAGATCGGGGAGGTCGGGCGGCCGGTCAGGCGGGAGAGGTCGCCGGAGTCGACGACCAGCTCGCCCTTGGCGATCGACGCGTCGACGCCGACCATGATCGCGGCGAACGGCTCGGGCATCCCCGCGCCGGTCAGGATGGACTGGAGCACCTCGCCGGGCACCGAGTTGTAGGCGATCTCCTTGCCGGTCTGCCGCGCGATCTCCGCCGCGTACTCCGCGAAGCTCCAGGCGACGTCGCCGCCCAGCTCGTACGTCTGGTTCTCGTGGCCCTCGCCGGTCAGTACGGCGACGGCGGCGGCCGCGTAGTCCGCGCGGGAGGCCGAGGAGACCCGGCCGTCGCCGGCGGCCGCGACGACGGCGTTGTGCTCCAGGACGGGGGCGAGGTTCTCGGTGTAGTTCTCGTGGTACCAGCCGTTGCGCAGCAGGGCGTACGGCAGGCCGGAGGCGAGCAGTGCCTCCTCGGTGGCGCGGTGGTCGTCCACCAGCGACGCCTTCAGGCTGCCCGGCGCGCTGGTGTAGGCGAGCAGGGCCACACCGGCCGCCTTGGCCGCGTCGATGACGACCTTGTGCTGCTGCGGGCGGCCCTTGTCGAACTCGTTGCCCGAGATCAGCAGCACCTTGTCACCGGCGGCGAAGAGACCGTCGAAGGTCCCGGGGGAGTTGTAGTCCGCGACGGCGATCTTCACGCCCCGGGCGGCGAAGTCGGCGGCCTTGGCCTCGTCGCGCACGACGGCGGTGATCTGCTCGGCCGGGACCTTCTCCAGCAGCTGCGTCACGACGTGACGGCCGAGGTGTCCGGTGGCTCCGGTGACAACGATGCTCATGGTCTGCCATCTCCTTGTGGGGTTCCGATGCCACTAACCCTACGAGGTGCGCTAACCAAAAGAAAGTACCCACTTTGAAGTAAGGTACTGGCATGGCCGTAAGTACCTCTGAAGTCGAACACCGCCCCGACGCGCCCGGTGCGCGGGCCGGCACGCACGTCGTCGGCGAGGCGATGTGCCCGCACCGCCTGGTCCTGGAGCACGTCACCAGCCGCTGGGGCGTCCTGGTCCTGATCCAGCTCCTCGACCGTGCCCACCGCTTCAGCGAACTGCGCCGCGCCATCGGCAGGGTCAGCGAGAAGATGCTCACCCAGACCCTCCAGACCCTGGAACGCGACGGCCTCGTCCACCGGGACGCCAAGCCCGTCATCCCGCCCCGCGTCGACTACTCCCTCACCGATCTCGGCCGCGAGGCGGCCTGGCAGGTACGGGACCTGGCGCTCTGGACGGAGCGGCGGATGGCGGACGTGACCCGGGCCCGGGAGGCGTACGACGAGGCGAAGCGCGCCTGAGCACGAAGCGGGCCCGGACGCAGCGTCCGGGCCCGCACTCACTGCTCGCACTACCGAGGGTCAGCCAACGACCGTCCAGGTGTCCCCGCCGGCCAGCAGTGCCGCCAGGTCGCCCTTGCCGTGCTCCTCCACCGCTGTGTCCAGTTGCGCGGACATCTGGGAGTCGTAGACGGGCCGTTCCACCGAGCGGAAGACGCCGAGGGGTGTGTGGTGCAGGGTGTCCGGGTCGGCCAGCCGGGACAGCGCGAAGGCCGTGGTGGGGGAGGGGGAGTGGGCGTCGTGGACGAGGATCTCGGACTCGTTGTCCGGAGTCACGTCGACCACCGTCAGGTCGCCGGTGAGCCGGTCGCGTACGACTCCGCGCATGCCGTCGGTGCCGAAGCGGATGGGCTGTCCGTGTTCCAGGCGGATCACCGCTTCCTCGGCGGACTGCTTGTCCTTGAGGGTGTCGAAGGCGCCGTCGTTGAAGATGTTGCAGTTCTGGTAGATCTCGATCAGGGCCGTGCCCGGGTGGGCGGCGGCCTGGCGCAGCACCTGGGTCAGGTGCTTGCGGTCGGAGTCGATCGTGCGGGCCACGAAGGACGCCTCGGCGCCGATCGCCAGCGACACCGGGTTGAACGGGGCGTCCAGGGAGCCCATCGGTGTCGACTTGGTGATTTTCCCGACCTCGGAGGTCGGTGAGTACTGTCCCTTCGTCAACCCGTAGATCCGGTTGTTGAAGAGGAGGATCTTCAGGTTGACGTTGCGGCGCAGGGCGTGGATGAGGTGGTTGCCACCGATGGAGAGGGCGTCGCCGTCACCGGTGACCACCCACACGGACAGGTCGCGGCGGGAGGTGGCGAGCCCGGTGGCGATGGCGGGGGCGCGGCCGTGGATGGAGTGCATCCCGTAGGTGTTCATGTAGTACGGGAAGCGGGAGGAGCAGCCGATCCCGGAGACGAAGACGATGTTCTCCTTCGCCAGCCCCAGCTCCGGCATGAACCCCTGTACGGCGGCCAGGATCGCGTAGTCACCGCAGCCCGGGCACCAGCGCACCTCCTGGTCGGACTTGAAGTCCTTCATGGACTGTCTGGCCTCGGCCTTGGGGACGAGCTGGAGCAGTCCGTCGGCGGCGTCAGTCATGGATGGCCTCCTTGAGCGCCTCGGCGAGTTGCTCCGCCTTGAACGGCATGCCGTTGACCTGGTTGTACGAATGCGCGTCCACGAGGTACTTCGCCCGGATGAGGGTGGCGAGCTGACCGAGGTTCATCTCGGGGATCACCACCTTGTCGTAACCGCCCAGGACCGCACCGAGGTTGCGGGGGAAGGGGTTGAGGTGGCGCAGATGCGCCTGCGCGATCGACTCGCCGGCCCGGCGCAGCCGCCGTACCGCAGCGGTGATCGGCCCGTAGGTCGAGCCCCAGCCCAGGACCAGGGTCCGCGCCCCGTCCGGGTCGTCGACCTCCACATCCGGGACGGCGATGCCGTCGATCTTGGCCTGCCGGGTGCGGACCATGAAGTCGTGGTTGGCGGGGTCGTAGGAGATGTTGCCCGAGCCGTCCTGCTTCTCGATGCCGCCGATACGGTGTTCGAGACCGGGCGTGCCCGGGATGGCCCACGGACGGGCCAGCGTCTGCGGGTCGCGTTTGTACGGCCAGAACACCTCGGTGCCGTCCTCCAGGGTGTGATTGGGCCCCTGGGCGAACTGCACCTGTAGGTCGGGCAGTTCCTCCAGATCCGGGATCCGCCAGGGCTCGCTGCCGTTGGCCAGGTAGCCGTCGGACAGGAGCATCACCGGCGTTCGGTACGTCAGCGCGATCCGGGCCGCCTCCAGCGCCGCGTCGAAGCAGTCCGCCGGGGTCCGCGGGGCGATCACCGGGACCGGGGCCTCGCCGTTGCGGCCGTACATCGCCTGCAACAGGTCGGCCTGCTCGGTCTTGGTCGGCAACCCGGTGGACGGCCCGCCACGCTGGATGTCCACCACCAGCAGGGGCAGCTCCAGCGACACCGCGAGCCCCACCGTCTCCGCCTTCAGCGCCACACCCGGGCCGGAGGTGGTCGTCACGGCGAGCGAGCCGCCGAAAGCCGCGCCGAGCGCCGCGCCGATCCCGGCGATCTCGTCCTCGGCCTGGAAGGTCCGCACACCGAAGTTCTTGTGCTTGGAGAGTTCGTGGAGGATGTCGGAGGCCGGGGTGATCGGATACGAGCCGAGGAACAGTGGCAGGTCGGCCTGGCGGGACGCGGTGACCAGGCCGTAGGCCAGGGCCAGATTCCCCGAGATGTTGCGGTAGGTGCCCACCGGGAACGCGGTCGTCGCCGGGGCGATCTCGTAGGAGACCGCGAAGTCCTCGGTCGTCTCCCCGAAGTTCCAGCCCGCGCGGAAGGCCGCCAGGTTGGCGTTCATGACCTCGGGCTTACGGGCGAACTTCTGCTTGAGGAAGCGTTCCGTGCCCTCGGTGGGCCGGTGGTACATCCATGACAAGAGGCCGAGCGCGAACATGTTCTTGCTGCGCTCGGCCTCTTTACGGGTGAGGTCGAATTCTTTGAGGGCTTCCACGGTCAGCGTGGTCAGCGGCACCGGATGGAGGCTGTAGCCGTCCAGCGAGCCGTCCTCCAGCGGAGAGGTGTCGTAGCCGACCTTCTGCATCGCCCGTTTGGTGAACTCGTCCGTGTTGACGATGATCTCCGCGCCGCGTGGCAGGTCCCCGATATTGGCTTTCAGAGCGGCCGGGTTCATCGCGACCAGCACGTTCGGCGCGTCCCCGGGGGTGAGGATGTCATGGTCGGCGAAGTGCAACTGGAAGGAGGAGACCCCGGGCAGGGTGCCTGCAGGGGCACGGATCTCGGCGGGAAAGTTGGGGAGGGTCGACAGATCGTTGCCGAAGGACGCGGTCTCCGACGTGAACCGGTCACCGGTGAGCTGCATACCGTCACCCGAGTCCCCCGCGAACCGGATGATCACCCGATCCAGGCGCCGGACGGCCTTCACGCCGCCCGGCCTGCGCTGTTCTCCTACGACGGTTCCGTCGGCCTGTTCCGTTGTCCTGCTGACCTGGCTGGTCACTGAACTGGACCTCCTTCGAGGCGGCTGTCCGGGCGTGGTCGTCCCACGGACCATCCCACGTTCAACCCTACGTCGGTTAGGGTCACCTTCCCGCGCCTGCTCACATGATGGACGGCGCTTTGAGACGACCTGTCGCCCTGACTTGTCATGATTTTCCCTCCCCCTGGCTGCCTTCCGGTTCCGACACGGTGTCGGTCCCGTCAGGAGTTCAGATAGGTCAGAACGGCCAGAACGCGCCGGTGGTCACCGTCGCTCTGGGAGAGCCCCAGCTTGAGGAAGATGTTGCTGACGTGCTTCTCGACGGCTCCGTCGCTCACGACCAGCTGCCGCGCGATCGCCGAGTTGGTCCGCCCCTCGGCCATCAGCCCCAGCACCTCCCGCTCCCGCGGGGTCAGCCCGGCCAGCACGTCCTGCTTACGGCTGCGCCCTAGCAGCTGCGCGACCACCTCGGGGTCGAGCGCGGTACCGCCCTCGGCGACCCGCACGACCGCGTCAACGAACTCCCGCACCTCGGCGACCCGGTCCTTCAGCAGATAGCCCACGCCCCGGCTGGAACCGGCCAGCAGTTCGGTGGCGTAGCGCTCCTCCACGTACTGCGAGAGCACCAGCACCCCGAGCTCCGGATGTGCCTTCCGTAGCCGTACGGCGGCTCGCACACCCTCGTCGGTGTGCGTCGGCGGCATCCGTACGTCCGCCACCACCACGTCCGGCATCGCGCCCTGTGCATGGAGATCGGCGATGGTCTTGACCAGCGCCTCGGCGTCGCCGACGCCCGCGACGACGTCATGTCCGCGGTCGGTCAACAGCCGGGTCAGCCCCTCTCTGAGCAGCACTGAATCCTCGGCGATGACCACCCGCACCCTGTCCTCCACGATCTCCCGGCCCCCCACACCCCGTCCGGCGTACATGCCTGCCCTGTCCGAAAGACCAGCATTCCAGCATTCGGATCGAAGCGCGCCGGGGTCATGAGAGGAGACGAGCCAAATAAGCCCGCCCGGCGTCCGAGATACACCCTCCTGTCCAGCGCGTCCGGCGTTACAGGACGAGGCCGTTCGGGGTTCGGGTCGAAGCGGGGGGCTGGGGGCGGCAGCCCCCAGGAGCGGCGGCCGAAGGGGCGCGCCCTCGTGGGGATGGGACGGGCAAGGGCGGCGGGGGCGGATCGGCCAGGGGACGGAAATCTGCCGGGGGGCGGATCGGCCGGGGGACGGAAATCTGCCGGGGGGCGGATCGGCCGGGGGACGGAAATCTGCCGGGGGGGCGGATCGGCCGGGGGACGGAAATCTGCCGGGGGGCGGATCGGCCGGGGGACGGAAATCTGCCGGGGGGCGGATCGGCCGGGGGACGGAAATCTGCCGGGGGGCGGATCGGCCGGGGGACGGAAATCTGCCGGGGGGCGGATCCGCCGGGGGGACGGAAATCCGCCTGGGGGCGGATCCGCAAGGAGACGGAAACCCGCCCCGGGGACGGAAACCCGTCCCGGGACGGAAACCCGCCCGGGGGCGGATCCGCCAGGGCCCGGGGACGGAATCCGCCAGGGGGCGGAAATCCGTGCCCTCAGCCCCGCCAGGGCAGCTCCGCCGTCACGCGCGTGGGCCCGCCCACCGGCGAGTCCACCACCAGGATCCCGTCGACCGCGTCCAGCCGCTCGGCCAGACCCGCCAGCCCCGACCCCCTCGCCGTGTCCGCACCCCCCACCCCGTCGTCCACGACCTGCAACATCAACCGGTCCTCGCTCCGCCACACATCCACCGCCGCCGCACTCGCCCGCGCGTGCTTGCTGATGTTCTGCAGCAACTCGGACACCGTGAAGTACGCGATCCCCTCGATCGCCGCCGCCGGCCGCTCCGCCAGGTCGACCTCCACCTGCACCGGCACCGTGCACCGCGAGGCCACCGCCGACAGCGCCGCATCCAGCCCCCGGTCGGTCAGCACCGCCGGATGGATCCCCCGGGCCAGGTCCCGCAACTCCTGCAGCGCGGTCTTCACCTCACCGTGCGCCTCGTCCACCATCCGCGCCGCGACCTGCGGATCCTCCCGCAGCTTCTCCTTCGCCAGCCCCAGATCCATGGCCAGCGCCACCAGCCGCGCCTGCGCCCCGTCGTGCAGATCCCGCTCGATGCGCCGCAGGTCGGCCGCGGCCGTGTCGACGACCACCCCCCGGCCGGACTCCAGCTCCACCACCCGTGACGCCAGCTTCGAGGGCCCGAGCAGCCCGTGCACCATCAGCCGGTCCACCAGCGTCAGCGCCCGCACGATCCACGGCGTGGCCAGCGTGAACAACAGCCCCACCAGCGCGGTCACGGTGATCTCGAACGGGTTGTCGAGATAGACGCTGTGATGGGAGTCGCCGTACAGCTGAAGACCGCCCTGCCCGGCGTACATCGGAAAGACCCAGAACCACAACGGGTACGTCAGCAGGGCCCAGCCGTACGCCCAGAAGTTGAGCGCGACGACGAAGGAGAACATCGACCAGGGGAACTGGAGGACCGCGTACAGCAGATGCCGCCAGGACGTGCCGCTCTTCAGCACCGCGCCGATCCACGCCATCACCCCGGGCTTGCGCATCCGCAACGGTTCCGGGTCGGCCACCTCCAGGCCTAGCAGCCCGCGCGCCCGCGTCCGCTCCAGCGCCCCGAAGCCACGGCAGCCGGCGAGGGCCGCGGCCAGCAGGGGGATCCCGATGAAGGTCACCAGCAGACCGACACCGAGGGACAGCATCGTCACGGTCCACACGAACAGCGCGACACCGATCGGAAAGCCCAGCAGCACATAGGCGAACTCACGCCAGCTGCGCGCCTCGAACGGCGCCCGCAGCACGGCCGGCACCCGATGCCGAGGCTCACCGTACGGACCGTGGCCGTACCCGCGATCCTGCCCGTATCCGTGGTCCTGCTCGTATCCGTATCCGTGCCCGTGCCCGTACTCCGTGGCCATCGGTGCCGTCCCGTCCGTCCTGTGCTGTCCCAGCCCGTCCCGTCAGGCCTGTCCCTGCCGTACCTCCACCCTGCTGTGCCGCAGGTCCACGAACCATGGAGGCCGTCGGCATCTTGAACGGGGGGTTTTCCCTACCTCCCGGTCCTACCCGCGGTCGCGCCAGGGCAGCTCGGCGGTGACCGTCGTGGGACCGCCGGCCGGAGAGTCGACGACGAACAGGCCGTCCACCGCCCCCAACCGGTCGGCGAGCCCGCGCATCCCGGTGCCGCCGTCCAGGCTCGCGCCGCCGCGACCGTCGTCCCGTACCTGGATCAGCAGCCGGTCGTCGGCGCGCCACACGTCGACCGAGGCGCTGCGCGCCCCGCTGTGCTTGCTGATGTTCTGCAGCAGCTCGGAGACGGTGAAATAGGCGATGCCCTCGATCGCGGGCGCCGGTCTGGACGGCAGGTCGGCGGTCACCTGGACCGGTACCGTGCAGCGCGAGGCGACCGAGGACAGCGCCGCGTCCAGCCCCCGGTCGGTCAGCACCGCCGGGTGGATGCCCCGGGCGAGGTCCCTGAGCTCCCGCAGGGCCAGCTTCACCTCGCCGTGCGCTTCCTCGACCATCGCGGCGGCCCCGTCGGGATCCTCCAGCAGCTTCTCCTTCGCCAGACCGAGCCCCATGGCGAGGTTGACGAGACGGGCCTGCGCCCCGTCGTGCAGATCCCGTTCGATACGCCGCAGGTCGGCGGCGGCCGTGTCCACCACGACCCCCCGGTCCGACTCCAGCTCGGCGATCCGGCGCTCCAGCTCGTCGGAGGGCGACAGCAGACCCCGGACCATCGCCCGGTCCGCGTTCGCCAGCCCACGCGCGATGAACGGCAGCACCGGCCACAGCACGAACAACGACGTCAACACGATGCAGAAGGTGAGGATGCCCCAGGGCAACCGGATGAAGTCGTACAGCAGGGTCCGCCAGCCCACCGGATCCTTCAGCGCCATCCACAGCCGTTGAGTGCGCGCACCCCGCTTGGACCACGGCAGCGGAGTCGGCTCCTCCACCCGCACCCCGAGCAGCGCACGCGCGCGTGCCCGCTCCAGCTTCCCCAGCTGCCGGGCGCCCACCAGCGTGCCGGCGAGCAGCGGGATGCCGACCACGGTGATCGTCAGCACGCCGCTCACCCACACCGACGTGAACACATAGATGAAGCCGAACAGCGCTATCGGCAGGTTCAGCAGGAGGTGCGCGATCTCCTTCCAGGTGTGACCGTCGTAGGCGAAGCGGACGGGCGGCAGCCGGTCGCGGTCTTCTCCGCCGTCGGCCAGGCTGGTGGATCGGGGTGCGGGTGCGGTCATATGCGTCAGCGTGCCGTGTGCCGTGACGCAATGCCATGGAGTCCGCCGCCCGGGCCACCCTGGGGAAAACCCCACCAGTCGCCCCGCTGTCACGTCTCACCGTGTGACGGGCTGCTTACCGTGTCTTTATCAGGGCCTAGACTCCCGTGCGTACAGATCGTCGAATCAAGAGTTGACTGAGGTTACGACGCGGGGCCGGGGCCGGCCCGTTGTCTGTCGAGGGAGTGAGGGGACGGACGATGTGGGAGACGGTGAGTGGTGAGCCGACCGTGGTCGTCGCCGCGGACTACTTCGCGTCCTACTCGGTCGTGGGACTGCTGACACTCATCGGCGTGCTCTTCGTCGCCGCCGCCTTCGGAGCCGGCCGGCTACTGCGCCCCGTGGTCCCCACGCCCGAGAAACTCCTGACCTACGAGTGCGGTGTCGACCCCGTCGGCGAGGGCTGGGCACACACCCAGGTCCGCTACTACGTCTACGCCTTCCTCTACGTCATCTTCGCGGTCGACTCGATCTTCCTGTTCCCCTGGGCGACGGTCTTCGCCGCCCCCGGCTACGGCGCCACCACGCTCGTGGAGATGTTCGTCTTCCTCGGCTTCCTCGCCGTCGGCCTGCTGTACGCATACAAGAAGGGCGTCCTGACATGGACGTGACGCCGTCGGAGCCCGTGCTGCTCCCGGAACCGAAACGGTTGGGCGCGCTCGCCCGTCTCGCCCCCGAGCCGATGAAGGTCGTCCTCAACTGGGGCCGCCGATACTCGCTCTGGGTCTTCAACTTCGGCCTCGCCTGCTGCGCGATCGAGTTCATCGCCGCGTCGATGGCCCGCCACGACTTCATCCGCCTCGGGGTGATTCCCTTCGCGCCGGGCCCCCGCCAGGCCGACCTCATGGTGGTCTCGGGCACGGTCACCGACAAGATGGCCCCGGCGGTCAAGCGTCTGTACGAGCAGATGCCCGAGCCCAAGTACGTCATCTCCTTCGGCGCGTGCAGCAACTGCGGCGGCCCGTACTGGGACTCCTACTCCGTCACCAAGGGCGTCGACCAGATCATCCCGGTCGACGTCTACGTCCCCGGCTGCCCGCCGCGCCCCGAGGCCCTCCTCCAGGGCATCCTCAAACTCCAGGAGAAGATCGCCGCGGAGTCCCTGGGCGAGCGCTACGACACCCCCCGCCCGTCCGCCGCGGCCCTCCAGAGCGGCCTGGTGCGGCCGCCGGCCCCCGCCGCCGAAGGGGACACGCGATGACCGCCCCCACCGGCTGGCTCCCCGCCCCCGTGGACGAACTCTTCGGCACGGACGCCACGGCCGAGGAGTCCTACGAGGTCCTCACGGTCGATGTCCCTCCCTCCTCCTGGCTCGCTGCCCTGGAGACCGCTCGTACGACGCTGACCTGCACCTTCTTCGACTGGCTGAGCGCGGTCGACGAACCCGGCACCGGCTTCCGAGTCTCCGCTCACGTCATCGCCCTCGCCCCGGTCCGCCGCCTCCTCCTGCGTACGACCGTGCCGCACTCCGCCCCCGAACTCCCGTCCGCCGTCGGCGTCTACGCGGGCGCCCGCTGGCACGAACGCGAGACCCACGAGATGTTCGGCGTCCGCTTCTCCGGCCACCCCGGCCTGGACCATCTCCTCCTTCCGGAAACCTTTGAGGGCCACCCCCTTCGCAAGGACTTCGTCCTGGCGGCCCGTGTCGCCAAGGCCTGGCCGGGCGCCAAGGAACCCGGCGAGTCCGACCACGGCGGCCCCAGGCGTCGCCAGATGCTGCCCCCAGGCGTCCCCGACCCCAACGAATGGGGTCCCCTGAAAGGCCAGCTCCCCCCTGCGCCCGCCCGCCCCGCCCGAGCCGCGGCAGGCCGCCCCACCGGCGAACGCCCGGCCCGCGAGCCCGGCGAACGCCCGGTACGGCGCTCCCGCACAGCAGCGGAGGGCTCGGCCAGCCAGACAGCCGGGGCGGGCACGGCGGCCCCGACGCCTGCGGCGGACGCGCCCGTCGAGGCACAGCCGACGCCCATCCCGCGTCGGGGGCGGAGTGCGGGCGAGGGGTCCGCTTCCCAGCGAGCCACCTCTGCGGGGCAGCCGTCGGCGGCTGCGGACCGGGGGCTGAGTGCGGGAGAGGCTCCTGCTCCCCAACCGGGCGCTTCTGGGGGGCAGCCATCGGCGGCTCCGCGCCGGGGGCGGAGCGTGAGCGAGGGTTCCGCCTCGCAGCGCGCGGCATCCGCAGCAGACGAGACCGCTCCGGCGGAGGAGCCGACGGCCGCCGCTCCCCGGGGGCCGCGCCGGGCACGTACCGCCTCGGGCGGCTCCGCGTCGCAGCGCACGCAGCAGACGACACCGCCGGCAGAACCCGCCACCCCGGCCCGCCCCTCGACCCCACGCAGCGCCGACGCTCCGTGGCACCACGCCCGCCCGGCCTTCGACGAACCTGGAGGCGAAGAGCGGCGGGCTACGTCGGCCGGGCCGGGCGAGCCGACCGAGGCGACCGAGACACGCGGGGCCGGGCCGGAGGCCAAGAAGGCGGGGGCGGGGGCGGGGGAGCCGATGCCGCAGGAGCCGGCTGGACCTGAGCCGACGGCGCAGGATTCAGCTGACCCTGAGTCGGCACCGTCTGAGTCGGCCACGCCTGGGCCGACCGCACCGGACGCGGCCGAGCCGAAACCTGCCGCGCCCGAGACCCCAGAGGTTCCCGAGGCCGCTGAGGACGCTGAGGCCGCCGAACCTGAGACTTCACCCCCCGACACCTCCGACGCCTCAGCCTCCGACTCCCCCGCCTCTGAGGCCCCGGCCTCCGAAGCCTTCGCCCCCGACGCTCCTCCCAGCCCTGAAGCCCCGGCCGCGACCCCGGACAACGCCACGCCGGACACCGCCACCCCCGAACAATCCGCCCCCCACGACGACCGCCAAGGAGGCCCGCAGTGAACGACGCTCTGGACGTCGCCCTGCGACTCCTCGTCGTGTTCGTCGTCTTCCTCACCTTCCCCCTGATCGTCGGTCAGACCGAGCACAAGGTGATGGCCCATATGCAGGGCCGCCTCGGCCCGATGTACGCCGGTGGTTTCCACGGCTGGGCCCAGCTGATCGCCGACGGCGTGAAGTTCGCGCAGAAGGAGGACGTGGTTCCGGCGGGCGCGGACCGCCGTATTTTCCAGTTGGCGCCCGCGGTGGCCCTCCTGCCGTATCTGCTTGTGCTGCTCGCCATCCCGATCGGCCCCGGCGAGGGTGCCGTCGGCCAGGTTCTGGACGCGGGTGTGTTCTTCGTGCTGGCCGTGATGGGCGTCGGTGTCCTCGGCTCGCTCATGGCCGGCTGGGCCAGTGCCAACAAGTTCTCCCTCCTCGGCGGCCTGCGCACCGCCGCCCAGCTACTCGCCTACGAACTTCCCATGCTGCTCGCCGCCGCCTCCGTGGCGATGGCGGCCGGTACGGTCTCCCTGCCGGGCATCGTCGGGGCCTTCCACTGGTGGTGGCTGCCCTGGCAGATCACCGGAGGGCTGGTCTTCTTCGTCGCCGGTCTCGCGGAGCTCCAGCGGCCCCCCTTCGACATGCCCGTCGCCGACACGGAGATCATCTTCGGCGCGTACACCGAGTACACCGGCCTGCGCTTCGCGCTGTTCCTGCTCGCCGAGTACGCCGGGATCGTCGTCCTGTGCGGCCTGACCACCGTCCTCTTCCTGGGCGGCTGGCACGGCCCGTGGGGAGCCGACGGCCTCGGCTGGCTGTGGACCCTCCTGAAGACGGCGCTCCTTGCCTTCGTCGTGATCTGGCTCCGCGTGACCTACCCCCGCCTGCGCGAGGACCAGCTGCAGAAGTTCTCCTGGACCCTCCTCGTCCCCCTTTCTCTCGCTCAGATCGCCCTCACCGGCATCGTCAAGGTGGTGATCTCCTAACCATGGCCCCCATCCCCGGCAGCGGCCTCGCCAAGGGCCTGGCCGTCACCCTGCGCACGATGACCCGGAAATCGGTCACCGAGCAGTACCCGGACGCCCTGCCCGAGCTCCCGCCCCGCACCCGCGGTGTGATCGGCCTGTTCGAGGAGAACTGCACGGTCTGCATGCTCTGCGCCCGTGAGTGCCCCGACTGGTGCATCTACATCGACTCCCACAAGGAGACCGTCCCGGCGGCGACCCCGGGCGGCCGCGAACGCAGCCGCAACGTCCTGGACCGCTTCGCCATCGACTTCTCCCTGTGCATGTACTGCGGTATCTGCATCGAGGTCTGTCCTTTCGACGCCCTGTTCTGGTCCCCGGAGTTCGAGTACGCCGAGACCGACATCCGTGACCTCACCCACGAGCGAGACAAGCTCCGCGAGTGGATGTGGACGGTCCCGGCCCCGCCCGCCCTCGACCCCGGCGCGGAGGAACCGAAGGAGATCGCCGCCGCCCGAAAGACCGCCGAGAAGCTCGCCGCCGCCCAGGCCGAGCCGGGGGAGGGGGAGTCGTGACCTTCCTCGCCCAGGCGCCGCACGGCTTCCTGTCCCCGACCGGCGTGGAGATCGCCTTCCTCCTCGTCGCCCTGGTCACCTTCGGCGCCGCCCTCGTCATGGTGACCACCCACCAGCTGGTGCACGCCGCCCTGTGGCTGGTGGTCACCCTCGGTGGTCTCGCTGTCGAATACCTGCTGCTGACCGCCGAATTCATCGCCTGGGTGCAGGTCCTCATCTATGTGGGTTCCGTAGTCGTCCTCCTTCTCTTCGGTCTGATGCTCACCAAGGCCCCGATCGGCCGCTCCCCGGACGCCGACTCCGGGAACCGCTGGGCGGCGCTGGCCGTCGCCGTGGCCGCCGCGGCCGCCCTGGTCTGGGTGGTCGTGGACGCCTTCCGCGCCACCTGGATCGACCTGGACGGCGCCGCCGCCGGTTCGACGAAGGTCACCGGCCAGAGCCTCTTCCAGTACTGGGTCCTGCCCTTCGAGGCCCTCTCCGTGCTTCTCCTCGCTGCCCTGGTCGGCGCGATCGTCCTGTCCCGGAAGGCGAAGGCGGACTCGGCCCCGCCCCCTGTGAACGGCCGGCCCGTCACGCAGAGTTCCCCTTCCGTCACGGATTCCGGGATTCACCCGATCGAGCAGGAAGGCGTCCGCTGATGCACCTCGCCTATCCCGCCGTCCTCTCCGCCCTCCTCTTCTGCACCGGCCTGTACGGCGTCCTCGCCCGCCGCAACGCGATCCTGGTACTGATGTCGGTCGAGCTGATGCTCAACGCCGTCAACCTCAACCTCGTCGCCTTCGACGTGTGGCTGAGCAAGACCGCCCGGGACACCCTCCACTCCGGCCAGGCGCTGACCCTGTTCACCATCGCCATCGCCGCCGCCGAGATCGGCATCGGCCTGGCGATCGTCCTCTCCGTCTACCGCAACCGCGGCACCTCCGCCATCGACCGGCTCCGCGACACCGCCGAGGGCCACGAGCACGGCACGCCCACGGACGGGACGGCCGACGAGAAGGCTGAGGCCACCGCGTGACCACGACCCACCTCGCCGTCCTCGTCCCCCTCCTGCCCTTCCTGGCCGCCGCGGCCGGCCTGCTCGTGGGACGCTCGGCCCCCGGCTTCGTCCGCCCGCTCGCGGTCCTGCCGACGCTCGCCGCGCTCGCGCTGGCCATCACGGTCGCCGTCGACCAGGGCGGCGGCCGGGCCGTCGACGCCCACACCCAGCTCACCCCGACCGGCTCGGTCCCGATCGAACTCGCCCTGCACATCGACGGCTTCGCCGCCCTTGTCGCCGTCCTGGTCGCCTTCGTCGCCACCTGTGTGCAGATCTATTCGACCGGCTACCTGCGCGACGACCCGCGCTACCCCTCGTACGCCGCCCTCGTCTCCCTCTTCACCTCCGCGATGCTGCTGGTCGTCTACTCCGGCGATCTGATCGTGCTGCTGGTCGGCTGGGAAGTCATGGGCATCTGCTCCTACTTCCTGGTCGGCCACTACTGGGAGACCCCCGAGGCCCGCGCCGCCTCCATCAAGGCCTTCCTGGTCACCAAGCTCGGCGACGTGCCGTTCCTGATCGGCCTGTTCGCGCTCGCCACCGACGCCGGGTCCTTCCGCATCACCACCGTCCTCGGCACCGTCGCGAACGGCGGACTGCACCATCCGGCCCTGGTCGCCCTGCTGCTCCTGTGCGGCGTGGCGGGCAAGTCGGCGCAGTTCCCGCTGCACACCTGGCTCCCCGACGCCATGGCGGGCCCGACCCCAATCTCCGCGCTGATCCACGCGGCCACGATGGTCGCCGCCGGTGTCTACTTCGTCGCCCGCCTCCTTCCGGTCTTCGAGGCCAGTGCGGCTGTGATGATCGTCCTCGCCGTCATGGGCGCCGTCACGATGGTCGGTTCGGCCCTCGCCGCCCTCGCCCAGGACGACATCAAGCGCGTCCTCGCCTACTCGACGATCGGTCAGCTCGGCTACATGACCGGCGCCCTCGCCGTCGGTGACCGCGGTGCCGCCGTCTTCCACCTCCTGTCCCACGGCGCCTTCAAGGCACTGCTGTTCCTCGCGGCCGGCGTGATCATCCACGCCGCCGGCACCAACTCGCTGGCCGTCATGTCCCGCACTTCCGGCCTGCGCGAACGCGTCCCGGACGCCTACTGGACGATGACCGTTGCGCTCCTCGCGCTCGCCGCGATCCCGCCCTTCAGCGGCTTCTTCTCCAAGGAGTCCGTCCTGGTTGCCGCCGAACATGCGGCTACCGGCCACACCGCGCACGCCCCCGGCAGCGCCGGCTGGATCGTCCTCGTCGCCGGCCTGGTCACCGCCGTACTCACCGCCGCGTACGCGACCCGGTTGTGGCTGCTCGCCTTCCGCGGCCGGGGAACCGATGCCCCGGACCACGGCCGGCAGCCGCTGTCCATGACCGTGGTGCTGTGGGTCCTGGCCGTCCCGTCCCTCGCCTTCGGCGGGTTCGCCTACCGGTCGCTGCCCGGCTGGTTCGACGGCCGCGACCTCACCCCGACCCTCACCACCTCGATCCTCGGCACCGGCCTCGCACTTGTCGGCGGACTCGTCACCTACGGCGCATGGCAGCGCACCAGGGCGCTGGCCGCCCGCGCCCCGATCGGCGCCGTCGCCGCGCACGCCGAGGGCGACGCCGGACTGGTCGAGGCCGAGGCCATCGCCACCCACGAGCCGGCGTTCGGCGACGTGGCCTACGCACCCGACCCGGCGGACCCCGCCAGGCTGCTGCTCGGACCGCTGCGCCGGCCCGCCGCCGAAGGCTTCCACCTGGACGCCGTGTACGACGTGCTGTTCGTCCGCCCGGTCCTGGCCGCGGCGAGCCTTGTCCAGTTCCTCGACCGCGAGGTCGTCGACACCTACGTCCGCGGCGCAGCCGCCGCACCTCGGCTGCTCGGCGCCGCGGTACGGCGGGCCCAGACCGGCAACGTCCAGACCTATGTGAGCGCGCTGCTCGCCGGCACCGTCGTCCTGGCGGTCGCCGTCCTCCTCGTCGCCACGGGAGCGTGAGCAGGCGTGATCGATATCAGCGAGTCCGTGATGCAGTTCCTTCTGGCATTGATCGTCGTCGGCCCGCTTCTCGGCGCCGTCGCCGCCCTGCTCCCCGCCCCGCCCGGGCTGAAGGGGAAGTCACCAGAGCAGGCCGTGCTCCGCCACGGCGTGACCGTGACCGGCGTGATCCTCATCGCCGCGATCGTCCTCGCGCTCGGCTTCGACCACGACCATCCGTCGAGGATGCAGGCCACGACCGACATCAGCTGGATCCCCGCACTCGACGTGCGCATCCACCTCGGCGTCGACGGCATTTCCCTCCCCCTCGTGGTCCTGACCGCGCTGCTGACCTTCCTCTGCGCGCTCTACTCGTACTTCAACATGCCCGCGGGCCCGTCCCCGAAGGCCTTCGTCGCACTCCTGCTCGTCCTGGAGTCCGGCACCCTCGCGAGCTTCGCCGTCCTCGACCTGCTGCTGTTCTTCCTCGCGTTCGAGATGGTCCTCATCCCGATGTACTTCCTCATCGCCCGCTGGGGCGGCGAGGGACGGACACAGGCCGCCTGGAAGTTCATCCTCTTCACCCTGCTCGGGTCCGTCGTCATGCTGCTCGGCCTGCTCCTGATCGGCATCAAGGCGGGCACGTTCGACATGGTGGCACTCGCCACTGACAACGGCCGGTCGCTGACCACATCCGTGCAGGTCATCGCCGTTCTGGCGATCGGGATCGGGCTCGCCGTCAAGACCCCGATGTGGCCCCTGCACAGCTGGCTGCCGGACGCCCACACCGCCGCGCCGACCGTCGGCTCGGTCCTGCTGGCCGGTGTCCTGCTCAAGATGGGTACGTACGGGTTCGTCCGGATCCTGCTGCCGGTCGCCCCGGACGGATTCCGCACCTTCGCGCCGTACCTCGCCGCCTTCGCCGTGGTCGGGATCATCTACGGCTCCCTGGCCTGCCTGAACCTGGCCAAACGGGGAGCGAAGGGCGACCTCAAGCGCCTGATCGCCTACTCCTCCGTCGGCCACATGGGCTTCGTCCTGCTCGGCATCGCCACCATGACCCCGACCGGCGTGAACGGCGCCCTGTTCGCCAACATCGCCCACGGCCTCATCACCGGCCTGCTGTTCTTCCTGGTCGGCGGCCTCAAGGACCGCACCGGCACCACCGACCTCGACACCCTTGCCGAGGCGAGCGGTGCCGCACTGTACGGCAAGGCACCGCGCCTCGGCGGACTGCTCGCCTTCGCCGCCGTAGCTTCGCTCGGACTGCCCGGACTCGCCGGGTTCTGGGGCGAGATGCTGGCCCTGTTCGGCGCGTTCAAGCCCGCCGCCGACCTCAGCCGCCCCGCCTTCCTGACCTTCATGGCGATCGCCGCCATCGGCACCCTTCTGACGGCCGCGTACCTGCTGACCGTGGTCCGCCGCGTCTGCATGGGCGCCGTACCGCACGACATGCCCAAGCTCGCCGACGTCCGCACCTACGAGTTCGCGGCCTGGACCCCGCTCGTCGCCCTCACCGTCGTCGCCGGACTGTGGCCGAAGGCCCTGCTCGGGCTGACCGACCCGGCCGTGCAGCAGCTCCTCGCAGGAGGCACCCGATGAGCGCCCTGGCCCAGCCCCTGGCCGCCGACCTCGTCCAGTCCGTCGACTGGCTCGCCGTCGGGCCGCCCACCCTCACCGCGGTCGTCGCACTCGCCGTCCTGGTCGCCGACCTGTTCGTGCCCGAGGCCAGGAAGCCGCTCCTCGGCTGGGTCTCGGTCGCCGGACTCGCCGCGGCCGCCGTCCTGCTGCTGCCGCTCCTGGATCACGACCGCAGCACCTTCTGCCTGACGGGCGCCACGCGCGCGTGCAGCTACACGGCCGACCGGTTCACCCTGGTCGTGCAGTTCCTGGTGCTCGGCGGCGCCCTGCTCACAGCCCTGCTGTCCGTCACCACCCTGAAGGACGGCAACCGCCGCTACCCCCAGGGCGAGTTCTGGTTCCTGCTGCTCTCCTCGGCCGCCGGCGCCGCCCTGCTGCCCGCCTCCCGCGACCTCGCCACCCTGATCGTCGCCCTGGAGGTCGCCTCCCTGCCCGCCTTCGCCCTCGTCGGCATCAGGCACGGCGACAAGATGTCCTCCGAAGCCGCCCTGAAGTTCTTCCTGTCCTCGGTGACCGCGACCGCCGTCAGCCTCCTGGGCGTCAGCTTCGTCTACGCCACCACCGGCAGCCTCTACCTCACCCAGGTCGCCGACCGCATCCAGCACGTCGACGGCCAACTGCACACCCTCGCCCAAACGGGTGTCGTCCTCACCCTTGTGGGTTTCGCCTTCAAGACCGCCGCCGTCCCCTTCCACTTCTGGGTCCCCGACACCTACGTCGGCGCCCCGCTCCCCATCGCCGCCTACCTGTCCGTCGTCGGCAAAGCCGTCGGCTTCTCCGGCCTGATCCTGGTCACCGTCGTCGCCTTCCCGTCGTACGCCGACGTCTGGGGCCCCGCACTCGCCGCCCTGGCCGCCCTCACCATGACCGTCGGCAACGTCGCAGCCCTGCGCCAGCAGGCCACGCGCGCGTACAGCGCGGTACGGCTGCTCGCCTGGTCATCGGTCGGCCAGGCCGGCTATCTGCTCGTGCCGATCGCCGCCGCCGGATACGCCAAGGACCCCCAGAAGGCCATCGGCTCCACCGTCGCCTACGCCCTCATGTACGCGGCCGTGAACCTCGGCGCCTTCGCGGTGGCCGCCCTGGTCGGCCGTACGAAGGAACCTAACCGGCTCTCCGACTACCGCGGCCTGTACGGCAAGAACCCGCTGACCGCCCTGCTCCTGGCTTTCTTCCTGCTGTGCCTGGCCGGACTCCCGCCCGGCATCATCGGACTGTTCGCGAAGGTCACCGTCTTCTCCGCGGCCGTCGACGCCGGCCTCGGCTGGCTGGCGGTCATCATGGCCGTCAACGTCGTGATCGCCCTCTACTACTACCTCCAGTGGACGGCCCTGTTGTTCCGCCCCTCCGAAGGCGAGACCGCCAGGCACCGCCTTCCGGCCCCCCTCACCGCCGCGCTCGCCCTCACCGGCGCTCTCGGCGTCGCCCTCTCCGGCGCGCCGCAGCTGGTGCTCCGCTTCGCCGGCACCGGCCTGTTCTGACGCCCTTCACGCGTGCGTGCGCACCACTACGCGCGCGTTGCACGCGGCTCTCACCTGTACGGCTCACGCGGCGCACAGCGGACACAAGGGAACTAGTGGCTGTCGCCTGGCGTTGACCAGTGCGGAAGGGTCCACTGGACGTGACACCACGACACCGGTGGCAACGCAGATCGGAAGGCAGCACCGCAGGCAAAGGGTTCCCCTGCCGCACGACTTGGAGGGCGTACCGTGCACCGCCGGCACAACGGACTCAGGACGGCAGTCCTCCTCGGGGGACTGTCGGCACTCATCATCGTCATCGGCAGCTTCTTCGGCCGGACGGGTCTGATCGTCGCGGTCCTCGTCGCCCTCGGCACGAACGCGTACGCGTACTGGAACAGCGGCAAACTGGCGCTACGCGCGATGCGCGCGCGCCCGGTGAGCGAATTCGAGGCACCCGTCCTGTACCGGATGGTCCGCGACCTCTCCACGCAGGCCCGCCAGCCCATGCCCCGCCTGTACATCTCCCCGACGGAGGCCCCGAACGCCTTCGCGACGGGCCGCAACCCACGCAACGCCGCCGTGTGCTGCACGGAGGGCATCCTGCGCATTCTGGACGAGCGCGAACTGCGAGGTGTGATCGGCCACGAGCTCAGCCACGTCTACAACCGCGACATCCTCATCTCGTCCGTCGCCGGCGCCCTCGCCTCGGTGATCATGTTCCTCGTCAACTTCGCGTGGCTGATCCCGGTCGGTCGCTCGGACGACGACGACGGCCCCGGCCTCCTCGGCATGCTGCTGATCATGATCCTGGGCCCGCTCGCCGCCACCCTCATCCAACTCGCCATCAGCCGCTCCCGGGAGTACGAGGCGGACGCCTCCGGCGCCCAGCTCACCGGCGACCCGCTCGCCCTCGCCAGCGCTCTGCGCAAGCTGGAGGCCGGCACCAAGCAGCTCCCGCTGCCCCCCGAGCCCCGGATCGAGACCGCGAGCCACATGATGATCGCGAACCCCTTCCGTCCGGGCCAGGGAGTGTCCAAGATGTTCTCGACGCATCCGCCCATGGCGGAGCGGATCGCCCGGCTGGAGAAGATGGCAGGTAGCCCGCGGTGAAGACCATCCTGAACGTCATTTGGCTCGTCCTGAGCGGCTTCTGGCTGTTCCTCGGGTACCTACTGGCGGGCGTGATCCTGTGCGTCACGATCGTCGGCATCCCATTTGGGATAGCCGCGTTCCGCATCGGCGTGTACGCGCTGTGGCCCTTCGGGTACACGACCGTCGAGCGGCGGGACGCGGGTGCCCCCTCCTGTGTCGGCAACGTCCTGTGGCTGGTTCTCGCGGGCTGGTGGCTGGCCCTTGCCCACATCGTCACCGGTGTGGCGATGTGCCTGACCATCATCGGGATCCCGTTCGGCATCGCCAACTTCAAGCTGATCCCTGTCTCCCTGCTCCCGCTGGGACGCGAGGTCGTGCCCACGGACCAGCCGTTCGCGGCCCGCTGACCACACCTCATCCGGCCCTTGCCGCAGACGAGTTGTGCACAGGCCCGCACCCGGGCCGGGGGTTGTCCACAGGGAGCCGCGATTGTCAGTGGCGGCCTGCATCATGAAGCCATGACCGAGATCGAGCAGTTGCTGACACGGGTGGCCGTACAGGCCCGCGGCTCCCGTCCGTGGGGCTGGCCTTCGCTCCCCGCTCCGGTCGACGTGGCCACGCTCGACCGCGCCCAGGAGGCCCTTGGCTTCCCTCTGCCACCCCTCCTCGCCGCGCTCTACGAGCAGGTGGGCGACGGAGGCTTCGGCCCGTCGTACGGCCTGCTGCCCCTGCTCGACGGCGCCCCCTCCGGCGAACCGGCCGCCGTCGCCCAGTACCTCACCAACCGCGAATACGGCCGCAAGAACCCGGAGTGGCCCTGGCCGGAGGGCGTCCTGCCGATATCCCACTGGGGCTGCGGTATGTACGCGTGCGTGGACTGCCGTACCCCGGAGGCCGCGGTTCTGCTCTACGAGCCGAACGCCGACGGCGCCGACGGCGCCTGGTTCGTGGACGCGCCCACCCTCACCGACTGGCTGTGCGTCTGGCTGAACGGCAGGGGTTGGTACGAGGAGACCGACGAGGGCACGGATCTGGCGCCGTGGGACGGCTTCCGGATACGCACGGTTCCGGCTTCGGGGCAGGCCTTCTGAGAGGCCTGACCTCCCGAGTGGGGCGCCGCGCCTGCCGTGGCGCTGCTCTTCGCCGCAGACTCCAGCTCGCAGACCGCTGTGACCGCCCACCGAGCCGTCGCCCACCGAGTCGGCGTTCGTCGTCGTACGCCGCAGGCTGCAGCCGTCGGCTACCGAGCCGTCACCCACCGCCGTACGGCGTACGCCAACGCGCCCACGGCGAGTACGGCCGCTCCCGCGGCCACCGACACCACCGGCAGCGCGAAAGCGAGCGCCGCACAGCCCAGCAGGCCTATCACCGGAACCACGCGGGCTCGCGGGGCCGGATCGAGTGTCCAGGCCGAGGCGTTGGCCACCGCGTAGTACGCCAGCACACCGAAGGAGGAGAAACCGATGGCCCCCCGGACGTCCACCGTCGCCGCCGCCACGGCGACCACCGCGCCGACGGCCAGCTCCGCGCGGTGCGGAACCTGGAAACGCGGATGCACGGCGGCCAGCGCCCGAGGCAGATGGCCGTCACGGGCCATGGCGAGCATGGTGCGTGACACCCCTAGGATCAGTGCAAGCAGCGACCCGAGCGCGGCCACCGCTGCCCCCACCCGCACCACGGGTACCAGCCTGGGCACCCCGGCCGCCCGCACCGCGTCGGCCAGCGGCGCCCCAGCACGTCCCAGCGCGTCGGCGCCGAACACGGAGAGGCCGGCCACCGCCACGCACGTGTACACCACCAGCGCGATACCCAGGGCCAGCGGAATCGCGCGCGGAATGGTGCGCGCCGGGTCCCGTACCTCCTCGCCGAGGGTCGCGATCCGCGCGTACCCGGCGAACGCGAAGAACAGCAGGCCGGCCGCCTGAAGCACGCCGCCCACACCCGATGACAGACCGATGTCCAGCCGCCCGGCGTCCGCTCGCCCGGACGTCAGGCACACGACCACCGCGGAAGCGAGGACCGCCAGCACCACGGCCACGATCACCCGCGTCAGCCAGGCCGACTTCTGGATGCCGCCGTAGTTCACGGCGGTCAGTGCCAGCACCGCCGTGACCGCCACCACGTGCGCATGACCTGGCCAGGCGTAGGCACCCACGGTGAGCGCCATCGCGGCGCACGACGCCGTCTTGCCGACGACGAAGGCCCAGCCCGCGAGGTACCCCCAGAAGGCGCCGAGCCGCTCCCGCCCGTACACATAGGTGCCGCCCGACTGTGGGTAGCGGGCGGCGAGGCGGGCCGAGGACATGGCGTTGCAGTAGGCGACCAGGGCGGCGACGGCCAGCCCGGGCAGCAGCCCTGACCCGGCCGCGTGGGCCGCCGGGCCCAGGGCCGAGAACACGCCGGCCCCGATCATCGAGCCGAGGCCGAGGACCACGGCGTCGCGTACGCCCAGCGTGCGCCGCAGGCGGGGAAGGGGGGAGGCCATGCGCCGCACCCTACTGATCGCCGCAACCGCGGGGTATCGCCGTGGCGTCCTCGTCATCGACGGGACACGAACAGACGCGCGACGGCCATCTGCGGATGGCTCGGACGGCCTGTCCGGCACAGCCGGCCGAGAACGAAATCACAGGGCCGGAACAGTGCGAACACAGCGCGGAAGGGCAGGTTCAGGGCATGGGCATCATCGGTTGGATCATCCTGGGACTGTTGGCCGGCGTCATCGCCAAAATCCTGCTGCCGGGACGCGACCCGGGCGGCTTCATCGGCACGACTCTCATCGGCATCGTGGGGGCGTTCCTCGGCGGCTGGATATCGGCCCACTGGCTGGACCACCCCATCACCAAGAACTTCTACGACGGTGCGACCTGGGTGGCGGCGATCGGCGGCTCGCTGGTCCTGCTGATCGTCTATCGCCTGCTGTTCGGCAATTCGCGCGACTGAGCCTCTGCCACGGGGCAGCAGACGAGAGGGGTGGGCACCGGAGGCGTCCACCCTTCCTTCGTACCTCGGCCGGCAGTGACTACCGGTAGTTAACGAACTGGAGCGCGAAGTCGAAGTCCTGGCCCTTCAGGAGCGCGATCACGGCCTGAAGGTCGTCGCGGCTCTTGGAGCTGACACGTAGTTCCTCGCCCTGCACCTGGGCCTTCACACCCTTGGGGCCCTCGTCGCGGATGATCTTCGCGACCTTCTTCGCGTTCTCCTGGGAGATGCCCTCCTCGATCGACGCGAAGATCTTGTACTCCTTGCCGGAGAGCTGCGGCTCACCCGCGTCCAGCGCCTTCAGCGAGATGCCGCGCTTGATCAGCTTCGACTGGAAGACGTCGAGGATCGCCTTGACCCGCTCCTCGGAGTTCGCCTGCATCAGGATCTTCTCGCCGGACCAGGCGATCGAGGCGCCCACGCCCTTGAAGTCATAGCGCTGTGAGACCTCCTTGGCGGCCTGGTTGAGGGCGTTGTCGACCTCCTGCCGCTCGACCTTCGAGACGATGTCGAAACTGGAGTCGGCCATGTCCTGTGGCTCCTTGCATCGGGGGGGTAAGGGGATGCGTTCCGGCGCGCGACGGCGGCCGCGCCTGGTGTGGGGATCAGGCCGCATCCGCACCAGCCTAGCCACCCGACGTCTCGCGAGCGCCGATCAATCGGGTGGCGGAGCACCCCTCGGGATCGGGTATTGTTTACGTCGTTGCCAGGGAGCACCGCCGAATAGCGGTTCGACTTGGTGGCAGACCCCGGCGGTGTGCCCGAGCGGCCAAAGGGAGCAGACTGTAAATCTGCCGGCTCAGCCTTCCCAGGTTCGAATCCTGGCGCCGCCACAAGTCTGAAAGGGTCTGTGACCAGCAGCAATGCTGGTTGCAGGCCCTTTCGGCGTTCACCGGCGAGAACTGAGGGTTATGGGAGCTTTTTCCCAGTGTGTCTCACTCTGATTCGGGTGTTGACCAGTCCGTGTGGGGCAGGTGTGGGGCAGCTTTGACCTTCCTAGCTGCCGTTCTTCAGCGCCCGCTCGATCCGGGCGTTCGCCGTGGCGACGCCGCCGTCCAGACACTTCGCGTACACCCGGAACAGCACCGCCACACTGTGGCCAGCGCGCGCGGCCACCTCCTGTGGTTCCACGCCGGAGCTGAGCCATGTGGATACGGCGGCGTGGCGAAGATCATATGGACGCTTTGCCAACAGCGACGCGCACTGAGCGGGCGTGAGAGCACGCGCCCGGGCTTCCGCCCACACCTCACCGTATCCGGTGTCCTGGATGAGCCCGCCATGTTGCGTCCGGAACAGCCGCCCGTCGGGAGCGACGCCGTACGCCATGACGTGCCACCGCAACAGGTTCACAAGATCGGGCGGAATCGGCACGGTGCGGACCGCTTTCCGGGGTCGATAGAGCCCGCGTCGCTCGTGCGCTTCGCCGCTGTCCGTCCAGGCCGACCCCGAGCGGGGCGGGTCTCCCGCAGCCGCAGAGTGCCCCATCCCCGGCGCGGCAGGTCGCAGTCCTGGAGACGGAGACCGATGACTTCCGCCGGTCGTGCCGCCGCGTAGTACATGCAGCCGAAGAACGCGACCAAGTGCCGCCCGCGGGAGCTCTGCGTACGCACGGCATTGAGCAGGGCGAGAGCCTGCCGGGGCTCTGGGACCGAAGCGGGGTCCAGTTCCTCAGCTCCTTGCTCCGGAGCCTTCCACTGCACCTGTGGCAGGGGATTGTCCGTCAGGCGTCCGGCGTCAACGGCGTAGCCGAGTGAGTTGTGGAAAATGGCCCGCTTCCGGCGGATGGTCGACGCCGTCGCCGTGGTTCCGTCTAGTTTTCTGGTCAGGGCGTCCAAGGCGGCGCGTACCTGCATACGGTCGGCCAGTGCGGACGTGGGCAGAGACTTCCGCTCGAACCACGCCAGCACGGTAGCCACTTCGTTGGGCGGGTCTTGGTCGCGGCGGCTCATGTTGAATGCCCAGCTGTAGAGAGCCGTTCGAACCGTCGTGGCGTCGGCCATGCCCTTGGTGTCCTTGACGAGAGCCGGCGTCACGGTGGCCATGGCTTCCGCGAGCGTCCGGCGAGTCGAGCCGGGGGAGTGCTGCCACTTCATCTCGATGTACTCGCGGGGGTGCTGATACCAACTCACATCGTTGCGCTGTCGTAGCTCAGAGAGTGGCACCCCGGTGGACTCGTCGAACGGCTCGCCGGCGTGGGCCGCCCGCAGCAGCTCAGCGCGTCGGCCCTCGGCCAGCGTCTTGGTACGGAACGTCTGAGAGTGCGGGGTCTCACCCGTCTTCCAGCGCAGTTCCGCGGAGGTCTGTCCACGGTCCTTCCGCTGCCGGACGGACCAGATACGAACGTTGTACGTCTTCCCCATCGGGGGCCTTCCTGCAAACGGGGCCCGGTATGAGCCGGGCCCCGTGGGTGAGTTGGTCAGTCGGTGCGGTCAGTAGGCGGGGGAGTCCAAGTTGTTGAGCCAGTCGTCCAGGTCGCTGCGACGGATCCGCAGGTGACCGTTGGGCAACTTCACAAGCCGCGGCGCCTGCCCGCGAGCGCGCAGGCGGTAGAAGGCGGCGCGGCTCATGGCGATCTCGGTGAGGACTTCGGGGAGCTTGAGCATCTGTGGGCGGGCCATCGTTGCTACTCCTCGCGTGGCTTGGCCTTGGGGCGGGTGTGCGTCCGAGGTCGGGATTTCTGCGTCACCGCGTCACCTGCGTCATTCGGAGGGACGGCTACGACGTGACACTCGTGGACCCGGTCCCCCGGCACGTCGAGAGCGCGTCGGCCGTGTGCTCAGCGGTCGTGGGAGACGCCCGCGGTCTGAGTGAGCCGGACGACAGTTTCGACGTCGTGCAGCTCCTCGGGCCGCTGTATCACCTGCCGGACCCCGAGGACCGGCGTACCGCGCTGGCGGAAGCCCACCGCGTGGTGAAGCCGGGCGGGCTGGTCGCAGCAGCGGCCATCAACCGGTACGTCTCGCTCTTTGAACACGTGACGTACGCCCACCTCCACACGGAGCGAATCCGTGACTCCGTCTCCAAGATTCTTGAGACAGCCGTCTACGACGGTGTCCGAGGGTTCACCCTGTCCTACTTCCACAGGGCTGAGGAGTTGGTCTCGGAGCTGGGGGCGTCCGGACTGACTGACGTGCAGGTCTTCGGGATCGAGGGGCCCGCGTGGTCGCTCGTGAAGACAGCCGAGCAGCAGCCGGGTGAGGGGCCCACGGATGAGCTGATTGCGTCGGCCATGGAGGCGGCCCGCATGGCCGACCCGTAGCCGGAATTGCTCGCTGCCAGTTCGCATCTACTGGCCGTGGGAAGGGCTCCCGCTGACATCAAGGCCTGACATCAACGGTGGCGAACACTGACGGACAGGCGCAGCCATTCCGTCGGGCGCCCCTGTCGTTGTGCGGGGAAAGGGCGCGCGCGCGGTGCAACTATCTCTCCGTCATCAAGGCCCGCGCACGGCGCGGGCGCGCGCCGCCTCTGCCGCGCGGCCTGACGGCTGTCTGCCACCCACCGCCCCACCGGTCTGACCATGGACGACGACGCGAGCAGACCGCCGGACTCCTCTGAGTATCACCTGCGCGGGGGCACTGCCTTCGCCGAGCAGCTGGACGTTACGGTCGCGGCGGGTCACGCCGCTGTGCGCGGATCACTTCCAGCAGGCGGAGGACTGCCGCGTCGGTATCGGGACGGTATACGGCGAACACCGTGGTCTCCAGATACGGAGATGACCCTCGCACCGGAACAAAGGCGATCCCGGGGACGCTGAAGTCCCGCAGGCCTTCAGCCAGCAGACTCACGCACAGGCCGGAGGCGACGTAGCTGAGCAGGCCACTGAGGTCGTCGGCAACGGAACGTCTGCGGGGAGTGAACCCTGCTTGACGGCAGGCGAGGTGGACCTGTTCGGCCAGGGCGGGAAGGGCCGTCACGTTCGGAAGAACGAAGTCGTCGTCGCGCAGATCCTCCAGCCCGATTTGGTCGGCCTCGGCCAGCGGGTGATCCTGCGGCAGAGCCGCGGTGAGGCGCTCGACGGCGAAGACCTCGCTGGCCAGATCGCCCGACAGGGGAGAGGTGTCGCGCAGGTACCCCAGGTCCAGCGTGCCGGAGCGCACCTTCTCGGCGATGGCGGCCGATGAGTCCTGGTGCAGGTGCACCCGCAGCCCGGGTAGTTCCTCAGCCGCCGCCCGCAGCAGTCTGGGCACGTAGAGGTGGCTGAGGATGGTCACGTACCCCACATGGATGTCCCCTTCCAGGCCGCTCGCAACACGGCGGACCCGCTCGACGGCCGCCTCCTGCGCATCGAGGAGCCGCCGCGCGTCCAGGACGAAGGCCGCACCGGCCGGAGTCAGACGGACACCTCCCGGACCCCGCTCGAACAGCCGCACACCCAGACCGCGCTCCAGACGCTGTATCGACTGGCTCAGCGGCGGCTGGCTCATGCCAAGTCGTTCCGCTGCGCGCCCGAAATGCTTCTCGTCGGCCACGACCAGAAACTGTTCCAACAGGCGTTCGGTCAGGGAGATATCATTAAGCATATCAGCCATTACCTCATCATATATTGGACAGGATGACGGAGGTTGGTGTCGACTGGTCCGGAAATCGCACCTCACCGAGTGCAAAGCCGGTGACCTGCGCGAACTCCTATTAAGGCAGGAGGATCAATATGCGCGACGTGCGCGAAATGTCGACCCCCGTTCTCGTTATCGAGGAGACGCCGGCCTACTGGCGGGTCCTGTTCGACAACCCGCCCCTCAACGTGGTCGACCAGGCCGTGTTCGAGGGCCTGCAGGACGTGCTCGCCCGGATGGACGCCAGCGCGGACCTGCGCGTCGTCGTCTTCGAAAGCGCGAACCCCGACTTCTACCTTGCCCACACCGACATGTCCGGGAAGTCAAGGAACTACACCAACAGCGGTGGTCCTTCCGGCATGAACATCCTTATGGACACCTTCGTCCGCCTCACCCAGTCCCCCGTGGTGAGCATCGCGAAGATCCGCGGCCGCGTCCGCGGCCTGGGCAGCGAATTCGCCCTCGCCTGCGACATGCGCTTCGCCTCCCGCGAGAAGGCCATCCTTGGCCAGCCCGAGGTCGGCGCGGGAGCCATCCCCGGGGCCGGCGGCACGGAGCGTCTTCCCCTGCTCGTCGGCCGAGGCCGCGCGCTGGAGATCATCCTCGGCGCGGACGACTTCGACGCCGACACCGCCGAACGCTACGGCTGGGTCAACCGGTCCGTCCCGGACAGCGAACTGGACGGCTTCGTCGACACCCTCGCTCGACGCCTTGCCTCCTTCGACCGGCGCCCGATCGAGGTGGCAAAGAACCTCGTCAACCAGGTCTCCCTGCCCTCCATCGACAGGCTCCTCGACGGCCGCAACGCCTTCGCGCCTGCTCTTGCCTGGCCCGAAACCCAACAGCGAGTCGCCGCCCTGTTCAAGCGCGGGATGCAGCAGGAAGGCGACCTGGAGAACCGATTCGGCGCACACCTCGCCCATCTGCTCGACGACCACCCCAAGGCCGTGTAGTCAGCCGGCTGCTGTCCCCCCGGCCCGCAGCCCGCCCGGGCCGATCCAGCCGGACTGCTGTGGCATCGCTCAGCAACAACTGACGCCGCTCACGGCCGCAGTGAGTGGTGTGCATCGCGAAGTGGCAGGTCACGGGCCTGGTGTGATTGCGTGCCCGGGTGCTCGTGCTGGTCGCGCGCGGCAGGCTGCCGTGTGTAGATCGTCGGGCAGGGAGGTCTTCGCGGGTTCTGGTCCGTTCCAGCCCGCGAGGCTCCTACGCTCCCGGGCATGGTGGACCCCGAGGTACTGGAACGGATCGCCGCGCGCCGCGCGGAACTGGACGGGCTGGATGAGAGGTACGAGGACATGGGACGGACACGGACGTACGAGTGGGAGGACCCCGCGGTCACGGCGTCGGGCGTTGGCCTTGCCTCAGGCCTGGACTCGCTGCGGGAGATACAGGCGGGTCGCATCCCGAGGGCTCCCATCGGGGCCACCTTGGGCATCTCGCTGGACGAGGTGGACGAGGGCCGGGTGGTCTTCTCCCTGATACCGGGCGAGGAGCACTACAACCCGATCGGCAGCGTTCACGGCGGCGTCTACGCCACGCTGCTCGACTCGGCGGCGGGCTGCGCCGTCCATTCGACGCTTCCGCTCGGCATGGGCTACACCTCGATCGACCTGGCGGTGAAGTTTCTCAAGCCGATCAAGGTGGACACGGGCCGCGTGCGGGCCATCGGCACCGTGGTCAGCCGGGGCCGTCAGACTGCCCTGGCCGAGGCCAGGCTGGTCGACGCGCGGGACCGACTGCTGGCCCACGCCACCAGCAGCTGCATGCTGTTTCCACTGCCCGCAGCCAGCGTCGGAGAGGCGAGCCGCGGCAAGTGACGGCTCGTGCAGCGGCTTCGCCGGCGAGCCGCCGCAGTGATGCGAGGAGTTGCCCTCCGAGATCCTTCCGTTCGTAGTCCCCCGCCCTCCGGGCAGCTAACGGTGCCATTTGAGTACGAGCCGCCGGAGCTGAGCCACGTGGATACGGCGGCGTGGCGAAGATCATATGGACGCTTTGCCAGCAGCGACGCGCACTGAGCGGGCGTGAGAGCACGTGCACGGGCTTCCGCCCACACCTCACCGTAGCCGGTGTCCTGGATGAGCCCGCCCCGTTGCGTCTGGAACAGCCGCCCGTCGGGGGCCACGCCGTACGCCATGACGTGCCACCGCAGCAGGTTCACAAGATCGGGTGGAATCGGCACGGTGCGGACCGCTTTCCGCGGCCGATGCTTGAGCCCGCGGCGGTCGTGTCGCGCGGGGGAAGGTGGTGATCAGCTCTTGGCGGTGGAAAATGCGGATCATGTCTTCGCCCAAGTGGGCGGTGACGACCTGGTGGGCATAGCCGCGGCCGAGCCGGCGCACGGCTACGGGCGCTGGATCGTCCCGTCCGCCGAGATGCGGGCGGCGTGCGAGCCGAAGTCCTCCTCCGACAC
The DNA here is from genome assembly GCF_040303265.1 of Streptomyces sp. NPDC096040. Classification (NCBI taxonomy): domain Bacteria; kingdom Bacillati; phylum Actinomycetota; class Actinomycetes; order Kitasatosporales; family Streptomycetaceae; genus Streptomyces; species Streptomyces sp. NPDC096040. The sequence goes on from NZ_JBEOTA010000026.1 coordinate 107,667, forward strand.
GCTGGAGACGAGGTCGATCGCCTCGCCGCCCGGCTCGGGCGTGCCGGGCTCCACGATCTGGGTCGGGCGCAGGCGCCCGGACACGTAGGTGCCGTCGGAGCGGAGGGTTAGTTGCAGCACGCCGCTGGTGGAGAGCGTGCCGCCAAGGCCTAGCACCTTGTAGCCGGAGAAGTTCCCAAGGCTGTAGGCGATCAGTCGGCCCTTGTAGAACTCCATTCCCCGTATCACGTGCGGGCCGCTGCCCACGACGAGGTCGGCGCCAGCGTCGATCACCGCACGGCTGAAGCGGTAGCTGTCGCCGCGGTTCTCGCCGAGGAAGTACTCGGTGCCGGGCTCTACGTGGGTGCGGTCCGAGCCCTCCGCGCCGGCGTGCATCATGACGATCACGATGTCCGCCATCGTTGCGGCGCGGGCGGTGAGTCGCTTGGCGGCGGGGATGTTCGTGAGGTCGTTCGCCCCTCGGTCGGGAGCGAACCCGATCAGTGCGACCCGGATGCCATGCAGCCGCTGGATGGTGATCTGGCCCAGGCGGCCGGTGAACGGCAGGTTCACGGAGCGCAGGGCGGCGAACGTCTCGCGCCGCCCCTCCGCCCCGAAGTCGTCGACATGATTGTTCGCCATGTTCAGGACCGTGAACCCGGCCTTCTTGAACCAGCGGCCGTAGGACGGCGGGGCGTGGAACGCGAAGCAGTTGGGGCTGTCGTTGTCGTCGCACTTGCTGGAACCGCCGGTGGTGAGTGTGCCCTCCAGGTTCCCGAGCACCACATCGCCGGCGAGCAGGTCGTCGACAGGGTCGAAGAACGAGGCGCCGCCATCCGGCGGCAGGTCGTCCGGCAGCGAGCCCATCACGATGTCGCCCACAGCGGCGATCCGCACGTTGCCGGCAGAGCGCGGCGGCGCCGGCGCACCGGACGTCGTGGTCCCGGTCGTCCGCAGGGGGGCTTGAGCGGAGCCGATGGAGGCGGCGTCCTCGGAGCTGGAGTGGAATACGAACGCCGCAACAACCACCACGCCGGTCCCGACCAGACCGAGGGCGAACAGGCGGTGACGGCGCACCGACTCCTGCTGCTCGCGCCGCTGCTGGGGGCGCTGTTGAACGGACCTGATCATTGGCTCATGCTACGAAGCGGACACCCTTCCTTCACGGAGGGTCATCGGCTGGCGTGTTCCCGACGGCGTTCCCGTTCGCGCTCGACGCCGTCCGTGCCGCACCGGCCGCGAGCCGGGCGGGCCTGCTTAGTGTCCAGCAAGGCGTAGACCGTCGCCTGGGAGGGCAGCGGCGTGAGCCCCTGCGTTCCATTCGTGCACCAGCCTGCGCGGACCCCAGCCGGGATGCCAGCGCCGCAGCTCACACCACCGTCTCCACCTCCCCGGCGATTCGGTGCGGACACGAGCCTGGACGATGCGACCGGTCCGCCAGCCCCGGCAGCCCGACTGCTCGTACTTGCGCACCCTGGCATGCACCGACTGCCTCGACACCCATACCGGGCCGCGACTTGAGTGACCGGAATCCCCGCGGCAACCTCCATGATCGCGTGATACCGCTGCTCGACCACACTCAACTCCACCAGCACGGCCAGCCTCCCTGCACACGCCGATCAGACGCCCACAGCCAAGCCGAGGCAAGCGGTGTCAAGCGTCAGGCGAAGCCACAACGTCAAGCATCAACCGAGACAAGACAGGCGCGCAGGGAGCGCGCGGTGCAACTATCTCTCCTTCATCAAGGACATGCCTCCGGCAGGGGCGCTCAGGCTCCAGGATGGCGGGGGCACCGTTCGCGAGTGCCAGCCGTGAGTGGCGTGCGTGGGGAGCTCCCATCCCGTCTGCCGTCGACCCAGGCAGAGCCGAGCAGACCCGGCCCCTGGTGTCCAGGTCGTTCGTACAGTGGCGAGCTTCACCTGGACGCCAGGAACCACGCCCGCTCCACGGTGTGTGGGTCGACGGCAGACGGGATGGGAGCTGGGGACGGTAATGGGAAACTGCGCACGATCACCGACGGCGCGATGGCGTCGATCGGCCCCGAGAAAGAGGAACAGCGATGAGTGACTCACAGCAACTCTGGGAGAACCTCGCGGCGTGCTGGTCGGCCGACCCCGGCGACCGGCTCGCCGCACTCGGCGCGGTCGCGGTCGACGACGTCGCCTACCGGGACCCGGGCACGGAGGTCCGCGGGCTGACCGAACTGGCCGCCTACATGATCGGATTCGTCCCAGCCTTCCCCGGCCACCGGTTGCGCATCGATGAGGTACACGACCACCACGACCGGTCGCTCGCACAGTGGACCCAGCTCGGCGAGCACGGCGAACCCGCCATGGCGGGCGTGAGCACCGCGCTCCACCGCGACGGCCGACTCGCCGACATCACCCAGTTCTTCCTCCCCGCGTGAGCGGATCCCGCAGCCTCGCCGAGCACGCCGCCGACCAGCTGGCGCCGCTCGGCGAGGTCACCATCCACCGCTACTTCGGCGGCTGGGCACTACGCAGCCGCGCTCTAACTCCCGCAGCTGACGGCCTGGAAAATAGGGTATGGTCGGCTGAGCTGGGCTGATAGGTAAGCGATGTGACAGAGAGTCTTGAGTATTCCGCCCTGCTGCAACTGATCGACGAGCGGTCGGCCGCGTTCCGGAGTGCGGTTGCCGCCGCGCCCAGCCTTGACGCGCCGGTGCCGTCCTGCCCCGAGTGGACGTTGTTCGATCTGGTGCAGCACCTGGGTACGGGCCAGCGCTGGTGGGCCGCGATCGTCGCCGCGGGCCCGGCCGAGGCTCCGCCGGCCAAGGATGCCGCGGAGGTGCCGCGCGAGCTCGAGGCGCTGCTGGCCTGGTACGCCGAGTCGAACGAGCTGCTGCTGAGTGCGCTGCGCGAGGCTGGCCCGGAGCGCGAGTGCTGGGCGTGGTGGGCCGCCGGCGTGTCGCCGGCGAGTGCCCGGGGCGTTGCCCGGCGCCGGGTGCACGAGGTGCTGGTGCACACCTACGACGCCCAGCTCGCCGCAGGCGCCGTGCAGCCGATGCCGACGGACGTCGCGATCGACGGCGTGGCCGAGTTTCTCGACACCTGCAACTCCACCCCGGCGGCCTGGCCGCACGAGGCCGCCACCATCCACTACCACGCCACCGAGGGCCGCTCCTGGCTCCTCGCGCTGGACGGCACCGGCGCCTGGCCCGCACCCCTCACGGACGACGCCGCGCCCGCCTCCGCTTCGGCCACGGGCACGGCCGAGCAGCTGCTCCTCTTCGTCTGGGGCCGCCTCACGCTGAGCGACCTGAAGATCGAGGGCGACCAGCAGGTGTTCGAGCAGCTGATCGCCTGGGAGCCCGAGGAGTAGCCAGTCAATACCGCCAGCGGACGGCCTTGATGACGTCCGCGTCGGTGAACATCGCGAACAGCTCCGCCTCCGCGCGGCGGACGGCCAGTACGGCCTCGTACAGCTCGGGCCCGAGCGCCTCCCGCAGCACTGCCGACTCAGCCAGGAAGAGCAATCCGACCCCGGGGCGCCGCATACCCGGGACCGTGGGACCTGAGTGGGGCAGACAGGTCGACGCGCGAGGCTTTCCGCTGTTCAGGGCTGTTCGGTCGCGCGGTCTGTAAATCTGCCGGCTCAGCCTTCCCAGGTTCGAATCCTGGCGCCGCCACTTTGGGGAAGACCCTTCCGGACTGTGGAAACACAGATCGGAGGGGGGTCTCTTCGTTGTGCCATGGGTGCGTCGAGCGGAGACGTGACGTGAGGTGTTCCACACCGGCGTCGGCGTGTCCGCTTCTGAGGGCTTGTCACCTGGGCGGACGGAAATCCGCCGTCCGGTCGACCGTGGTTCGAGCCAGTGACCCGAAGTGATCCAACCGGTGATCCACCGACACCGGCGACGCCCGGACCAGCCGCCCTGGGCTCCCGCGGCCCCCGGTAGGTGCGCCATGCCCCGGGGCACACTGAACACATGTCCTCCCGACGTAGAAACTGTCCGGTGTGCCGCCGTGAAATCGCCGTCGTCGCGGGACGCTTCGCGCGGCACGACCCGCCCGGGGCGCGGGAGACCGGCGACCTGGTCTCCTGCTCCGGCTCGCGGCGGCAGGCCCAACTCGGGGCTGTCCAGCCGTCGTTGGACGGTTACGCTGTGCCGGACTTTCCCGGACAACTGCCGCTGTTCTGAGAACTGCGCCCGGCCGCCGTCACAAGTCCCAACGGCCGGACGGCGAGTTCAGTTCCCCGCCACCGACTTCACGGCCACGGTGAGCGGCGTCGAACCGCTGATCAGCTCCAGGGTCAGACCGGCCGTCGCCGGCGTGTCCACCAACTCCGCGAGTACCGCGGCCACGTCGTCGCGAGGGACCTTGCCCCGGCCCGTGTGCGCCTCCAGACGCACCAGGCCCGTGCCCGGCTCGTCCGTCAGTGAGCCAGGTCGCAGGATCGTCCAGTCCAGGGCGCTCTGCCGGGTGACGTACGCGTCGGCCTCTCCCTTGGCCCGCAGATACACGTCGAAGACCTCGTCGCCCTGGTGCGCCGGATCCGCGCCCATCGCGGAGACGATCAAGAAACGGCGCACACCCGCGCGCACGGCCGCGTCCGCGAACAGCACCGCCGCGCCCTTGTCCACCGTCTCCTTGCGGGCCGTGCCGCTGCCCGGGCCCGCGCCCGCCGCGAACACCGCCGCGTCCGCTCCCCGCAGGTGCGCCGCGACCTCCTCGACCGACGCCGACTCCAGGTCGAGCACCACCGGTTCGGCGCCGGCCGCCCGCAGATCGTCGCTCTGCTCGGCTCTCCGGATGATTCCCGCGACCTCGTCCCCACGCGCGGAGAGCAGCCGCTCCAACCGCAGCGCGATCTGACCATGACCACCAGCGATGACAATGCGCATGTTTCCGACCGTACGCCCGAAGCCCCGCGTCCGCCGCACGACTTCATGCGCCCCACGCGTTCGCGTTGGTCCCGTGAAGCGCCCCGCCGGGTTCGCGCCTTCCCTGCGGGCGCGCTTCTCCGTGCCGCGCGCTCCGGCGCACTCACCCGCACACCGGCGCCCACGCTCCCGACGCGTGCCCCGTCGCCCACGCGAGCCCCAGCGCCCGCAAGCCTGCCCGCACCCTCTGCCGCGCGCCCAGCCGCCGGCCGGGCCCATCCACCGGCCGCGCGCGACCCCGCGCCACGCGACCCCGCGCCCTGCCACCATCGCAAGCCCGGCCCGCCGCCCCAGCGCCGCTTGCGCTTCCCTTCCACCCGCCAGGCACCTCCGCCCGACGCGCCCCTTGTCAGGACACCTCCCCCCGCCCCTGCCGAGGCAGCCCGAGCTCCGCTGTCGCCGCCGAGTTGCAGTACTCGCGGACCGCGCTGGTGCGTGCCACCACGCGCCCCCGGTGCACCACGATCCGGCTGTAGGCGAGGGAGAGGGCGCCGGCGAGGTGGTCGCCGCGTACGGCGAGGAGTTCGGCGGGGAAGCCGGCCTCGACGCGGACCTCCGGAAGACCGAGGGCGGCCCGGGAGGAGGCGCTCACGGTGTCGTAGGCGTCCTCGGGGCGCAAGCCGTGGCGGGAGGCCAGGAGATAGGCCGCTTCCAGGGGGTCGCCGCGGCCGACGGGGTTCGACAGGTCGCGCAGGGCGCCGCTGCCCGCGGCGACCCGCACCCCGGCCGCGCGCAGCAGCCGTACCGGAGCCGTACCGCGGCGGTCGACGGAGCCGCAGCTGCCCTGGGGCAGGCACACCACCGTGACGCCGGCCGCGGCGAGCTGGTCCGCGACCCGGGCGGCCGCCTCGGCGGGCAGGCGCGCGAGCCCGGCGCATGGTCCGAGCGTCACGCCGGGGCGCATGCCGCCCGCCATCGCCGCGAGCCTCGCCAGCCGGGCCGGGTCGACGGCGTCCGTGTGCAGATCGACCGGGCAGCCGTGCTCGGAAGCGACCTCGAGCACAGCCTCCGCGTAGCCCGTGGGATCGGGGTCCAGGTCGGGACAGCCGCCCAGCACGGACGCGCCCATCTTCGCGGCGTCCCGCAGTATCGCCAGCCCCTCGGTGCCGGCCACGCCGGTCAGCACGCGCGGCATCGCGACCGCCGTCAGCTCCGCGAACCCGCGCAGCGAGCGGCGCGCCTGGAGAACGGCGGAGAGGGCGGCCAGACCCTGGACGTCACCCACGCGCACGTGCGCGCGTACCGCCGTCGCGCCGTGGCCGAGCTGCAGGAGGGCCGCCTCCGTGGCGCGGCGCTGGACGTCCTCGGGGTCGTACGAGACGGGGCCACCGCGATCGGCGGAGAGCGCGGTGTCGCCGTGGGCGTGCGGTTCGGCCGGGGCCGGGAGGAGGAGATAGCCGCTCAGATCCACTCGCGCGCCACTCGCGCGGGCCGGACCCGGCGCCAGACTGCCGGCCGTACCGACCGCCTCGATGCGTCCGCCGCCCAGCCGTACGTCCACGGTCCGGCCGTCGGTGAGCCGTGCCCCGCACAGCAGGAGTCCGGCAGGCTCGGACTGTCCCGAGGAACCGGGGGAGTTGGACGACGACGAGGGCGGCTGCGGGTGGCTGTCGGGCATCGCGCTCCAGGAAGGTCGGTCCAGGCGGGGGACTCAAGATCACGCAGAGTGAGTCGAGCCTAGGATGGCGAGCCGCGCGGAGCGGGGAGGAGCGCAATAGTCGTACCGGCGTCGTCGGACCGGTCGGGAAGGGCTCGTACGCGCGCGTGGGAAGCGCCGGAAGGGGCCCGGGAGGCTGCCGTGAGCCGGGCGGAAGGGGGCCGCTGGAGCGGCGGGAAACGGATTTGGGTGAACGGCGGCCGAGCGTGTAATGTCTTCATCGCTCGCCCCAATAGCTCAGTCGGCAGAGCGTCTCCATGGTAAGGAGAAGGTCTACGGTTCGATTCCGTATTGGGGCTCTGGTGTGAGAGGTCCCGCCGCGAGGCGGGGCCGATCTCATCAAAGCGGTGTAGCTCAGTCGGTAGAGCAAGCGGCTCATAATCGCTGTGTCACCGGTTCAAGTCCGGTCACCGCTACTGACAGTAGCCGATTGCGGGGTCGGTCCTTCGATCGGCTACTCTTGCTTGCGTTGAAACAGTCCATCCGTTCGTCTTAGGAGCACTCACGTGGCTGCCACCGACGTCCGCCCGAAGATCACGCTGGCCTGCGTGGAGTGCAAGGAGCGGAACTACATCACCAAGAAGAACCGGCGTAACAACCCGGACCGTCTTGAGATGAAGAAGCACTGCCCGCGTTGCAACGCGCATACTGCGCACCGCGAAACGCGATAACAACAGGCTCGTTCGTGAGGCCGTCCCCGACTCGGGGGCGGCCTCACGGCGTTTCGGCAGATGGCTTCCCGCTAGTTTGTGGGGCATCACAGCAGACATCAGGAGGTGCCGGGCCAATGGCGCTCGACCAGTCCTTCGTGGGACGGACCTACCCACCCACCGAGCCCTACGAGGTGGGCCGGGAGAAGATCCGTGAGTTCGCCGAGGCGGTCGGCGACACCAACCCCGTGTACTCGGACCCGGAGGCCGCCAAGGCGCTCGGCTACTCCGATGTGATCGCCCCGCCGACCTTTGTCTTCTCGATCACTTTCCGGGCGGCCGGGCAGGTCGTCGAGGACCCGCAGCTGGGCCTGGACTACAGCCGGGTGGTGCACGGCGACCAGAAGTTCGCCTACCGGCGTCCGGTGCGTGCCGGCGACCGGCTGACCGTCGTCTCGACGATCGAGGCCATCAAGTCCCTCGCGGGCAACGACGTCATCGACATCAGCGGCGACGTCCGCGACGAGGCGGGCGAGCTTGTGGTGTCCGCCCTGACCAAGCTGGTGGCCCGCGCGGCGGACGCCGAAGACGGGGAGGCGTGAGTAATCCGATGACGTCGAAGATCGCGTACAAGGACGTCGAGGTCGGCACCGAACTGCCCGCCCAGACCTTCCCCGTGACCCGCGCCACGCTGGTGCGGTACGCGGGCGCCTCCGGGGACTTCAACCCCATCCACTGGAACGAGAAGTTCGCCAAGGAGGTGGGCCTGCCGGACGTCATCGCGCACGGCATGTTCACCATGGCCGAGGCGATCCGCGTGGTCACCGACTGGACCGGCGACCCGGGTGCGGTCGCCGAGTACGGCGTCCGCTTCACCCGGCCCGTCGTCGTCCCGAACGACGACCAGGGCGCCCTGATCGAGGTCAGCGGCAAGGTCGCGGCCAAGCTCGACGACAACACGGTGCGTGTCGATCTCACGGCGACGAGCGCCGGGCAGAAGGTGCTGGGCATGTCGCGGGCGGTCGTACGGCTGAGCTGAGCCGTTCCGGGCCGGGCCGAAGCCGTTCCGGGCCGGGCCGAAGCTGAGCCGGGCCGAGCTGCGGCGGCGAACCTGGTCGGCGCCCAGGGGACCCGCGCGTGCCTTGAAGTAAGGGGCGCTCTCCATCGCAGGGCGCCCCTTACGTGTCATGGCCCCCTACCTGTGAAACGGCCACAGCCGAGAGGCCGTTCCCGGCGGTTCCGGCGCGTTCCGGCGCGATCCGGCGCGGTCTGTGAAGGTTCGTCGAGGTCCGTTGTGGGCCGCACCAGCCATCGCGGTCAGGAGCGGTCTGTCGCGGTCAGTCCCTGTCTGTCGCCGTCAGTCCGTGGTCCGTGGTCCGTGGCGCCGTCAGTCCGTGGTCCGTCGGGGTCTGCCCGTGATCGGTTCCGGCAGTCCGCCGCGGCAGGCCATTCCCGGGGGCTGTTCCAAGGCCGTTCCAAGGCCCGGGTAAGACCTGGTGGCAAGCCTGAGCGCGGCGGGACACAGGCAAAGACAACGGGCGCCCCGGCCCGGAAACCGCTCCCCAGGCCGCCCCTTGACGTGGTTAGTGATTGAGTACTAACTTCGTCGCATGGTCAGGATGAGTGCTGAGGAGCGGCGCGAAAGTGTGATTCGCGCGGCGATCGCCGAGTTCTCGGAGAGGGGCTACTACGGCACCTCCACCGAGGCGATCGCCAAGCGGGTCGGGGTTTCGCAGCCGTATCTCTTCCGGCTCTTCCCGGGCAAGAAGGCGATGTTCGCCGCCGCCTCGCAGCGCTGCATCGACGAGATGCGCGAGGTCTTCGAGAAGGCGGCCGAGGGGCTGGAAGGGGCGGAAGCGCTGCGCGCCATGGGCACGGCGTATGTGCAGTTGATCCAGGAGCAGCCGGAGCGGCTCCAGATGCAGATGCAGACGTACATCACCGTCGCCGCCGCTGACGCGGAAGGGGAGCGGGAATTCGGTGAACTCGTGCGGGCCGGCTGGTTGCGGCTCTGGGACACCGTCCATCTGCTCTCCGGCGCCGACGTCGAGGTCACCACGGCCTTCCTGGCCAAGGGGATGCTCATCAACACCTACGCGGCCATGGGGTTCCCGCCCGAGCATCGGGTCTGGCAGGGCGTGTACGCAGCTGCCACGGGCCCGGAGCGTCTGGAGAAGTAGCGCACAGCGTCACAGGGGGATAGGCGGTCCGTCGGCTTCGCCCCGGCCCTCCCATGGGCGCGAAAGTTAGTGACTAATAACTAATCAACTCTTGAAGCACGCAAGCACGCTCTGGGGGAGCGATGTCACAGCAGACCGCAGAACAGACCGCACAACAGACCCCACGTCTTGGGGGCGCCGTATGGGCGCTCGTCATCACCAGCGTCGCCGGATTCATGGCGGCCCTCGACAACCTCGTCGTCACCACCGCGCTGCCCTCCATCCGCAAAGACCTCGGCGGTGCCCTGGACGACCTCGAATGGACCGTGAGCGCGTACACGCTCACCTTCGCCGTCCTGCTGATGTTCGGCGCGGCCCTCGGCGACCGCTTCGGCCGCCGCAGGCTGTTCCTCGCCGGAATCACCGTCTTCACCGCCGCCTCGGCGGCCGCGGCCATGGCGCCCGGCATCGACTCCCTGATCGCCGCCCGTGCGGTGCAGGGTGTCGGCGCGGCCGTGATGATGCCGCTGACGCTCACCCTGCTGACGGCGGCCGTGCCGGAGGCCAGGCGTGGGATGGCGTACGGCATCTGGGGCGCCGTCAACGGGCTCGCGGTCGCCTCCGGGCCGCTCATCGGCGGCAGCCTCACCGAACACGTGTCCTGGCATTGGATCTTCTGGCTGAACGTCCCGCTCGGCCTCGCCCTGCTGCCGCTCGCCCGTCTCCGTCTCGCCGAGTCCCACGGCACCGGCGCACCGCTCGACATCCCCGGCACCCTGCTCGCCAGCGGTGGTCTCTTCGGGATCGTCTACGGCCTGGTGCGCGGCCCCGCCGACGGCTGGTCCAGCTCCCTCGTGCTCACCGGGCTGTTCGCGGGCGGCGCCCTGCTCGTCGGGTTCGTCATCCACGGCAGCCGCGCCAGGAACCCCATGCTGCCGATGCGGCTCTTCCGCTCCCGCGCCTTCTCCGGGATCAACGCGGCCAGCCTGCTGATGTTCCTCGGGATGTTCGGCTCGATCTTCCTGCTCAGCCAGTACATGCAGGGCGTCCTCGGCTACTCGCCCACCGAGGCGGGCCTCAGGATGCTGCCCTGGACCGGCATGCCGATGCTCGTCGCACCGATCGCCGGGATCCTCTCCGACCGGATAGGCGGCCGCCCGGTCGCCGCCGCCGGACTCTTCCTCCAGGCCACCGGGCTCGGCTACATGGCCTCCGTGGTCACCGCCCACGCCTCCTACGGTGTCCAGCTGCCCGGTCTGATCATCAGCGGCATCGGCATGGCGCTGTACTTCGCCCCGGCCGCCAACCTCGTGATGTCCGCCGTACGGCCGCAGGAACAGGGCATCGCCTCGGGTGCCAACAACGCGCTGCGTGAGGTCGGCGGCGCGCTCGGCATCGCCGTCATGTCGTCCATCTTCGCCGCCCAGGGTGGCTACGAGAGCGCCCAGAGCTTCGTCGACGGGCTACGGCCCGCCCTGGTCACCGGCTCGGCCGTGGTCGCCCTCGCCGGGATCGCCGCCCTGTTCATCCCCGGCCGGCAGCGCGCCGCACGGAGGGTGACCGAGGGAGAGCCGGCCCCGGCTCTGGAGACCGTCGGCAACTGACGGCACGCGCGCGTGGGGCCCCGTTTCAGGTGGACGGGGCCCCACGCGCGCGTACGGCTCGTGACAGGTGGACTGTCGGCGGCGTCTCGTAGTCTTGGGCGCGTGCAGGAACTCCACGACGCGCCCCTCGCCCCCCTCACCACCTTCCGGCTCGGCGGCCCCGCCACCCGGCTGCTCACCGCGACCACCGACGCCGAGGTGATCGCCGCCGTCCGTGAGGCCGACGACACCGGGACCCCGCTGCTGGTCATCGGCGGCGGCTCGAACCTGATCATCGGCGACAAGGGCTTCGACGGCACCGCCCTCCGCATCGCCACCACCGGCTTCGAAGCGCGCGGTACGACGCTGGAGCTGGCGGCCGGTGAAGTGTGGACCGACGCGGTCGCCCGCACCGTCGAGGCAGGCCTCGCGGGCATCGAGTGCCTCGCCGGGATCCCGGGGTCCGCGGGCGCCACGCCCATCCAGAACGTGGGGGCGTACGGCCAGGAGGTCTCCTCGACCATCACCGAGGTCATCGCCTACGACCGGCGGGCCGGCGAGACGGTGACGCTGACCAACGAGGAGTGCGCGTTCTCCTACCGGCACAGCCGGTTCAAGGCCGACCCCGAGCGGTATGTCGTCCTGCGCGTGCGCTTCGAGCTGGAGGACGCGGACGGGCTGTCGTCGCCGGTGCGGTACGCCGAGGCCGCGCGGGCGCTCGGAGTGGAACCGGGGCACCGGGCGCCGCTCGCCGACGCACGCGAGGCCGTGCTCAAACTGCGCGCCGGGAAGGGGATGGTCCTCGACCCCGAGGACCACGACACCTGGTCGGCGGGATCCTTCTTCACCAACCCGATCCTCACCGACGAGCAGTTCGCAGACTTCCACGCGCGCGTGCGTGAGCGGCTCGGGGACGCGGCCGAGCCGCCCGCCTACCCGGCGGGGGAGGGGCGTACCAAGACCTCGGCGGCCTGGCTGATCGACAAGGCCGGGTTCGGCAAGGGGTACGGCAGCGGGCCCGCCCGGATCTCCACCAAGCACACGCTGGCGCTGACCAACCGGGGCGGGGCCACGACCGAGGATCTGCTGGAGCTGGCGCGTGAGGTCGTCGCCGGTGTTCGCGAGGCGTTCGGTGTGACTCTCGTCAATGAGCCGGTGACCGTGGGCGTGAGCTTGTAGCGGTCGTACTGAGCGGCCCGGCGGTCGTATCGAGAGGTGCGGCGGCCGTATATGGCACAGCCTGCCTCCGGCCCTTGCCGCCGCTTCAGTAGGCCACTCCTACCCCCTGCTTCACCGTTCCCGCGTCCTCGATCATCGACAGCATCGCGTGGGCCACGTCCGCCCGTGCGATGAAGCGTCCCTTTGTGGGAAAGCCACCGATCACCGTGCGGTAGGTGCCGGTGAGGGGCTTGTCCTGAAGGCGGGGCGGGCGGACCGACGTCCAGTCGGTGCCGCTGCGCGACAGCTCGGCCTCCATCTCGCGCAGGTCGTCGTAGACCGGCTTGAGGACCCTGCCGATCAGGTCGCGCGCCGTGCGGTCCAGGAGGCCGTCGTCCGGTTCCGGGCCCACCGGGGCCGCGCTGACCACCACGACGCGCCGTACCCCCTCGGCCTGCATCGCGGCCAGGACCGTACGGGTCAGGCGGGCGGCGACCCCGGCGTCTCCCCGGCCGCGCGGGCCCAGACCGGAGAGGACCGCGTCCCGGCCGGCGACCGCGGGACGGACCGCCTCGGGGTCGGTGAGGTCCGCGCGGACCACCTCAAGGCCGGGGCCGGTCACGTTCAGCCTGGCGGGGTCGCGGACGACCGCGGTGACCCGGTGACCGGACGCCAGCGCCTGGCTGACGATCTCCCGGCCGATCCCGCCGGTCGCGCCGAAGACGGTGAGGTTCATAACTGCTCCCGTGTGGTCGTGCATGCTGATGTGTCAGAGGTGGGTGAGTATTCACTCACCTCCGCTTGTATCTAGAGTGGGTAAGCACTCACCTACCCGTCAAGGCTCTTCGGGACATCCGTTCGCACCCGCAGGAAAGGGCATGTGATCCTTGGGCGTCATGCAGCAGAAACCGGCCCGCGTCCGCATCCTCGACGCCGCTCACGAGCTGATGCGCACCGCCGGGCTCGCCCGCGCCACCACCAAGGAGATCGCCAGGGCGGCCGGCTGCTCCGAGGCGGCGCTCTACAAGTACTTCCCCAGCAAGGAAGAGCTGTTCGTGCACGTCCTGTCGGAGCGGCTGCCCCGGCTGATCCCGCTGCTCGGCGAGATCGCCCACGAACCCGGCAGGCGCTCCCTGGAGGACAACCTCACCCGGATCGCACTCCAGGCCGCCCTCTTCTATGAGGAGAGCTTCCCGATCGCCGCCTCCCTCTACGCCGAGAAGCAGCTCAAACGCCGGCTGGACGACCAGTTGCGGACGATCGGTGCCGGCCCGCATGTGCCGATCCATTCCCTCGACGCCTACCTGCGCGCCGAACAGGCCGCCGGCCGGATCCGTCCCGACGCCGACACCTTCGCCGCCGCCTCCCTGCTGCTCGGCGCCTGTGTCCAGCGCGTCTTCGCCTTCGAGGCGACCCCGACCGGACAGCGGCCGCCCGTGGACGCGTTCGCCGCCCGGCTCGTCCGCACCCTGCTCGACGGAATCTCCGTTGCCGAGGAACCCGGCCGCCCGCGACCCTGATGCCATGAGGCACTCCGTATGCGGCTGAGACTCCGCGAGTTCCGGCCCCGCACCGGTCCGCACGAGTACCGGGTCGTCCAGCCCCGGCAGCCCCTGCGCCACACCTCCCTGCGCCGGCCCGCGCCCGTCGGAACGCTCATGGGCGACCACGACGGGCTCAACCGGCTCGCCGGGCTGTTCTCGTTCGCCGCCCACTCACCGCACACGATCGTCCATGTGCCGCTGCGAGACGGGGTGCCGCCCGACGAGGGGCAGGGGCCGCTCGTCGATCTCGTCCTGGCCCACGGCTCGCTCGGCATGCGCGCATCGCAGTGGCCCGAGCTGCGCCGGCGCCTTCGGCAGGGCGGCGTCCCGCTCACCGTCCGCACCGACGAGGCGCGCACCGCGCGGGACGCCGCCACCTGGCGCGCGCGGCAGCGGTACCCCGACCGCCGGGACGAGCTACGGCACACCGTCCACGCGAACACCTTCTTCCTTTTCGGCGGCCGCGACGTCTTCGCCGAGGCCGCCATGTCCCTGGCCTACACGGCCGGCTGGGGGCCGCGGCAGAAGGGTGTGGCCGACGGGCAGGCGGCGCTGGTGTCCGGGCTGTGGGGGCTGCGGCAGCCACCCGGCGGCGGGCACCCCGTCGAGGTACTGGTCTCCTTCAAGGCGTACCCGCCGTACAGCCACTTCCGAAGACCTTGACGAAGACCCCGATCACGACACCGGCGTGGTGAGCCAGTCGTCGACGCCCGCCAGCAACTGCGCCTTCACGTCCTCCGGCGCCGCCGAACCCCGTACCGACTGCCGGGCCAGCTCCGCCAGCTCGGCGTCCGAGAAACCGTGGTGCACGCGCGCGATGTCGTACTGGGCGGCCAGGCGGGAGCCGAACAGGAGCGGGTCGTCGGCGCCCAGCGCCATCGGGACGCCCGCCTCGAAGAGAGTGCGCAGCGGGACGTCCTCGGGCTTCTCGTAGACGCCCAGGGCCACATTGGACGCCGGGCACACCTCGCAGGTGATGCCCCGGTCCGCCAGGCGCTTGAGCAGCCTCGGGTCCTCCGCCGCCCGCACGCCGTGCCCGATCCGGGAGGCGTGCAGGTCGTCCAGGCAGTCCCGCACCGAGGCGGGTCCCGTCAGCTCGCCGCCGTGCGGGGCCGCCAGCAGGCCGCCCTCGCGGGCGATGTGGAACGCCCGGTCGAAGTCCCGCGCCATGCCGCGCCGCTCGTCGTTCGAGAGCCCGAAGCCGACCACGCCCCGGTCCGCGTACCGCACCGCCAGCCGCGCGAGCGTGCGCGCGTCCAGAGGGTGCTTCATACGGTTCGCGGCCACCAGGACGCGCATACCGAGGCCCGTCTCCCGGGACGTCGTCTCCACCGCGTCCAGGATGATCTCAAGGGCCGGGATCAGCCCGCCGAGCCTGGGCGCGTACGACGTCGGGTCCACCTGGATCTCCAGCCAGCCCGAGCCGTCCCTGACGTCCTCCTCGGCGGCCTCCCGCACCAGTCGCCGGATGTCCTCGGGCTCTCTCAGACAGGAGCGCGCAGCGTCGTACAGGCGTTGGAAGCGGAACCAGCCGCGTTCGTCGGTGGCCCGTAGTTTCGGTGGTTCGCCGCTGGTCAGGGCATCGGTCAGCGCCTCGGGGAGGCGTACACCGTGTTTGTCGGCCAGTTCCAGGACGGTTCCCGGCCGCATCGAACCGGTGAAGTGCAGATGCAGATGAGCCTTCGGCAGCTCAGAGACATCACGTACGTGCTCCATTCCAGGATCCTGCCGCACGCAGCCGCCGTACCGGTAGCCGATTCCCCGTTAGTGGCCTTGCTCGCACATGTGAACGTGCCGACGGAAACGGGCCGCCTCCCCGGAGGGAGGCGGCCCGCACGCGCGCGTGGAGTGCACGAGAAGAGGACGGGGATGATCAGTCCTTGGCCTCCGCCAGCAGCTTCTGCATCCGGCTCACGCCCTCGGCGAGGTCCTCGTCACCGAGCGCGTACGACAGCCGCAGGTAGCCGGGCGTGCCGAAGGCCTCGCCGGGTACGACCGCGACCTCGGCCTCCTCCAGGATCAGCTCGGCCAGCTCCACCGAGGAGGCCGGCCGCTTGCCGCGGATCTCCTTGCCGAGCAGCGCCTTGACCGACGGGTACGCGTAGAAGGCGCCCTCGGGCTCCGGGCAGACCACGCCGTCGATCTCGTTGAGCATCCGCACGACGGTCTTGCGACGGCGGTCGAAGGCCTCGCGCATCTTCGCCACGGCCTCCAGGTCACCGGAGACGGCGGCCAGGGCGGCGACCTGCGCCACGTTGGAGACGTTCGAGGTGGCGTGCGACTGGAGGTTCGTGGCCGCCTTGACGACGTCCTTGGGACCGATGACCCAGCCGACCCGCCAGCCCGTCATCGCATACGTCTTGGCGACACCGTTGACGACGATGCACCTGTCGCGCAGCTCGGGGAGGATCGCCGGCAGCGAGGTGAACCTCGCGTCGCCGTAGACGAGGTGCTCGTAGATCTCGTCGGTCAGCACCCACAGGCCGTGCTCGACGGCCCAGCGGCCGACCGCCTCGGTCTCGGCCTCGCTGTAGACGGCGCCGGTCGGGTTGGACGGGGAGACGAAGACCACGACCTTCGTCTTCTCCG
This sequence comes from Streptomyces sp. NPDC096040, assembly GCF_040303265.1. NCBI lineage: Bacteria > Bacillati > Actinomycetota > Actinomycetes > Kitasatosporales > Streptomycetaceae > Streptomyces > Streptomyces sp. NPDC096040. The sequence continues at coordinate 123,892 of NZ_JBEOTA010000026.1, forward strand.
TGCGCGCCGCCTCCAGCTGCTCCACGGAGACGCGGTAGCCGGTCGTCTCGTCCGCGACGACCGGCACCGGGACACCGCCGGCGAGACGGATCGACTCCGGATACGTCGTCCAGTACGGGGCGGGGACGATGACCTCGTCACCCGGGTCGAGGATCGCGGCGAAGGCCTCGTAGATCGCCTGCTTGCCGCCGTTGGTGACGAGGACCTGGCTCGCGTCCACCTCGTAGCCGGAGTCGCGCAGCGTCTTGGCGGCGATCGCGGCCTTCAGCTCGGGCAGACCCCCGGCCGGCGTGTAGCGGTGGTACTTGGGGTTCTTGCAGGCCTCGATCGCGGCGTCGACGATGTAGTCCGGGGTCGGGAAGTCGGGCTCACCGGCGCCGAAGCCGATCACCGGGCGCCCGGCGGCCTTCAGGGCCTTGGCCTTGGCGTCCACGGCGAGGGTGGCGGACTCGGAGATCGCGCCGACTCGGGCGGAGACCCGGCGCTCGGTGGGAGGGGTTGCAGCGCTCATGGGGTCCATCGTTTCAGACCGGAAACCTGCGTGGCACGCCGGTTTCACAGACTGAACAACCACGGACCGGACCGTGAACAAGCGTGCTGATCCGGCCCCCGGCCAGGACGATCTTCCGTACGGTCCTCCCGGACTGCCACTTTCTGTTCGACGCGGCGCCGCGGACCACGTACACTCTCACCTCGTTGGCCTTCAGCGGGCGCGGCTGAGCCGGTGCACTCCGAGCACTCGGCCGGATGCGGTACGTTGGGGGACACAGCAAAGGGTCGTAGCTCAATTGGTAGAGCACCGGTCTCCAAAACCGGCGGTTGGGGGTTCAAGTCCCTCCGGCCCTGCTACACACACCGCCAGGATGTGTGCGCATGTACGTACAAGTATTGCACCGCCGTGCGGCTCAGGAACCGGGCGCGGCACGGCCACGACCCGGGATCAGGTGAGGATGAATGACGGACGCCGTGGGCTCCATCGATACGCCTGATGCTCAGGACGAGGTGTCGGAGTCCAGGAAGGCCCGCAAGGGCGGTAAGCGTGCCAAGAAGGGCCCGCTGAAGCGCCTCGCCACCTTCTACCGCCAGATCATCGCGGAGCTCCGCAAGGTCGTCTGGCCGACTCGTAACCAGCTGACGTCGTACACCACCGTGGTGATCTTCTTCGTCGCCATCATGATCGCTCTGGTGACCGTGATTGACTATGGACTCAACCACGCTGCCAAGTACGTCTTCGGCTGAGCACAGAGCGAAGGGCGCCGTGGTACCGGCGCCCGTTTTCGCATGTTCCACCCCTATGTATCCAGGAAGAAGCAGCCATCGTGTCTGACCCGAACCTGAACGACGACGCCACCGAGCCCCGCGGGCAGGCGGCCGAGACGGTCGACGACGAGCTCGACATCGTCGAGGGCGCAGACGAGCAGGACGAGTTCGAGGCTGCCGAGGCCGAGCTTGGGGAGCCGGCCGAGAAGGCCGCGATCCACGTCGAGGACGAGGACGCTGTCGCGGAAGAGGCCGACGAGGTTGACACCGCGGAGGCCGACGAGGTTGACACCGCGGAGGCCGACGAGACTGACGTCGCAGCGGTCGAAGAGGCCGAAGAGGCTGCCGAGGAAGAGCCCGCCGAGCCGGTCGACCCCGTCCAGGCGCTCCGCGAGGAGCTGCGCCTGCTGCCGGGTGAGTGGTACGTCATCCACACCTACGCCGGCTACGAGAACCGCGTGAAGACCAACCTGGAGCAGCGCGCCGTCTCGCTGAACGTCGAGGACTACATCTTCCAGGCCGAGGTGCCGCAGGAAGAGGTCGTCCAGATCAAGAACGGCGACCGCAAGACCATCAAGCAGAACAAGCTGCCCGGTTATGTGCTCGTCCGCATGGACCTGACCAACGAGTCCTGGGGTGTCGTCCGCAACACCCCGGGTGTCACCGGCTTCGTCGGCAACGCCTACGACCCGTACCCGCTGACGCTGGACGAGATCGTCAAGATGCTCGCTCCCGAGGCCGAGGAGAAGGCCGCTCGGGAGGCCGCGGAGGCCGAGGGCAAGCCGGTGCCGCAGCGCAAGGTCGAGGTCCAGGTGCTGGACTTCGAGGTCGGCGACTCGGTCACCGTGACCGACGGCCCGTTCGCCACGCTCCAGGCCACCATCAACGAGATCAACCCCGACTCCAAGAAGGTCAAGGGTCTGGTGGAGATCTTCGGGCGTGAGACGCCGGTGGAGCTTTCGTTCGACCAGATCCAGAAGAACTGAGCCTGATCACGAGCTAGAGGCGCCCCCACCAGCGGTTTTCCCGCTGGTGGGGGCGTTGCTCATGCGGCCTGGGCCGTCTCTGGGCCGTCTTCTGCCTTGCCGGCCGCCTCGTACATGCCGTCGACAGCGTTCCGGGTGCGGCTCTCGCTGCTTGGCATGAGGTGCGTGTACGTCCGGAGGGTGAACCCCGGATCGCCGTGCCCCAGGTACTGGCTCAGCGCCTTGATGTTCTCCCCGGCGTCCAGCAGCACCGAGGCGTAGAAGTGCCTCAGCGCGTGCATGCCGTCCTCTCGCGAAGACTGGGCGCGCTCGCCCGGCTTGGGCTCAGGCAGGACACCAGCGGCTACGAGGGCGGGCTTCCATACGTGGGTGTTGAAGTCGTTCCGACGGCACGCCCCGCCGTCGTGGCTCGTGAAGATGAGCCGCTTGGTCACCTTCGGCCCGTCCGGCTTGAGCCACGGGAGGGTGACGTTCACGGGCGGACACGCCTTCATGTGGGCTGCAAGCGCGTGCCCAACCCGCTCGGGGAGAGGCACGTCACGGACCTTGCCGCCCTTCGGCGGGGCGAAGACCTGGTGACCGTTCACGAGCTTCACCTGAATGCCCACATGCAGCCAGCCTGTGAGGAACCCCACCTCATCGACCGGTAGGCCGAAGATCTCCCCCTGTCGGAGCCCGCAGCCGCCCCCAGCGTCGACCATGGCGCGGAAATGCTCGGGGAGTGCGGCCTGCACGGCGAACACCCGCTCGGGAGTCCACGGGCGGACCCGGCCGGGGGACGGCTTGGGCGCCTTGACCGAACTGGCCCGGCACGGGTTTCGGGTGATGAGTCGGTCATCCACGGCGGCCGTGAAAACCGCCGACACGTTGCCGAAGATCACGCGCCGGTACGAGCCGGCCGGCAGGGCATCCTCCAGGACGCGGCTCCACTCGCGGATGTGCTCGGGCTGGAACGCCCCGAGGGGCCGTGAGCCGATGTACGGGAAGGCGTGAAGCCTGAGCCGCATTTCCACGGCCGAACGCGTCGCCACGTCCGTGGTCTGCGCGGCCACCCAACGTTCCGCGTACTGCTGAAACGTGGTGCGGCCCGCCTTGGGGTCGACGTACTGACCGCGAGACATGTCCGCCTCGATGTGGGCGAGCCACTGTTCGGCGAGACGCTTCTGCCGGTCGGGGAAGCTCTTGGACTTCTCAGTGCCGTCGGGGCCGACGTACCGGGCCCGGTAGCGCATGCCGGTCCCGTGGCGGTCGGTCTTGCTGCGCTCGGTCCTGCCGTCGGTGGTCGTCTCGGTCTTGTACCAGCGGTCTTGGATGTGGCCAGCCATGTGGGCTGACTCCCTTCGGTAGCAGGGCGGGGCGGGGCCGTGTGGGTCCCGTTGGGCCTGTTTCGGGGTGTGCTGGGCCAGGCCTGCTACTTGCTAGAGGCCTGATCACTTGGGGTTTGGGGTGCTAGCGGGGTTGCTACCGGTAGCGGATGGGGGTGGTACCGGTAGCAGGCCCCGGCGGGGCTCAGGGAGGCTGAGGCAGGGGGTCTGGGGTGCTTTCCTGAGGGGGTTTTCGGGGGTGCTGGGGGTGTGCCTCCCTGCCTCCCTGAGAGGCCATCTGCGCTGATCAGGTAGAGGGAGGCGGGCAAGGGAGGCAGTCAGGGAGTTCTCCCTCCGTCCCTTGGCCGGCGGGCCGTGCTTCCCTGTCTCGCGCCGTGTCTGCCGGGCCCGGCGGGGAGGCGGCGGCAGGGGCCCCGCGGGGCTCTGTGAGGGGGTGTTCGGGGTGGTTGCGGCGGTGCCTCCCCGCCTCCCCGAACGGGTCTTTGCGCTGATCAGTGCGGGGGATGGAGGGCGGGGAGGCGGTTGGGGAGTTCTCCCCGCCTCCCCAGCGGGGGAGGTGCTGCCTCCCCCGCCCTTCCGGGCCCGTTTCGGGGGCGCCGGGGGACGGGCCGCTAGACGCTAGATCGCAGGTCAGGGCCAGGACCGGCCGCTAGCGGGGTTGCTAGACCTAGCAGGGGCGGGTGCTAGGTCTAGCAGCCGTTCACGCCGCGTCTTCGAGGGCGGTCCGTTCCGCCTCCCAGGCCTGTACGGCGGCCGGGTTGAAGCGGAGGTAGCGGCCGACGCGGAAGCCGGGCGGGCCGATGCGCTTGCGGCGCCACTGGTAGACCGTCTCGACGCTCGGGAGGCTGAACATGGTGACCAGGTCTTCGGGGGTGAGGTAGCGGTCCGGGAGGCCGCCGCGCAAGAGGGTGCGCGGGTTGGTCGGCTCTTCGGTGGCCATGGGGTGGTGACTCCTCGTGTCCGTGGGGGCGGTGCGTGGGAGTGGTGCCGGTCGTCGTCCTAGAGAGTTGGTGTATTTCAGCGTCCGCAGCGTCCTAGCGTCCGCAACACCGGGTTGCCGCAGGTCAGTTGGGGTGAGGGTTGCGGACGCTAGTGCGGACGCTGCGGACGCTGGACGGCTGTAGCGTCCGCAGGTTCGACGTGTCCGGGCCGCTGGTGTGCGGCCCGGCCCGGATGGCTTTCCGGCTACGTCATCCCTGTTCAGGCCAGGTATCGCGCTCCCGTGGCGGGCCGGTCTCCGGCCAGAGAGAGGCCTGGTCGGGTGCGGACGCTGACTCTCCCTCGTCGGGTGCGCGGGAGAGGGTGAGGAGCTTGTTCCGCATCCGGTCGCGGCTACGCTGCGTGTCGTCCACCGTGATCCCGATGGACCGCAGCAGCGGAGCGAGCCGCTTGACGCGTCCGCCCGCGCGGGTGGCGTCCACGGGCCAGTTCTTCGGCCTCACCAGCGGGACGGGCAGGGCTTCGAGCAACTCGCCGGCCGTGCCCTGCCACGTCCCGGCCTTGTCGACCAACTGCGCGATAGCCATGGCGAACGGGTCGCCTTCCATCGCGTCCGTGGCGACGTTCGCGGAAGTGGCGAGGTAGTCGCCCAGGGTGTTCCAGCCCTGAGTCTGGTCGACGGCCGCCAGCACGCGGGCGAAGTCGGCCATGCGCGGCATGGACTCCAGCCGGATGGACGGCAGGACTGCGAGCGCGCACGCCAGCACGTCAAACAGGGCCCCGAGGACGGCCGGGCGGACCACGTCGAACGTGGCGTCCAACTCCTCTTCGGAGCGGCGCCGGGTGGCGTCGATCAGCTGCAAGTCGAGCATGAGGACGCGTTCGGCCAGGTCCCCCGCGAGTGCCCCGGCGTCGATCGTGGTCATGGCGAGCACCCGCTTGAAGGTGAGCACCACCACGTCGTCATCGGTGTACAGGGCCCGGTCGACCACACCGTCACCGGTCACGGCCTTACACAGGGTGTCCGACAGCCACGGCGGGATCGTTGAGATGTTGTCCAGACACAGAGCCCATGAGCTGAACGCCTGCCTAGACCACGCCTTTTCGTCCCGTGGCTGACTGCGCTTGGCGGCCGGGGACGGGTCGATCAGGTTGATGAACATCTGCGCGGCCTTGGACTTGCCCGTGCCCTGCTCGCCCTTGCACACCAATGCCGGGTGCGGGATATCCGGAATCCACGCGGCGACCAGCCACGCCACGAGCTGATGGAACGCGGACTCATCCATGTTCAGGAGCGCGTGCAGCTTGGCCAGCCCGTCGCCGTCCAGGACCGGTTGGGGCATCGGGGCCATCGCTCCGGAGCGGCGGAAGAGCACCGGGGCCCGGTCGACCACCTGCCAGCCGATCCCGGAGACGACCACCGCGCGGCCATCGGCGCTGCCGAGATCGACCACGATCGCGCCGGACGCATCGCGGCCCACCCGCAGGTTCACGGCCACCGGGTCGTCGTCCTCGGCGACGCCTTCCAGGACCGTCATCGCGTCCGCGAGCGCGGACTGTGAGGCGACCTCACCGGGGTAGGCGTCCGCGAACTTGCGAGCGAGACGCTGCCGTAGACCAGCCTTGCCCCGCAGGGGCAGGGCGATGTTCGGGCCGTTGAGGGCGACCGCGTAGGGGCGGCCGTCGGTGGACATGACGAACCGGTACTCCTCGCGCGCCATGACCACGATCCGCGCGGCGGCCGGCGGGGGCTTCCCGTCGTCCCCCGCCCCCGCGGTCGCCCGGCGTCGCGTGTTCACGGCCTTGCCTTGGGTGTTCACGCCGCCGCGTGTCTCGTTCACGGGACCGTTCATCGGGCTCACGGGTCGGGTCGATCCGTTCACGCTGCCGTTCACGGCGTTCACGCGAACACCGCCTCTCCAGTCGGGCCTGTGCACGTCCGAACGGGTCGGGGCGCGCGCAGGCAGTCGGGTCGGATCGACGCGCGGCGGGCGACCGCACGGCAGACCGGTCGGGCCACCCGCTCCGGGCCGTGACGCCGGGCGTGACGCGGTTCGTCACGCAGGTCAGGGGTCGATCGACGGTCGATCGGGTCGGGCCTCCACACGGCCTCGAAGGTCGACCGGTTGGCGTGGGCGAGTCGGGCCAGCAGGGGCCAGACGGCCGGGTCGGCGGTCGGCTGAGTCGGGTCGGCCCACCGCAGCAGGACCAGCGCGAGCGAGAGCGGGAACAGGTCGGCCTTGGCCTGGTTGCAGTCGCCGCACGCCAGCATCAGCGACGTGACCGACCACGACCGCCACAACGAGTGAGGCACGATGTGATCGAGGGTGGCCTCACTCAGGTCGATGAACGGGCGGCAGCAGTAGGCGCAGTGCTGCCCGTGGCGGCGCGCGAGCTGTTCCCTGCGCAACCGCCGCTTCGCAGAGTTGAGGGGGTGTCCGTTCCGCACGGCTACCACTCCGCCCGAACCGGCCGCAGCCACGTGCCGTCCGGCGCGGCCGGCGGGGTGAGCCCGACCAGGTAGCCCCCGGCGTCCGGACGCACGATCAGGGGCGCGGGCTGGCTGCGGTCCCAGCGCACCAGGTCGAACGCGAACCGGCGGCGGTAGTAGTCCGGCAGCGCTTGCTTGTACAGCCACTCACGGTCCCGGTCGCGGTCGGCGGTCCGGCCGAACTCGCCGGACATGAACGCCCCGAGACGGACCAGGGTCTCGGTCGGCACGGCCGTCACACCCTCGTGGATGGCACGAGCCAGCATCAGCTTGCGGCGCGGGAGCTCCCGGAACTCCGCCATGCGGTACCGGTCCAGGCTCGACAGGTAGATGGCCACGCCCACTTCCCCGGCCGTCATCGGGCGGGAGCGGGCCCCCTCGTACCAGAACGACAGAGCGAGCCGATAGGCGAACCGGCGGCAGTGCGCCACCTCGGGGAACTCGTCTGCGGGCAGGTCCTCGAACGTGGGCGTGATGCCCGCGATCCCCGCCGGACCGAGCGTGCGCACGGCGCCGTTGAGCGCGTCGTAGAGAGTGTCGGTGTCGGGGACCGGCACGGCGAGTTCGTCGGCGGCCGTCTCGAACAGCGCGGCGGCGGCTTCCGTGACCGTCAGTTCCAGCCCCATGACGGGGATGGTGGGGAAGTCCTCCCCGGCGGGGCGCCGGTCCATCTCCGCAAGGGAGAAGACCGGCGCCGCGCTCGGAGCGACCTGCGCGTACAGCGCGTCCGTCATGTGCGTCACGCCGCGACCCCGTACACGCGGGTGATCGCGGCGGCCAGAGCGCGGGCCCACTTCACGGTGGCCCGGTCCCCACGGCCGTCCAGGGCCGCCAGGGCCTTGGCCGCCTGGTCCTCGAACATGACCACGTCGGTGGCCAGGATCGCGAAGTTCAGAGCGTCCCGAACGGCCTGGTCGTCGTCCAGCTCCTCGTACACGAGACCGCCCGACTCCATCAGCAGTCCGAGCATGTCGGCGAACGACAGGTGCGCCACGACCGGAACCGCGACCCGAACGAACTCCTCTTCGTCCGGCTCACCGAAGACGTTCACGCGTCGGCCGGGCAGAGCCGGAAGACCGGACAGGAGGGTTGCAGGCATCATGGATGTACCCCTTCGAGGGTCAGGGAGCGGCTGACTGCTTGGCCGCAAGGCCGCTCCTGCGTTTGTTGGCCCCAACGGGTCGTTTGGTGCGGGAACACCGTCGGCCCGTTGGGTGCCTTGCTGTGCACTACGGTGCACTAGGGCGCCTTGCTCGTCAACCCCCTGCGGTCCCCTAGTGCGCATTGGGGTGCCTGGCGTAGCCTGTGGCTATGCCGATCAATCGAACTGGGGCAAGGCCGCTCAAGGCGCAAATCCTGGATGAACTCAGAAAGCGACTGGCCACAGGGCAGTACGAGGTGGGCGCGAAGTTCCCGTCGCTGCGTGAACTGACGTCTGAGTTCGACGTAGCCGAGATGACGGTGCAAGGAGCAGTGCAAGAGCTCCAGCGCGCAGGGTTCCTCGAAACCGTGGCGGGCAAGGGCACCTTCGTTACGGCACTCCCTGAGGCGGCGGACTCTCCGCCGGCCGACCCAGACGCGTGTGACTGCACCGAAGTGAACAAGCTGCGAGTGGAAGTGGCAGAGATCCGGGCCCGGCTCGAAGCCCTTGAACGGGCGGACTCCTGACGTACCGTCGATTTGGCATGCATCGAGCGTGCCTCCGACGGGGGAGGACCGGCAGACGACAGGGACTGACAGTGTTGGACAGGCAGCGCGTCCATGGACAGGGGGACACGAAGTATGGACAGGGGGACAGCCGACAAGGAGCAGCGGTTCGTTCCGAATCAGGTGTTGATTGGCCTCAGGGGTGAACGGGGATGGGGTAGGCCAAGACTGGCTAAGGCTTTGGATTCCCTCTGTGCGAGCAAGGGATGGAGTTCCCCCGGGTTAGCCGCACTTGAAAAGGCCCTGTATCGAATTGAGACAGGGCGGGTCGCTCGGCCGGATGATTTTTATACCCGCCTGCTCTGTGAGGCGTACGGGAAGTCTGCTCACGAACTCTTCGGTGACCTTTACGCAAGATCTCCGATTGGGGAAGCGTCAGCCTGTGACCTGCGGAGTCATAAATTCATTCCGGTATTCGTGGGCCCTGCTGTTGCGGCCAAGCTGGTCGATTCGCAAGAGATGTGCGGCGCTGATGCTCAATGGACTGACTGTCACCGGACGGAAGTCGCTCTCCCAGGCGCACAATGCACCCTCTATAGCTGGCCGTTCGGTGTCGTCATGTATCACGTCGTTGAGGATCGTCCTATCGAGCAAGTTGCCGAGTTAGCCGTTTGGCGCCGGTCCTCCTACGAGGAAAACATGGCTTGGGCGCAAGAGGAATTGCGCAAACTAACCGGCATTGAGGACGTGAGCGCTTCATATGTACTCAGCTTCTATTGGTTGGACCGTTCTGTATGGTCAGGCATCCAACTGGAGACGGCACTACGCCTAATATGCATGCCTCGTGTCTTACTCGAACGCGATGACGTCCGCAGTGACACAAGGGATTCGTTTGGGCATGCAACCCTGATCGAACAGGCACTCTTGCGCGAGGGATTCGATCACCCGGAGCTGGTGAATTTTGGAATCAAGGGCATTTCCCACGGGTATGCATCCTGGTCTGGTGTCGTATATCACCCAGTTGCGCCAGAGCGCGGACTGTCTGAGCAGGATCTAGTGGCCTGCGAACTGGCCGTTCAGGCCATTTGGGCATACTGCGATCACATCAGGGGTCAGGTGGAAAAGGGGCTCGACCCCGAAATTCCTCCGGAATTCGGATGGAGGTTCCTCAGAGGAATCAGATCGCGAATCACGACCGAGCGCCCGAGGGAGACATCTCAACATCGGGCCATGCGGGAGGCTATTGTGGAAACCAGCGGCCTTGCGCGACACCTGTCACAAGCTGTAGAAACGCTACGTGAATGCGAAGGGCAGTAAAAGGTGGACAACAACAAGGCCGTGCTCATCGTGGTTGACGCACAAAATGGCTTCATTCGCGAACCGTCAAAGCCTGTAATCCCCGTGATCGCAGACCTCGTTTCTCGGTGGCAGGAGAACGGGGGTGATGTGGTTTTCACCCGCTATCTGAACTACCCCGGAAGTCCATTTGAGCGCATGATTCACTGGACTGCACTACAGGATTCGCCACAGACAGATATCGTCTCTGATCTGCTCCCTTTGGCGCGGCGGGCAACGGCTGTCCTGGACAAGACGATTTACAGTCTTTTCTCGGATGAAGGCGCAGAACTCGTTGAGCAACACGGGTGGACTGACCTATATATCTGCGGCATCGCCACGGAAAGCTGCGTACTCAAGACTGCGGTTGACGCATTCGAACGAGACCTCACGCCGTGGCTTCTTGAAGACGCGTCAGCGAGCCACGCTGGCTCCGCTGTGCACGACGCCGGGATTCTGGTAGCCAGCCGATTTATTGGCGTAGACCAGATCATCAAGACAACCGATGTGCCACGTTCGCTACTTCCGGAGTCTTCGTCGGCCGAGCGCGCTCACGCGGGATAGAACGAGCGGCCACGGCCGCACGACCCTTGGCAGCTCGCTGCGCTCGCGCGGCGGCGCTCGGGACTCCAACGGCCCTTGCGCCCCCTGAGATAGCAAGGCTTCGGCGTAGTCGCGTGCTGTCCGGTTCACGCGGATTTGCCACGTGGCTTCGAATGAGTCTGTTGGCCCCACGGGAACCACTGGTCGGGGGCCGTTCACCTGGCGGTGGGTGCGGGATTTGAACTCACGACGACATCGCTGCCACGACGGTTTTCAAGATTGTCACCGTGAGCGGGCCGCATCGCGTGCCTCAATGATGAGAGTCTGCACCTCCATGATCACATCACGGAGGCGACCCGGCTGCACGCCCTCGCGTGCCATCCACTCGTCGAGGCGGGGATGGAGGTAACTGACCGCCCACGGACCGGGGCGCCTCAGCATCGAGCGGCTGACCGAGATCTCTTCCTGGATCTCCCGACGCAGTTCGTCTGTCCAGCCCTGCTCGCGATCAGCACTTCCCAGCGGAGCTTTTAGGGCGACCACAGCCTTGCCGAGGGACTCTCGCAGATCCATGGGCTCTCCAATCCAAGCATCCCGAACCGTGAGCTATCGCGCCTCCCGGTTCTAGCAGCACCCACGTTGGAGTACAGCAGCAGGAGTACCGCAACCACAGCAACCCTCCCCGTCCGCTACTGGTGATCCTCGAGTGGAGTCACCCGTAGAACGGACATCGCCGCAGCGCCCGCGAAGCTGATCCGGGACCACTGGAAGATCGAGGCCCTGCACCACGTCCGCGACACCACCTTCGCCGAGGACGCCTCACAACTGCGGACCGGGAACGCTCCCCGGGCCATGGCGACCTGGCGCAACCTCGCCATAGGAGCCCTCCGGCTTGGCGGTGTCAGGAACATCGCCGCCGCCCTCCGCCACAACGCACTACCCGCCCCCTCTACCGAAGTAAGGACCCCCGTCTACCCGGCGACCCTGGCAGCGGGCAAGAAGAGCACCACGTTCGGGCCGCGCTCCTCTTTCTTGTGCAGGGCGGACCCCCTCTACCCGGCGGCGCCATTCGAGGAGCGAAGAGACCACCTCATCGCGGCGCCGGGGGTGGCCTCTTCGTCGTTCCGGAGGGTGCAGCGTCCGCAGCGTCCGCACCCATCCCCTCACTAAGCCTTGATCCACCGGTCAGCGCCTTGTGGATAGCGGCTAGGAAAACGAGGAAGTGCCTTGTGACCTGCAATGATGGGAGTTCTTGAGGCTC
>NZ_JBEOTA010000027.1:0-129775 GCF_040303265.1 Streptomyces sp. NPDC096040
TGCGCCCGCGCGCCCCAAGCCCGGCGGCGGGCGGCCCCCCGGGGGGGCGGCGCGGCCTCGCCGTTTCCACCCCGTGACTTCTCCCATAGCGGGTCTTTATGAACGGCCGCCATTCATGCGTGGCCGGACTTTGCGCCGGGCATAGTTAATTATCCGCCGGGCACACCGATAGCGCGCCATCGGAAATTCCGGGCGCGCGCGAAATAGGGGCGACGGAGGCCACTGAAGGGCAACGGAAATACTGCTCCACCGAATAACACCCCTTTGTATACGGCGCCCGTGTTAATGCCGCAGGCCCGACACGTTTACGGGATGTTGCGAAGTCCTCACACCGTTCACCCGGTCCGTGCCGCCGGAAAAGCGCAGCCGGTGGGAGATCGTGGACCGCTCGGTGTGCAGCGCGGTGATCGCCCGCGCGCGCTCGCCGTCGCCGCGCGTCACCGCGTCCACGATGGCACCGTGCTCGGCCCAGGACTCCACGGGGTTGACGGGTGCGTCGACGGCGTACATCCAGGCGATCTTGTGGCGCAGCTGGGTGAGTGTCGAGGTCAGGGCGTGGCTGCCGGTGGCCTGGGCGAGCGTCTCGTGGAACCAACCACCCAGGGAGCGCAGGTCCTCGCTGCCGCCCCTGCGGGCCCGTTCCTGGCCCAGCCTGACGAGTCCGCGCAGCACCTTGAGGTGGGCCTCGGTGCGGCGCTGGGCGGCGCGGGAGGCGCCGAGCGGCTCCAGGAGCAGGCGCATCTCCAGCAGGTCGGCGGCCTCCTGCTCGGTCGGTTCCGCGACGCACGCACCCGCGTGCCGACGCGTCACCACGAAGCCCTCGGCCTCCAGGGTGCGCAGGGCCTCGCGGACGGGGACGCGCGAGACGCCGTAGCGACGGGCCAGGAGTTCCTCGGTGAGCCGGCTGCCGCGCTCGTAGACACCCGCGACGATGTCGTCCCGGATCGCTGTGCATACCGAGTGCGCCGGAATCCGCATGTCCGACCTCCGCCTTAATCCCCGTGAAACGCCGCCGAGTGACGTCCGTTCCGTGACTCTATTGCAATGAGCGGGAATTTCCGACGGCGGCCCGGAATCCATGCATATTTTTTGGACACCGGAGTCACGAAAACGACGAAAGCCCCGACTCCGGGGGCCGGGGCTTCGGGGCTCTCGCCAGGTGACGTCACATGGTCATCGCCGTGGTCGGGTCAGACGTTCAGGCCGTGCTTGCGGAGGTAGGCGACCGGGTCGACGTCCGAGCCGTACTCGGGGGTCGTGCGGGCCTCGAAGTGGAGGTGGGGGCCGGTCGCGTTGCCAGTCGCGCCGGAGAGGCCGATCTGCTGGCCGGGGGTGACCTTCTGGCCCACCGTGACGCCGATGGACGACAGGTGGCCGTACTGGGTGTACATGCCGTCGGCCATCTTGATGACGATCTGGTTGCCGTACGCTCCGCCCCAGCCGGTGGTCACGACCGTGCCGGTGCCGACGGCGTGCACCACCGTGCCGCTGGCTGCGTGGAAGTCGATGCCGGTGTGGGCGCCGGAGGACCACAGGGAGCCGCCGGTCTTGTAGCCGGTGGAGACGTACGAGTCGGAGATCGGCGCGACGAAGGCGTTGAGGCGCTTGCGCTCGGCCTCCCGCGCGGCGCGCACCTTGGCCTCGCGCTCCTTCTTGACCTTCTCCGCAGCCTTCTTGCGCGCGGCCTCCTCGGCCGCCTTGCGCTCGGCGGCGGCCTTCTGCGCGGCGGCCTGGGCGTCGATCTGGTCGGCGACGGAGTCGCTGACCGTGATGACCGGGGTGAGGCCGGTCTGCTCGACGGAGTTCTCGGCGGCGAGCGCCGGGGCGGCCGAGACGGTGCCGATGACACCCGTGGCGGTGAGGGCCGCGATGCCGGCGGCCTGCGCGGTGGTGCGCTTCACCCGGCCGGGACGACGGTGCTTCCCGGAGGCGCACATGAACGCCATGTAGAGGCTGGTCCTTTCCTTCCCTCTCGCCTACCGGGTTAGCTGACGGGTTCGGAGCAGGAAGGTCTCCTACGGGCCCCCTCGCGGCTCGCGTGGGCGCCCGATTCACCCCAGGGACTGCATGGGTCCCCGGCTCCCCTGGCTCGCGCCGTACGGGGACTCGGCGATGGCTGTCCGGTGCCGCGGGCGCGGCGCACTGCCTGACGGACAGCCCGGAAGAACCTACGAGGACGTCCTCACAATGCCCAAACGGATCACGGTTTTTGTCGCGTATCCCACAGGGCAGACAGGCAACCTCCGCCCCAATTCGGACATTGGGCGGCCCTGGTGACGCGACAGTCACCAGGGCCGCTGCACGCGCGCGTGCCGCTCGTCCGGCCGCGCTGCTTGCTTCGCTCTGCCTACTCCGCGGCGACGACCGTGACTTCGCCGATACCGAGGGCCTCCACGGGCTCCTTGATCTGCGCCGCGTCGCCGACGAGAACGGTCACCAGGTGGTCCACCGGGAAGGCGTTCACGACCGCCGCGGTGGCCTCCACAGTGCCGGTGGCGGCCAGTTGCCGGTAGAGCGTGGCCTGGAAGTCGTCGGGCAGATGCTGCTCGACCTGGTCGGCCAGGGTGCCGGCGACGGCCGCCGCCGTCTCGTACTTGAGCGGCGCCACGCCGACCAGGTTCTGCACGGCGACGTCACGCTCGGCGTCCGTGAGGCCCTCGGCGGCGAGGGTGCGCAGCACCGTCCACAGGTCCTGGAGCGCCGGGCCGGTGTTCGGGGTGTCCACGGAGCCGCTGACGGCGAGCATCGAGGCGCCGCTGCCGTCGGGGGCGGACCGCAGGACCTGCCCGAAGGCGCGGACGCCGTAGGTGTAGCCCTTCTCCTCGCGCAGGACGCGGTCCAGGCGGGAGGTGAGGGTGCCGCCCAGGCAGTACGTACCGAGCACCTGGGCGGGCCAGACGCGGTCGTGCCGGTCGGGGCCGACGCGGCCGATGAGCAGCTGCGTCTGGACGGCTCCGGGGCGGTCCACGATGACGACACGGCCGGTGTCGTCGGCGGACACCGGGGGAACGGGCCGGGGCTGGGCGGTGGAGCCGCGCCAGGCGCCCAGGGTCTCGCCCAGCAGCTCGTCCAGGTCGATGCCGGTCAGGTCGCCGACGACGACCACCGTGGCGGTGGCGGGCCGTACATGCCGGTCGTAGAAGGCGCGTACGGAGGCCGCGTCGATCTTCTCGACGGTGTCCTCGGTGCCCTGGCGCGGACGGGACATCCGCGCGGTCGACGGGAACAGCTCCTTGTAGAGCTCCTTGGCGGCCCGGCGGCTGGGGTTGGCCAGCTCGTGCGGGATCTCGTCGAGGCGGTTGCGGACCAGCCGCTCGACCTCGCTGTCGGCGAAGGCCGGCGCCCTGAGCGCGTCGGAGAGCAGTCCGAGCCCCTTGCCCAGGCGGGAGGACGGGACCTCCAGGCTGAGCCGGACACCGGGGTGGTCGGCGTGTGCGTCGAGGGTGGCGCCGGCGCGCTCCAGCTCGGCGGCGTACTCCTCGGCGGAGTGCTTGTCGGTGCCCTCGGAGAAGGCGCGCGCCATGATGGTGGCGACGCCGTCCAGGCCGGCCGGCTCGGCGTCCAGGGGTGCGTCCAGGAGCACCTCCACGGCGACGACCTGCTGGCCGGGGCGGTGGCAGCGCAGCACGGTCAGCCCGTTGTCCAGGGTGCCGCGCTCGGGGGCAGGGAAGGCCCAGGGGCGGGCCTCGCCCGCTTGGGGCCGGGGGTGGAAGTCCATGGTGGCGAGCTCGGTCACTTGGCCGTCTCCTCGTCGTCGTGCTCGGCGGTGGCGGCTTCGACCGTGGCCTCGGCCTCGGGGTCCTCGGGTACGTCGGCGTCCTCGACCGCCTCCGGGGACTTGGGCTCGTAGACGAGCACCGCGCGGTTGTCGGGCCGCAGACGGGCCTTGGCGACCTCCTGGACCTCTTCCGGGGTCACCGCGAGGACGCGCTGGACGGCGGTCAGGGCGAGCTGCGGGTCGCCGAACAGGACGGCGAACCGGCACAGTTCGTCCGCGCGGCCCGCGACCGTGCCCAGCCGGTCCAGCCACTCGCGCTCCAACTGGGCCTGGGCGCGCTCCATCTCCTCGGGCGTGGGGCCCTCCTCGGCGAACCGGGCGAGCTCTTCGTCGATGGCGGTCTCGATGACCGGAACCTCGACGTCACCGGAGGTCTTCACGTCCAGCCAGCCCAGGGATGGCGCGCCGGCGAGCCGCAGCAGGCCGAAGCCGGCGGCGACGGCCGTACGGTCGCGCCGTACGAGCCGGTTGTAGAGGCGGGAGGACTCGCCGCCGCCGAGGACGGTGAGGGCCAGGTCCGCCGCGTCGGACGCGCGCGTGCCGTCCTCCGGGAGCCGGTAGGCGGCCATCAACGCCCGCGCGGGCACCTCCTCCACGACGGCCTCGCGCAGCTGCTCGCCGATGACGTCGGGCAGCGAACCGTCACGCGGAGTGGGCTTGCCGTCGTGTGCCTGGATGGAACCGAAGTACTTCTCGATCCAGGCGAGGGTCTGCTTCGGGTCGATGTCGCCGACGACAGACAGGACCGCGTTGTTGGGCGCGTAGTAGGTACGGAAGAACGCCCGCGCGTCCTCCAGGGTGGCCGCGTCCAGGTCCGCCATCGAGCCGATCGGCGTGTGGTGGTAGGGGTGGCCCTCCGGGTAGGCGAGCGCGGTCAGCTTCTCGAAGGCCGTGCCGTAGGGGACGTTGTCGTAGCGCTGGCGGCGCTCGTTCTTGACGACGTCCCGCTGGTTCTCCATCGACTCGTCGTCCAGGGCGGCCAGCAGGGAGCCCATGCGGTCGGCCTCCAGCCAGAGGGCGAGCTCCAGCTGGTGGGCGGGCATGGTCTCGAAGTAGTTGGTGCGCTCGAAGCTGGTGGTGCCGTTGAGCGAGCCGCCGGCGCCCTGGACGAGCTCGAAGTGGCCGTTGCCCTTCACCTGGGCGGAGCCCTGGAACATCAAGTGCTCGAAAAGGTGAGCCAGGCCGGTACGGCCCTTGACTTCGTGCCGGGAACCGACGTCGTACCAGAGGCAGACCGCCGCGACCGGGGTCAGGTGGTCCTCGGAAAGCACCACGCGCAGACCGTTGGCCAAGCGGTGCTCGGTCGCTGTCAGGCCTCCGGAGCCTGTCTCGGCCGTGGTCGTGTGACCCATGGGCATGTACGTCCCTTCACTCGCGCTCACTCGCGGAAGCGGTCTCGAACCGCGGTTTTTCTGCCAGTCCTGCCACTGTATGCAAGCGGGCGGGGGCCCGGCGAAGTTCCCGCACGACGTACGCCCACAGCGGATCGCGTAGCCTGCGTCCGACCCACTCCCGAGCGCCTCCGAGGCACCGGGGCGGGCCGCGGAGACCGGGTCCTGGCCCGGGTTGTCAGTACCGCGGTCCACAATGGTCCGCGTCAGATCCCGTTCACGCATGAGCAAGGAGCCGGCAGCGATGGCCCGCCGCAGCACGAAGACCCCGCCGCCCGACGACTCGTACGAGGAGAGGATCCTCGACATCGACGTCGTGGACGAGATGCGCGGCTCCTACCTCGAGTACGCGTACTCGGTCATCTACTCGCGCGCCCTGCCGGACGCCCGTGACGGCCTCAAGCCGGTGCACCGCCGGATCGTCTACCAGATGAACGAGATGGGACTGCGCCCCGAGCGCGGCTACGTGAAGTGCGCGCGCGTGGTCGGCGAAGTGATGGGTAAGTTGCACCCGCACGGCGACGCGTCGATCTACGACGCGCTGGTGCGCATGGCCCAGCCGTTCTCGATGCGCGTCCCGCTGGTCGACGGCCACGGCAACTTCGGCTCGCTGGGCAACGACGACCCGCCGGCCGCCATGCGGTACACCGAGTGCCGGATGGCCGAGGCGACCAGCCTGATGACCGAGTCGATCGACGAGGACACGGTCGACTTCGCGCCCAACTACGACGGCCAGGAGCAGGAGCCGGTGGCGCTGCCCGCCGCCTTCCCGAACCTGCTGGTCAACGGCTCGTCGGGCATCGCGGTCGGCATGGCGACGAACATGCCGCCGCACAACCTCGGCGAGGTGATCGCGGCCGCCCGGCACCTGATCCGGTACCCGAACGCGGACCTGGACACGCTGATGAAGCACGTCCCGGGCCCCGACCTGCCGACCGGCGGCCGGATCGTCGGCCTGGAGGGCGTCCGGGACGCGTACGAGACGGGCCGCGGCACCTTCAAGATCCGGGCCACGGTTGCGG
Source organism: Streptomyces sp. NPDC096040 (assembly GCF_040303265.1). NCBI lineage: Bacteria > Bacillati > Actinomycetota > Actinomycetes > Kitasatosporales > Streptomycetaceae > Streptomyces > Streptomyces sp. NPDC096040. Next base: position 6,192 of record NZ_JBEOTA010000027.1, read on the forward strand.
TGGAGACGGTCACGGCCCGCCGCAAGGGCCTGGTCATCACCGAACTGCCCTTCACGGTCGGTCCCGAGAAGGTCATCGCCAAGATCAAAGATCTGGTCAACTCGAAGAAGCTGCAGGGCATCGCCGACGTCAAGGACCTCACCGACCGCGCGCACGGGCTGCGCCTGGTCGTCGAGATCAAGAACGGCTTCGTGCCGGAGGCGGTCCTGGAGCAGCTCTACAAGCTGACGCCGATGGAGGAGTCCTTCGGCATCAACAACGTCGCCCTGGTGGACGGCCAGCCGCTCACCCTGGGCCTCAAGGAGCTGCTCGAGGTCTACCTCGACCACCGCTTCAACGTGGTCCGCCGGCGCAGCGAGTTCCGCCGCACCAAGCGCCGCGACCGGCTGCACCTGGTGGAGGGCCTGCTGACGGCCCTGGTCGACATCGACGAGGTCATCCGGCTGATCCGCTCCAGCGACAACAGCGCGCAGGCCAAGGAACGCCTGATGGAGCGCTTCTCGCTGTCGGAGATCCAGACCCAGTACATCCTGGACACGCCGCTCCGCCGGCTGACCAGGTACGACCGCATCGAGCTGGACGCGGAGAAGGACCGGCTCACCACGGAGATCGCCGAGCTGACCCGGATCCTGGAGTCGGACGCGGAGCTGCGCAAGCTGGTCTCGGCCGAACTGGCCGCGGTGGCGAAGAAGTTCGGCACCGAGCGGCGTACGGTGCTGCTGGAGGCCTCGGGCGCCCCGGCGGCCGTGGTGCCGCTCCAGGTGGCCGACGACCCGTGCCGGGTGTTGCTCTCCTCGACGGGCCTGCTGGCGCGCACGACGAACGGCGAGCCGTTCCCCGAGGACACCGACGGCAAGCGGGCCAAGCACGACGTGATCGTCTCGGCGGTCCCGGCGACCGCCCGCGGCGAGGTCGGTGCGGTGACCTCGTCCGGCCGTCTGCTCCGCGTCAACGTGGTCGACCTCCCGCAGCTCCCGGAGACGGCGACCGCCCCGAACCTCGCGGGCGGCGCACCTCTGTCCGAGTTCCTGTCCCTGGAGGACGACGAGTCGGTGGTCTGCCTGACCACGCTGGACGAGTCCTCACCGGGTCTCGCCCTCGGCACCGAGCAGGGCGTGGTCAAGCGCGTGGTCCCGGACTATCCGTCCAACAAGGGCGAGTTGGAGGTCATCACCCTCAAGGAGGGCGACCGGATCGTCGGCGCGATGGAGCTGCGCACCGGCGAGGAGGACCTGATCTTCATCACCGACGACGCACAGCTGCTGCGCTACCAGGCCTCCCAGGTGCGTCCACAGGGCCGTCCGGCGGGCGGTATGACGGGCATCAAGCTCACTGAGGGTGCGAAGGTGATCTCCTTCACGGCGGTGGACCCGGCGGCCGACGCGGTGGTCTTCACGGTGGCCGGCTCGCGCGGCACGCTCGACGACTCGGTGCAGACGACGGCCAAGCTGACCCCGTTCGACCAGTACCCGCGCAAGGGCCGCGCCACCGGCGGTGTGCGCTGCCAGCGGTTCCTGAAGGGCGAGGACTGCCTGGCCTTCGCCTGGGCAGGCCCGGTCCCGGCGAAGGCGGCCCAGAAGAACGGCACACCGGCCGACCTCCCGGAGGTCGACCCGCGCCGGGACGGCTCAGGTGTGTCGCTGCCGAAGACGGTGTCGGTGGTGGCAGGCCCGGTCTAGGCCTCGTAGTCCTCCTGAAGGCTCGGGCCCTCCTCCAGGCGCTGGACGTACCGAAGGACGCCCCACATGCCGTACTCGTCGGCGTGCGGGGCGTCGTTCGTACACGCGTCCAGTTCCTTGGGCAGGGCGGCCACGTCGATGCCGGAGCCGATCAGCACCAGCTGCGTCAGCCGCTCCTCGTCCCGCCCCCAGGGCTCGGGGTAGAACCGCAGAAACCGCCCCACGGCGTGTACGGCGTACCGGTTCCCGGTGTCGTACGGCCCGAAGTCGACGTACCCCTTGATCCGGTAGAGCCCCTCGGGCCGGCTGTCGAGGAAGGCCATGAGCCGACGGGGATCGAGGGGCAGCTCGGAGACGAAGGACAGACTGTCGTACACGGTGTGCAGATGCCCCTCGTGCGCGTCGTCTTCTTCGTGATCATGCAGATCGTCGAAGGACAGCTGCCCGACGCGCTCCTCGCTGGGCCGGCAGTCGAAGAGGAACCCGGGGTCGATACGGCCGTAGGTGGCCGGGACGACGGCGGACCCATGGTCGCTGAGGGACCGGACGAGCACCAGGACACGCTCACCGCCCGGCTCGGCCCGGTCGAGCTTGTTGACGACGACCAGGTCGGCGAGGGCGAGGTGCCGGTCGATCTCCGGGTGCTTCACACGCGTGTCGTCGAACTCGGCGGCGTCGACGACCTCGACGAGGCCGCCGTAGACGATGCCGGGGTGCTCGCTGGCAAGCAGCATCCGGACGAGTTCCTGGGGCTCGGCGAGACCGCTCGCCTCGATGACGATGACGTCGATACCGGTGGCGGGGTTGGCCAGGCGCTCCAGGTACAGGTCGAGTTCGCTCGCGTCGACGGCGCAGCACAGGCAGCCGTTGCCGAGCGAGACGGTCGAGTCGCCGAGGGCGCCGGCCACGGCCATCGCGTCGATCTCGATGGCCCCGAAGTCATTGACGATCGCCCCGATCCGGCTGCCTCCGCTGCGGTGCAGCAGGTGATTGAGGAGCGTGGTCTTCCCGGAGCCCAGAAATCCGGCGAGCACGACGACCGGGATCTGCTGGGGGCTGCGGTGGTGCTCCAACGGGGGCCTCTTTCATGCGGGCGGGGTGCGGGTCGGTCCAGGATAGGAAACGACCTGCCGCCGAAGACCGCGCCCGTCGCCCCAGGCGTGCGACTGAGAAACGACGGTTCGAGACGACACCGAAGAGGCCTACCGAGCCGCAGCCGTCACCCTCGGCTCCGGCCCCACATACCGTGCCACCGGCCGGATGATCTTGGAGTCCGCCGCCTGTTCCAGGATGTTGGCGCTCCAGCCGACCGCGCGGGCCGCCGCGAACGTCGGGGTGAACATCTCCCGGGGCAGGCCGCAGAGTTCCATGACCACGCCCGCGTAGAACTCGACGTTGGTGTGCAGTTCACGGCCGGGCTTCAGTTCGGCGAGGATGCGCTCCACTTGGCGTTCGACCTCTACGGCGAACTCCACCCGGGGGCCGCCGAAGTCCTGCGCGATCTCGCGCAGCATGCGGGAACGCGGGTCCTCCGTACGGTAGACCGCGTGCCCGAAGCCCATCACGCGGTCGCCGGCGAGGACCCGTTCGCGGATCCAGGGGTCGATCCGGTCCGGCGTCCCGATCGCGTCCAGGGTGTCCAGCGCCCGGCTGGGCGCGCCTCCGTGCAGAGGCCCGGACAGCGCGCCGACCGCTCCCACGAGACAGGCCGCGACATCCGCGCCCGTGGACGCGATGACACGGGCGGTGAATGTTGATGCATTGAATCCGTGATCAATAGTTGAGATCAAGTATTGCTCGACCGCACGCGCCCGCCGGGGATCCGGCTCCGACCCCGTCAACATGTACAGGTAGTTGGCCGCGTATGAGAGATCCTCGCGCGGTTCCACCGGGTCGAGCCCCTGCCCGAGCCGGTACAGCGCGGTGAGCAGCGTCGGTACGGCCGCACAGGCGGCGACCGTGTCGGCGCGTCGCCGGTCCGCGTCGATGTCGTACACCGGCCGGAACCCCTGTGCCGCGCCGAGCAGCGAGAGCGCGGTGCGCATCCCGGCCAGCGGTCCGGCTCCGCTGCTCGCCGCGGCCACCGCGGGCAGGGCCGCCCGTACCTCGCCGGGCAGGCGCCGCAGCGCGGCGGTCTCGGCGGCGAAGGCGGTGGCGTGCTCCGCGTCGGGCAGTTCACCGTGGATCAGGAGGTGCCAGACGTCCTCGAAGCCGCGGGTGCGCGCCAGTTCGACGGCCGAGTACTGGCGATAGTGGTAGAAGCCCTCGATCCCCCGGACGTCGCCCACCTCGGTGTCCGTGACGACGACACCGGCGAGCCCGCGCGGCACCTCGACAAGGGCCGAAGCGCTCCTGTTGACGGTCATGACGTCCCTCCGCTTTCCTCTGTGAACTTGATTTGACTGTCCATGCTTGACTCGTTCTCTGTCAATATTGATTCAATCAATTCACATCCGACACGACTACGGTGGCGCCATGCGCGATCAACAACCCGCTCCCGGCAGTCCCGCGCGGCGGCTGAGCACCAAGGAGACCGCCGAGCTGCTCGGGGTGAAGCCCGAGACCGTGTACGCCTACGTGAGCCGCGGTCAGCTCAGCAGCAGGCGCGAACCCGGTGGACGTGCCAGCACCTTCGACGCCCAGGAGGTGGAGGCCCTCGCTCGGCGCAACAGACGGGACGCCGCGGGGACTTCAGGCTCCGGCGGGGATCTGTCGGTGCGCACCCGGATCACCCTGATCGAGAAGGACCGCTACTTCTTCCGGGGTGTCGACGCCACCGAACTCGCCGCGCACCACTCCTACGAGGAGGTGGCCGAGTGGCTGTGGACGGGCCGGATGACCCCGGGCGTGACCCTCACCGCCCCGGAGGCCACCGTCGCCGTCGCCCGCCGGGCCGTCGACGCACTGCCGGAGCACACCTCCCCCACCGACCGGCTGCGGGTCGCCACGATCGCGTCGGCCGCCGAGGATCCGCTGCGTTTCGACCTGTCCGAGGACGCCGTCCTCGGCACCGCGCGCGTGCTGATCCCCACCCTGGTCGCCGCGCTGCCGGTGCAGCGCGAGCGCCGGCACGACGACGGCCCGCTGGCCCACCGCCTGTGGCGCCGGCTGACCGGCATCGACCCCAGCGACGCGGCGCTGCGCGTGCTGGACACGGCGCTCGCCCTGCTCGTCGATCACGACCTGGCCGCCTCCACGCTCGCGGTCCGGGTCGCCGCCTCCGCGCGTGCCCACGCGTACGCGGCCGTGTCGGCCGGGCTCGGCGTCCTCGAAGGCCCCCTGCACGGTGCATCCAGCGGCCTCGCCCACCGGATGCTGCTCGACGTCCTCGACCAGGGCACCGCCGTCCCGGTGATCGCGGACGAACTCCGCGCGGGCCGCCGTATCCCCGGGCTCGGCCACCGGCTCTACCAGGGCGAGGACCCACGCGCGCGTGTCCTGTTCGGCCTCCTGGAGGAGGTTCCCCGCGCGGAGCCCGCCCTGCTCGCGGCCCGGGACATCGTGGCCACGACCGCCCGGTACGCTCCCCTGCACGCCAACGTCGACCTGGCGCTGGCGGTGTTCACGGCCTCCTGCGGCATGCCCGCCACCGCGGGCGAGACGATCTTCGCGATCGCCCGAACGGCGGGATGGATCGCGCACACCCTGGAGGAGTACGGGGAACACCCGCTGCGGATGCGTCCCAGCGGCCACTACGTCGGTCCCAAACCGCCGCAGCCCGTGCCTGAGTAGCCCACCCGAGAAGCGAACGGACCGGGCCGGAAGTGGCCCCGGCCGAAGTCAGGTTAGGCTCACCTCTGTGAGTAGGTGCGCAACCGTCTCCCGAATGCTCGACGAGCCCGTTTCCGGCACCGCCGCCACCGCGACGACGTGGCTGCTGCTGGAGCAGGCCGGCCCGTGGGGTGCCAAGGCGCTCACTTCGAGCCATCTGGACCCCGCGCTGGGCCGCGCCCTGGAGGCAGCCGCCAAGGGGACCGGCGTGCGGATCGCACTCATCCGCCGCGCCGGCCGCCACGCCGACCCCGGCCCACCCGCCGTACGCCAGGTGTACGCGGCCCACACGGTTCCCGGGAACGTCTGGCTGCACAGTGCCACCACCCGCGATCCCGGGCGGCTGCTCGGCCTCGACTTCGCCGCGCTCGGCGCGGGCGACCACCGTTCCTTCGGTGCGGCGCTCGGCGGTCGGCCGCACGCGGGCAGTCCCCTCGCCCTCATCTGCACCAACGGCAAGCGCGACCGCTGCTGCGCCCTGCTGGGCCGCCCGCTCGCCGCCGAGTTGGCCGCCTCCGGCGTGACGGGCACCTGGGAGGTCACCCATCTGGGTGGTCATCGCTTCTCGCCGACGGTGCTCGTCCTGCCGTACGGCTACGCGTACGGCCGCGCCGAGGCCCATGCCGTCAAGGAGGTCGTGCACGGCGCCCAGGAGGGCCGTGTGGTGCTGGAGGGGTGCCGTGGGTGCTCCGCCTGGGAACGGCCCGGCCAGGCGGCCGAGCTGGCCGTGCGCGAGGCGGTGGGCGAGTACGCGGCGGGCGTGCTGAGCGTCGTACGGACCGAGGGCGCGGCCCCGCGCTGGGACGTCACCGTCGCCCACGCCGACGGCCGTCGGTGGCGGGTCGGCGTGGCCCAGGGCGCCTCCGTGCCGCCCCGCGCGGAGAGCTGCGGGGTGTCGGTGCTGGGGTCGCCGGCCCGGATGGACGTGGTGTCGCTGCGGGAACTGCGGACGACGGCTCTGGCGAGCTGACGCGACCCTGAAGCCGGATTTCCCCAAGAAACAGTCAAGAGATCCACGCCACACCCTCTACGGCCAGGCCCGCACGCCCACGTACCGTCGTGGGTATGAGCCCCACTCCCCCCGCCCGCCGCCTGCGCCTCGGCCTGCCCCGACGGGCGTTCTCTCAGGTGCTGCTGATGCAGGTGGCGATCGCCGCGGGGGTCGCGGTGCTCGCGACCGGGCTCTTCCTGGCACCGCTGAGCAAACAACTGGACCAGGAGGCGATGCGCAGGGCGCTGGCGATCGCGCAGACCACGGCGCAGGACCCGCAGATCGCCGAGGGCGTCCTGACCACCGAGCCGAGCACGACCGGACCGGTGCAGCGGGAGGCGGAGCGGATCCGGAAGGCCACCCGTGCCGAGTACATCGTGGTGATGGACCAGCGGGGATTCCGCTGGTCGCACACCACTCTCTCGGAGATCGGCCAGCATGTCTCGACCAGTCCCCGGGATGCGTTGGCCGGCAAGGAAGTCATGCAGATCGACAACGGTACCCTGGGCCGCTCCGCACGCGGCAAGGTGCCGCTGTACGACTCGAAGCACCGGATCATCGGGGCGGTCTCGGTCGGCATCGCGTACGACAGCGTGCGGGCGCGCCTGCTCAGCGCGATCCCCGGGCTGTTCGCGTATGCCGGTGGCGCTCTCGCGGCCGGCGCTCTGGCCGCCTGGCTGATCTCCCGGCGAGTCCAGCGGCAGACCCGTGACCTGGCCTTCTCCGACATCTCGGCGCTGCTCGCGGAGCGCGAGGCCATGTTGCACGGCATCCGGGAAGGCGTGGTCGCCCTCGACCGCGGCGGCCGTATCCGCCTGCTGAACGACGAGGCGGGGCGGCTGCTCGGCATCGGTGACGAGGCCGTCGGCCAGTCTCCGGACGAGGCGCTCGGCGAGGGCCGTACGACCGATGTCCTGGCCGGCCGGGTGGTCGGCACCGATCTGCTCACCGTGCGCGGCCAGCGGGTCCTGGTCGCCAACCGCATGCCCACCGACGACGGCGGCGCCGTCGCCACCCTGCGTGACCGCACCGAGCTGGAGCAGCTCGGCCGCGAACTCGACTCCACACGCGGGCTCATCGACGCCCTGCGCGCCCAGGACCACGAGCACGCAAACCGTATGCACACCCTGCTCGGGCTGCTGGAACTGGAGATGTACGACGACGCCGTGGAGTTCGTCGGCGAGGTGGTGGGCGACCACCGGGTCACCGCCGAGCAGGTCACGGAGAAGATCCAGGACCCGCTGCTGGCCGCCCTGCTGGTCGGCAAGGCCACCGTCGCGGCCGAGCGCGGGGTCGCCCTGTGGGTGTCGGACCGCACCCGGCTGCCGGACCGGCTCATCGACCCCAGGGGTCTGGTCACGGTCGTCGGGAATCTCGTGGACAACGCCCTGGACGCGGTCGCCGGCACTCCGCACGCGCGCGTGGAGGTCGAGTTGTGCGCCGAGGGCCGCGCGATCGTCCTCAGGGTGCGCGACACCGGGCCCGGGATTCCGGCGGAGCAGCGGGAGTTGGTCTTCACCGAGGGGTGGTCCACCAAGAAGCCGCCCGTGCACGGCAAGCGCGGCATCGGGCTCTCGCTGGTGCGCCGGCTCGCCGAACGGCAGGGCGGCCGGGCGACCGTGGGCGAGGCGGACGGCGGGGGCGCGCAGTTCACGGTCGTGCTCCCGGAGGCGCTGACCGAGCCGGAGCCGGAACCGGCGCTCATCTGGGCCGACGAGGAGACGCGATGATCGAGGTCCTGGTCGTGGACGACGACACCCGGGTCGCCCACGTCAACGCCGCCTACGTCGAGAAGGTGCCGGGCTTCCATGTGGCCGGCGAGGCCCACAACGCGGCCGAGGCGCTGCGTCAGGTGGAGGTGCTGCCCCGTCTCGACCTGGTCCTCATGGACCACTATCTGCCCGACGACACCGGCCTCGCGGTGGTCCGGGAGATGCGCCGGCGCGGCCTCCAGACCGACGTGATCATGGTGACGGCGGCCCGGGACGTGTCGACCGTGCAGGCGGCGATGCGTCACGGCGCCCTGCAGTACCTGGTCAAACCGTTCGCGTTCGCGGGACTGCGCGCCAAGCTGGAGGCGTACGCCGAGCTGCGACGCACCCTTGATGGCGGCGGTGAGGCCGAACAGGCCCAGGTGGACCGCATCTTCGGCGCACTGTCCACGACGTCCGAGCCGGACCTGCCCAAAGGGCACTCCCCCACCACCGCCGAGCTGGTGCGCCAGTCCCTGATGAACGCCGAGGGTCCGCTGTCGGCCCAGGAGATCGCCGAGCGGACGGGGGTGAGCCGCCAGACCGCCCAGCGCTATCTGAAGCTCCTGGAGCGCACGGGACGGGCCAGGCTGACCCTCAAATACGGCGACGCGGGCCGCCCGGAACACCGTTACGTGTGGGCGACCCGCGGCTGAACGCCGTCAGCTCCGCCGCTACTTGGCGGCCTCGACGAACTCGGTCGTGTACGTCTTGCTGAGGTCGACATCGGCGTTCTGGATGTTCGTGTTGAACGCCTTGAGCACCTTCTCCACGGTCTCCGGGCCGTTCTTCGGCATCACACCGTCGTCGGTGAACATCGGCAGCGTGCTCTTGATGGACTGCGTGTAGAGAGCCTTGTCGCCCTGCGCGTAGTCGGCGGGCATCTTGGCCGCGATCTCGGCAGCACTGTGCGTGGACATCCACTTGAGCGTCTTGACGAATGCATTGACCAACTTCTGGACGGTGTCCTTGTGACCGTTGACCCAGTCCGTCTGCATGTACAGGCTCGACGACGGGTACGGGCCGCCGAGCGCCTCCTGGGAGCCTTGCGGCGTGCGCATGTCCAGCAGGACCTTGCCCGCCTTCTTGTCCAGGATGGTCGCGACGGTCGGATCCGTCGTCATGCCGCCGTCGATGGAGCCCTGCTGGAGCGCCGAGATGAAGGTCGCACCCGCTCCGACAGCGACCGGCGAGAAGTCGCTGACCTTCACCCCGTTCTTGACGGCGAGGTACTTGGTGAGGAAGTCGGTCGACGACCCGAGGCTGGTGATGCCGAGCTTCTTGCCCTTGAAGTCCTTGGGCGAGGTGATGTCGCCGGCCGCCTTCGTGGAGACGACCTCCACCTCACCGGGCGCCCGCGAGAACTGCACGACGGATTCCACCGCCTTGTGCTTGGTCTGGAGGTCCAGTGTGTGGTCATAGAAGCCGACCGTCCCCTGGACCTGCCCGGCGACGAGCGCGGTCTCGGCCTGGACGCCGGCCGGCTCGGTCAGCAGTTCCACGTCGAGGCCCTCGGCGTCGAAGTAGCCGAGCCGCTGGGTGAGCATGGCGGGCATGTAGATGACCTTGTCCAGGCCGCCGACCATGATCTTGACCTTCGTACCCTTGCCGTCACCCTTGCTGCCGGAGCCGGTGGAGGCGGTGCTCGCCGCGTCGTTGGCGCAGGCGGTGAGCGAGGAGAGGGCGAGCAGGCCGGCGGCGGCCAGGGTGGTGTATCTGGCGGACTTGCGCATGACGGTTCACGTCCTTGTGAGAGGGCGGTGCGGGGTGAGGAGAAGGCGGGCCGGTCAGCTGTCGGAGTCCGACGGCTTCCAGCGGAAGATGCGTCGCTCGGCGAAGGTGAGCAGCCCTTCGGCGGCGAGCGCGACGACGGCGAGGATGACCATGGCGGCGTAGACACCGGCCGCGTTGAAGGTGCCCTGCGACTGCGCGACGAGCAGGCCGATGCCCTTGGTGGCACCGATGTACTCGCCGACGATGGCACCGATCAGGGCGAAGCCGAAGCTCACATGAAGGCTGGTGAAGATCCAGGAGGTGGCGGACGGGATGACGACCTGGAGGGTCACCCTGCGGTCGCTGGCGCCGAGGATGCGGGCGTTGGCGACCAGGTTGCGGTCGACCTCACGCGCGCCCTGGAAGGCGTTGAAGAACACCGGGAAGAACACCAGTACGACGGCGGACGCGACCTTGGAAGAGGCACCGAGCCCGAACCAGATCACGAAGATCGGGGCGAGCACGATCCTGGGAATCGAGTTGAGCACCTTGATGTATGGACCAAGGACATCGGCGAGGAAGGTGATCCGCCCCAGGGCGATACCGCAGACCACACCGGCGATGACACCGATGACCCAGCCGAGCAATGCCTCGTAGAGCGTGTACCAGATCTGTTCGCCCAGGGAGCCGAGGGCGGTGCCGTGGGTCACCCAGGTCCAGATCTGGTCCCAGATCTTCGACGGCATGGAGAAGTTGAACGGGTCGATGACCTCGGCCCGGGAGAGGACCTCCCAGAGACCGAGCACGGCCACCAGAAGCAGTACGCGCACGGCGAGGACGATCGCCTTGCGTCTGCGGGCGGCCTGGGCGCGCGACCGGGCGCGGTCCGGGGTCTGCTTGACGGTGTCGACGACCGGTGTGCTGAGCACCTCAGGCGACATGAGCGGCACCCCTCTCGCGGGTGATGCGGACCTCTTCGCCGAGGGACTCCCAGATCTCGCGGTAGATCTCGATGAACCGCGGCTCCAGACGCACCGACTCGACCTTGCGGGGGCGGGGCAGGTCGATGTCGAAGACCCGCTTGACGGTCGCGGGCCCGGCGGTCATGACGACGACCTTGTCGGCCAGCGCGATGGACTCCTCCAGGTCGTGGGTGACGAAGACGACCGAGGCGCCCGTGCCCTCCCACAGTTCCAGCAGTTCGTCCGACATCAGGGCCCGGGTCTGGACGTCGAGCGCCGAGAACGGCTCGTCCATGAGCAGGATCTCGGGGTCGTTGACGAAGGTGGCGGCGAGCGCCACACGCTTGCGCTGGCCGCCGGAGAGTTGATGCGGATAACGGTCCTCGAAGGCGGCGAGACCGACCCGGGCCAGCCATGCGCGGGCCTTCTCCCTGGCCTCCGCCTTGGGCACGCCCCGGAAGCGGGGGCCTGCCATCACATTGGACAGCACGGTCCGCCAGGGGAAGGTGGCGTCCTGCTGGAAGACGAAGCCGACCTTGTCGCCGACACCGGCCACCGGCTCACCGGCCACCAGCACATCGCCCTCGCTGGGCTCCTCCAACCCGCTGACCAGCGTCAGCGTGGTGGACTTGCCACAACCCGTCGGCCCTACGACGGCCACGAACTCGCCGCGCCCCACGGTGAGGTCGAGGCCGCGAACGGCCGTGTGCAGACCCCCCGACGGGGTCTTGAAGATCTTGCTCGCGCCCCGCAGTTCGATGGCGGGGCTGGTCTCTGCGCTCATGGGCCGGGACGGTATGTGTGGCCCGGACCACAGCAGCAGTCTTCTGGGCACAAGCCGTTCTTTTGCTCGCAAGCACCTGTTGTGCTCGTTTTGCTCGCGCTACAACTGCGCAGACGAAACACGGGCTTAACGCTCGCCGGCCTTGAAGGAGAGGCCTGATGATTGACGTCCTGGTGGTCGACGACGACTTCCGCGTCGCCGAGATAAACGCCAAGTACGTGGGGAAGGTTCCCGGCTTCCGGGTGGCCGCCCGCGCGCACAGCGCCGCCCAGGCCCTGGCCATCGTGGAACGCGGCACCATCGACCTGGTCCTGCTGGACCACTATCTGCCGGACCGGACCGGCCTCGAACTCGTCCACCGGATGCGGGAACAAGGCCATGGGACCGACGTCATCATGATCACGGCCGCCAGCGACGTGGCCACGGTCCAGAAGGCGATGCGCCTGGGCGCCCTGCACTACCTGGTCAAGCCGTTCACCTTCGCCGCCCTGCGCACCCGCCTCGACTCCTACGCGGCCCTGCGCCGCACCGTCGACCGGGTCGGCGGCCGGGGTCTGACCGGGCAGGAGCAGGTCGACCGGATCTTCGGCGCGCTGCGCACCTCACCTGCGCCGTCCGCGCCCGGGCTGCCCAGCGGCCACTCCGAACCCACCACCGACCTCATCTGCGCCGTCCTGCACGGTGCCAACCACCCGCTCTCCGCACACGAGGTCGCCGCCGAGACCGGCCTCAGCCGCTCCACCGCCCAGCGCTATCTCCGCCATCTGGAACAGGCGGGCCGACTCCGTCTCTCCTTGAAGTACGGCGACACGGGCCGCCCGGAGCACCGGTACGCCTGGGTGGCGCCGTAGCGGCTCCCAACGGGTCAGACGGCCCCCGCCCCGGTCAGCGACCGCACCTCGGTCTCCGCGTGCTTGGCCTCGTCCGGCACCTCCTCCGAGGTGACCGTGCCGAGCCACCCGGCGAGGAAGCCGAGCGGGATGGAGACGATCCCCGGGTTCTGCAACGGGAAGTACTGGAAGTCGACGCCCGGGAACAGCGCTCCCGGGCTCCCCGACACCACCGGAGACAGCACGACCAGCCCCAGGGCCGGGACGAGCCCGCCGTATACGGCCCACACCGCGCCGCGGGTCGTGAAATCCCGCCAGAACAGCGAGTACAGCAGTGCGGGCAGGTTCGCCGAGGCTGCCACCGCGAAGGCCAGCCCCACCAGGAAGGCGACGTTCATGTCGCGGGCCAGCAGGCCGAGGGCGATCGCCACCATCCCGATGCCGACCGCGGCCGTGCGCGCCACCGCCACCTCGCTGCGCTGCTTGGCGTGCGGCCTGCGCAGCGAGGCATACAGGTCATGGGCGACGGAAGCCGAGGAGGCCAGGGTGATCCCGGCGACCACCGCGAGGATCGTCGCGAAGGCGACGGCCGCGACCACCGCGAACAGAACCGTTCCGCCTGTGGAGCCCGCGCCACCGCCCAGGTCGAGCGCCAGCAGCGGAACGGCTGTGTTCCCCGACGCGTTCGACGCGCGCACCGCGTCCGGTCCCACGAGGGCCGCCGCCCCGAAGCCGAGCACGATCGTCATTAGGTAGAAGCCGCCGATCAGCCCGATCGACCAGACCGCCGAACGCCGGGCCGCCCGAGCCGTGGGCACCGTGTAGAAGCGGGACAGGATGTGCGGCAGCCCCGCCGTGCCCAGCACCAGCGCCAGCCCCAGGCTGATGAAGTCCAGCCGGGCGCTCCAGCTGCCGCCGTACTTGAGGCCTGGCGCCAGGAACGCCTGCCCGTGTCCACTGCGGTCGGCGGCCGTGAGCAGCAGGCGGTCGATGTCGCCGTGGAACCGCAACAGCACGAGCACGGTCAGCACCACCGTCCCGCTGAGCAGCAGGACCGCCTTGACGATCTGGATCCAGGTGGTCGCCCGCATCCCTCCCAACGACACATAGATCACCATCAGCGCGCCGACCCCGATGACCGTCCACGCCTGCGCGGCCTGGCTCGTCCGCCCCAGCAGCAGCGCCACCAGACTGCCCGCCCCGACCATTTGCGCCACCAAATAGAGAACGGAGACGGTGATCGAGGAAGTTCCCGCCGCGATCCGCACCGGCCGCTCCCGCATCCGTGCCGCGATCACATCGGCGAGCGTGAACCGCCCGCAGTTGCGCACCAGTTCTGCCACCAGGAACAGCACGACCAGCCACGCGACCAGAAAGCCCACCACGTACAGCAGCCCGTCATAGCCGAAGAGCGCGATGAGCCCGGTCACGCCGAGGAAGGAGGCCGCCGACATGTAGTCGCCCGCGATGGCAAAACCATTCTCCATCGGGGAGAAGAGCCGCCCGCCGGCATAGAACTCCTCCGCCGAACCGTGCCGCCTCCGGCTCACCCACGTCGTGATCCCGAGCGTCACCGCGACAAACGCGCTGAACAGCAGCAAGGCCAGCGTCTGATGATGCCCCGTCATGACTCACCACCCCTGGCCCCCCGAGTCAGCTCCTGGGTGTCCCAGCGCAGCTCCAACGCGGCGCGGTCCCTGCGCAACCGTGCATGCCGGGCGTAGGCCCAGGTGAGCAGGAACGTGGTCAGGAACTGCCCGAGGCCCGCGACCATCGCCACGTTCACCGCCCCCGCGACGGGCCTGGCCATCAGCCCCGGCGCGGTCGTCGCGGTCACCACATATCCGACGTACCAGGTGAGGAAGACGGTGACGCCCGGCACCACGAACCTCCGGTAGCGGCTGCGCACCTCCTGGAAGGCCGCGCTGCGCTGCACCTCCAGATACACGTCACGGGCGCGAACGGCCGCCCCCTCCCGCTCCGTCCGCGCGGCCGGTACGGCGGGAGCCGGTACCCCGGTGCCGTCCAGCTCGCCCCAGCCGGAGGCCAGTGCGTCGTACCAGGGGTCCTCATACCTGACTTCTCGGGAGGCCGTGCCGTACTCGCCCTGGTCCTCGTGCTTCTCGGCCGAACTCTCGGGACCGCCCCCGCCGTCGCGGTGACGCCCGTTGCTTGACTGCATGCCCAAGGATGGACAGACCGGGAAGATCCCCGACACTTCTTCCCCTGGCTCTTCACCCCATCAGGTGACTCAATCCGCTGGTGGCCGCACCAATCCCTTCCCATAGGCGTAACGCACCGCCTGGGCCCGGTCCTTGAGGCCCGTCTTCGCGAACAGGTTGTTGATGTGTGTCTTCACGGTCGCGGTGGACACGTGCAGCCTGCGGGCGATCTCCTGGTTGGTGAGCCCGTCGGCGATCAGCACCAGGACCTCGGTCTCCCGCGCGGTCAGCCCGTCGGGCGCCTCGGCGGCCACGGGCGCCGGCTCGGGCTGCGACAGCCTTTCCAGCAGCCGCCGTTGGATGCTCGGCGACAGCCCCGCCTCCCCCGAGAGCACGCTCTCCACCGCCCGCACGATCTCGTCGCCGCCCGCATCCTTGGTGAGGTAGCCACGCGCGCCTGCTTTCAGCGCCGGGAACAACGAGTCGTCGTCCGCGAACGTGGTGAGCACCACGACCTGGGTCCCGGGGTACTCGGACCTGATCCGCCGGGTCGCCTCCACACCGTCGCAGCGCGGCATCCGCAGGTCCATCAGCACCACGTCCGGGGCGAGTTCGGCGACCAGCCGCACCGCCTCCTCCCCGTCGCCCGCCGCTCCCACGACCTCGACGCCGGGCAGCAGACCAAGGAGCATCACGATGCCCTCCCTGACCACGGTCTGGTCATCGGCGACCACGACCCGCGCGGGCTTCTTCTCCCCCTCCGTCATACGGGCACCCTCAACTTCACCTCGAACCCCTCGTCGTCACGCCCTGCCTCCAGCGACCCGCCCAGCAACTCGGCCCGCTCCCGCATACCCAGCAGACCGTACCCGCCGCCGGCGCCGGTCAGTTCGCCGGGACGGCCGCCCGAGTCCCTTACGTTCAGGGTCACTTCGTGCTCCTGGTAGTCCAGCCGTACCTCCACCTTGGCGCCGTAGGCGTGCTTGCGGACGTTCGTCAGCGCCTCCTGGGCGACGCGTCGTACGGTCTGCGACGCCTCTGCGGGCAGGGGCCTGCGTTCACCTGTGACGGTGACCTCGGCGCCGTCGGTGGAACCGACGATCTCCGTGAGGAACTCCTCCAGCGGGCTCAGCTCGCCGCGCAGAGCGGACAGCGCCTGACGGGTCTCGGCGAGTCCGTCCCGGGCCATTCCCCGGGCGGCCACGACGCGTTCGAGAATCTGCTCCCGGTCGGCTCCGCGCTCGATCAGCAGCCGCGCCGCCTCCAGGTGCACCATCTGGGCCGAGAGGCTGTGGGCCAGCACATCGTGGATCTCCCGCGCGATCCTGGCCCGCTCCGCGAGCGCCGCCGACTCCGCCTCGGCCGCTCTCGCCGCGCGTTCCTGGGTCAGCAGTCGCTGCGCGTGGCCCCGGGCCTCGGCGTCGAGTCTCATCACGTAGCCGGCGAGAGCCATTCCGACGACGGTGGCCGCGGTGGTCAGCCACACGTCGTTGTTGAACGCGGAGTACGAAGCCAGGGCCACGGACGCGACGGGCACCGCGATCGCGATCGGCAGCCGCTCCAGTGCGGCGATGCCGCAGCCACACCAGATCACGAGGGCCGGTCCCCGGAGCCCGTTGGCCTCCGCAGCGACCGCGGCGGCCAGAAGGACACCGATGAGGACCAGGGAGGGCACGAGCCGGTGGGCGTAGGTGGTCCGGTAGAAGCCCCAGGAGGCCACGGCGGTCACGACGACACCCGCCACGGCCGCGGCTACGTCCCAGCCGTGGATGTGCGACTGGTTGAAAGCGCTCCACAGCAGGAGGGCGAGGATCACCAGCCGCACGGCCCAGGCGAGCATGCGCCGGGGCCGGGAGATACCCGCGCGGCTCAGCGCTTCGCGCGAGGGCCAGCGCGTCCAGACGTTCTCCGTCACACGCCTTCCTTCCTGGTGACCCGTGCCATGCCGCCACCGTAAGCCCGGGCGGGGCCATCCGCGGACGGCCCGGAGGGGAGCGACTGCGCACGCCAGACGAGGATGCCGGCGCGAACCAGCAGAGTGACCGCCAGTCCGAGCATGAGCGCCGAGCTGTCCTGATGGACGCCGGCGAGGGCGCCGAGGCCGACGAGACCGACGCGCACGGCTATCCCGACGAACCAGACGACCGCGCTGGCCTTGGTGCTCTTCGTCCATACGACCCCATCGGGCTCCGTCCACACCCGGGTGGTCCAGGCCCAGGCGGCACCCATGACCAGCCCCACAAGCAATTCCATACCGAGCAGCAGGGCGGATTCGGCGCGGTGATGGGCGTCGAGTATGCCGGGTTCGCGCAGCGCGACGACCGCGAGGACCACGGGCAGTAGCCACCAGCGCCGGCCGGTGTTGATCGGGCGGGCACGGAACTGGCGCACGATCACCACGACGATGACTGCCACGATCAGCAACGCGTTGACGAGCCCGGACATCAGAGCCTCCGTGAGCGGGAAGGGGCCGTGTCGGGAGCGGGAGCTGCCGACACCTTCGAAGCTACGGAAACGCGCAGGTCAGCAGATCGGAGCACGGGTGGATCACGGGTGGAATCCGACGAGCGGGATCTCTCCACCCAAGGGTGGAGAACCATGCGGAGGGCCGCGGGGACGGCTGACGCGTGGCGGACGGCGGGCACATGGGGGGCGGCTGGCACATGGGGAGCGGCGGGCACACGGGGCGGGTACGTGGGGGGGCGACGGGCGAATGCCGACGAGCGGCAGGCGAGGGATAACCCGAGCGGCGGGTGTCTCGTGGGATAGCCGGTTGGTGACTCGTGGGACGGTCGGCGGACGTCTCCCGGGTCAGGCCGACGGGGCCCTTGCCCAAGGGCCCGGGGTCCGTGCACGCCCCCTCGACCAGTCAATGGAACACGAGCGTGGAAATCGGGCGAGCCCCCCGTTGAGGCCGGTCAGCACGCATGCTCGCAAACGCCCAGTCTCCACCACCGCCCGGCCCCACCGTCACCACCGCGCGACCCACCCCGCCATGCCCCACCGCCGCCCAGCCCGCGCCCGCCCCGCCCGACCTACCGACGCCGGCCCACCGCCCCTTCGTCCAAAGCCCGGCGCAGCGGCTACGCGTCGATCCGCGACCGGTCCAGCGTCGCCGCCGAGCCGGAGATGAACTCCTTCCGGGGAGCCACGTCGTTGCCCATCAGCAGGTCGAAGACCTGCTCGGCCGCTTCGAGGTCGGAGAGGTTGATCCGCCGCAGGGTGCGGTGGCGCGGGTCCATGGTCGTCTCGGCCAGCTGGTCGGCGTCCATCTCGCCGAGACCCTTGTAGCGCTGGATGGAGTCCTTGTACCGGATGCCCTTGCTCTGGAACTCCATGAGCTTGTCGCGCAGCTCACGGTCCGAGTACGTGTAGACGTACTTGTCCTGGCCCTTCTTCGGCTGGACGATCTCGACGCGGTGCAGCGGTGGCACCGCCGCGAAGACCCGGCCGGCCTCCACCATGGGCCGCATGTAGCGCTGGAACAGCGTCAGCAGCAGGCAGCGGATGTGCGAGCCGTCGACATCGGCGTCGGTCATCATGATGATCTTGCCGTAGCGGGCCGCGTCGATGTCGAAGGTGCGGCCGGAGCCTGCCCCTATGACCTGAATGATCGCGCCGCACTCGGCGTTCTTGAGCATGTCCGTCACCGAGGACCGCTGAACGTTGAGGATCTTGCCCCGGATCGGCAGCAGCGCCTGGAACTCCGAGTTCCGGGCCAGCTTCGCCGTACCGAGCGCGGAGTCCCCCTCGACGATGAAGAGCTCGCTGCGCTCGACGTCGTCGCTGCGGCAGTCGGCGAGCTTGGCCGGCAGGGACGAGGACTCCAGGGCCGTCTTCCGGCGCTGCGCGTCCTTGTGCTGGCGCGCGGCGATGCGGGTCCGCGCGGCGGCGACCACCTTCTCCAGGACCACGCGGGCCTGGGCGGCCGCGTCACGCTTGGTGGAGGTGAGGAACGCCTTCAGTTCCTTGGTGACCACGTTGTTCACGATCCGGCGGGCGGCCGAGGTGCCGAGGACCTCCTTGGTCTGGCCCTCGAACTGCGGCTCGGCAAGGCGGACGGTGACGACGGCGGTGAGGCCCTCCAGGGCGTCGTCCTTGACGATGTCGTCCTCTGCGACGCGCAGCAGTTTCTTGGCGCGCAACACCTCGTTGAGGGTCTCTCGGACGGCCTGCTCGAAGCCGGCCATGTGGGTACCGCCCTTGGGCGTGGCGATGATGTTGACGAACGACCTCAGGGTCGTGTCGTAACCGGTGCCCCAGCGCAGCGCCACGTCGACGCCGAGTTCGCGGGTGACCTCGGTGGGGGTCATCTGGCCGTGGTCGTCCAGGACCGGGACGGTCTCCTTGAAGGTGCCCTGCCCGGAGAAGCGGAGGACGTCGCAGACCGGCTTGTCGGTGGCCAGGTACTCGCAGAACTCGCTGATGCCGCCGTCGAAGCGGAAGGACTCCTCGCCCTTGCTGCCGTCCGCGCCGAGGCCGTACTCGTCACGGACGACGATCGTCAGTCCGGGCACCAGGAACGCGGTCTGCCGGGCGCGCTGGTGGAGGGTCTCCAGAGTGAGCTTGGCGTCCTTGAGGAAGATCTGGCGGTCGGCCCAGTAACGCACGCGCGTGCCACTGCGCGTCTTGGGGATCTTCTTGGTCTTGCGCAGTCCGCTCTTGGCCTCGAACTTCGCGTCCGGGCCGTCGCCGGCGAAGGCGCCCGGGGCACCGCGGCGGAAGCTGATCGCGTGCACATGGCCGCCGCGGTCCACCTCGACGTCGAGCCGCGCGGAGAGCGCGTTGACCACGGAGGCGCCGACGCCGTGCAGACCGCCGGAGGCCGCGTAGGAGCCGCCGCCGAACTTGCCGCCGGCGTGCAGCTTGGTCATGACGACCTCGACGCCGGACAGGCCGGTCTTGGGCTCGACGTCCACGGGGATACCGCGGCCGTTGTCCCGGACCTCGACGGAGAGGTCGTCGTGGAGGATGACCTCGATGTGGTCGCCGTAGCCGCCCAGGGCCTCGTCCACGGCGTTGTCGATGATCTCCCACAGGCAGTGCATCAGACCGCGACTGTCGGTCGAGCCGATGTACATACCCGGGCGCTTGCGCACTGCTTCGAGGCCCTCGAGGACGAGCAGGTGCCGCGCGGTGTAGTTGGAACCGTCCCGGTCTGCTCCTGCCAGCAGCGCTGTGGACGGCACGGACGTATCGGCGGTCACGCGGTTCGCTCCTCGCTGAATTTCAGTGAAGCCCCTTTTGGGTAAGGGGCCGGCTTCGGTCGCCGTTCAGAGGGTACCGAGGCCTGGTAGAGCCGTTGTAACGCCACCCTCGTCGGGGACTCACACTAGTCCAGGGTCGCATGCGTGTTCGATCCCTCGATGGAGTGAAGTACATATCACGTTCCCTTCGAGGCATGAACCATTTAGGCTCCGGGCACGTCCTCACAAACAACCGGCAACCCGGCCGGGAGGATGAGACCGATGAACCGCGCGAACCCGTAAGCACCGAAGACGACGCAATACGGCACATTCGCCGCCAACCGGCAGCAGACGGCCACCTCGAAAGATTTTTTTCGAGGAGAAGCCCCGAGCGGGAACGTTTTCGGGCTGGTTGGATGTTGACCCTGGTACGACAGCTCGTCGAGCTAGAGAAGAGGCGACGTGACTACTGTTCTGACCCCCGCGAGCCACCTGACGGCCGCCGATCGCTGCGACCGCTGCGGCGCCCAGGCATACCTGCGCGTCGTGCTGCTCAGCGGCGGAGAACTGCTCTTCTGCGCCCACCACGGTCGCAAGTTCGAGCCGGAACTCAAGAAGATCGCCGCTGAGATACAGGACGAGACGGAGCGGCTGACGTCCGTTCCGAACAACGACTCCGAAGATGAGCGCTGACCTCTCGCACACACGACGAGCCAGCTCCGGCCCAGACCGGTGAACGGGCGGCCGCTCCCTCGGGGGAGCGGCCGCCCGTCGTCATGTTCCCCGCAGCGGCCCTCAGGAGGGCTTGTGGGGTCCCCCTGAGCCACTGCGGGCACCGTCCCACCCCAGTGCTCGCACGACCTCGGAGACGCGCGTATAGACGCCGGGGCTTCCCGGGCGCCCGCAGCCGCTGCCCCACGACACGAGTCCGATCAGCCGCCCCTCGGCGACCAGCGGTCCCCCGCTGTCCCCCTGGCAGGCGTCTGGACCACCCAGCGCCTCCCCGGCGCACACCATGGAATCCGCCCGGTAGGTGCCGTCGGGGCCTCCGGGATAGGCCCGCTCGCACGTCTTGTCGGGCAGCACATGGACCTGCGCCGCATACAGCCGGCGCGTGTAGTCACCGCCGCCCGAGATGTCGCCCCATCCGGTGACCAGGGCACCGGTGCCGGGCCGGTAGGCGGCGTCGCCCTTGGCGGCCATCGTGACGACGGCGTCGGCCGGCAGGGGCTGGGCGAGGGTGAGCACGGCGAAGTCGCCGGTGTTCGCATCGGCGTCGTAGCGCGGATTGACCCGGGCGACGGTCACCGGGATCTCCTGGCCCTGCACCGAGAGCAGATCCGTACGGCCCGCGATGACCTTGAGATCGCGCACCCGGTCGGAGGGCCCTCCGATCACGTCGTCGGCCAGGCAGTGGGCGGCGGTGAGCACCGTGGTCCGGCCGATCGCCACTCCGCCGCAGAACTGACCGGCCCGCGTACCCCCGAACCGGTCACGGCTGGACAGCGCGACCGTCCAGGGAGTCTGGGAGACATCGACGGGAAACCCTCCGACGACAACGCTGTCGGCGGCTGCCGGAGGCGGGCCGGCCAGCGGTATTACGGCGGCGACGGCCGCCAGGATCAGCGGTCGGATCAGGACCGGGGCAAAGGGACGGCGCATGCACACTCCTCACTCTGGGTGGTACCAGGACACCCAGAGTCATCCAGTGCATCGCGACCCGCAGCCCGAAGGCCCGGCTCCCCCGTGGGGAGCCGGGCCTTCGACTTCGTACGTCCGCGACCTAGTCGAGGTAGTCGCGCAGCACCTGGGAACGCGACGGGTGGCGCAGCTTCGACATGGTCTTGGACTCGATCTGGCGGATGCGCTCACGCGTGACGCCGTAGACCTTGCCGATCTCGTCGAGGGTCTTCGGCTGACCGTCGGTGAGACCGAACCGCATGGAGACGACACCGGCCTCGCGCTCGGACAGGGTGTCCAGCACCGAGTGCAGCTGCTCCTGGAGGAGCGTGAAGCTGACGGCGTCGGCGGGGACGACGGCCTCGGAGTCCTCGATGAGGTCACCGAACTCGCTGTCACCGTCCTCACCCAGCGGAGTGTGCAGGGAGATGGGCTCACGGCCATACTTCTGGACCTCGATGACCTTCTCGGGGGTCATGTCGAGCTCCTTGGCCAGCTCCTCCGGAGTGGGCTCACGGCCCAGGTCCTGGAGCATCTGGCGCTGCACACGCGCGAGCTTGTTGATGACCTCGACCATGTGCACCGGGATACGGATGGTGCGGGCCTGGTCGGCCATGGCGCGGGTGATCGCCTGACGGATCCACCAGGTGGCGTACGTGGAGAACTTGTAGCCCTTGGTGTAGTCGAACTTCTCGACCGCGCGGATCAGACCGAGGTTGCCCTCCTGGATGAGGTCCAGGAAGAGCATGCCGCGGCCGGTGTACCGCTTGGCCAGGGAGACCACCAGACGGAGGTTGGCCTCCAGGAGGTGGTTCTTGGCGCGGCGGCCGTCCTCGGCAATGATCTCCAGCTCGCGCTTGAGCTTCGGCGCCAGCTTGTCGGCGTTGGCCAGCTTGTCCTCGGCGAACAGACCGGCCTCGATGCGCTTGGCGAGCTCGACCTCCTGCTCTGCATTGAGCAGCGGGACCTTGCCGATCTGCTTGAGGTAGTCCTTGACCGGGTCGGCGGTGGCACCGGCCGCGGCGACCTGCTGCGCCGGCGCGTCGTCCTCGTCCTCGTCGGACAGGACGAAGCCCGCGCTCTCGGTGCCCTCGGGCTCGTCGGCTCCCGCCTTGGGCTCCTCGAGGACCTCTTCCTCAGGAATCTCGGCGTCGTCCTTCTTGGCGGTGGTCTTCTTCGCCGGCACCGTCTTCTTCGCGGCGGTCGCAGTCTTCTTCGCGGCCGCCTTCTTGGCGGTGGGGGCGGCCTTCTTGGCGGCAGCGGCCTTCTTCATGGGCTCCGCCTCCTCGGCCGGATCGTCGGTTCCGGCGGGTACGGCAGGGGCGGCCGTGGCGGTGGCCTTCCGGGCGGTCACCGTCTTCGCCGCGACCGTCTTGGTGGCGGTGCGCTTGGCCGGACTCTTCGCTGCGACGCTCTTTCGGGTGCGCTTGGGCTCCGCGGCACTGACCATCAGCGTCACACCCTCTTCCTCAAGGATCTGGTTGAGGCTGCGCAGTACGTTCTTCCACTGAGTGGCCGGAATCTGGTCAGCTTCGAAGGCCCGACGCACATCGTCGCCGGCGATCTGCCCCTCAGCCTTTCCCTGCTCAATGAGAGCCATGACAGAGACGGACTCGGCGATCTCCGGCGGGAGCGTACGGGATGTGCTGGCCGACACGAACAACCTCTCGGAACGTTGGAAAACGGCTTCCGGCCCCGTCCTGGACGGACCGGAGCCGACCGCCGGCTTGGGGATGGGCCGACGGCGCGGGCGGGGGCCGGGAAGATACACAGCGCCATGAATGGCGTCCGTATTCCCTCCGCGACTGTCACCTCTTAGGTCATCGCGCTGTTCGCAAGAGCGTTACGCCCAATCTACGTGGCCCGAGTCACACCCCGTAAGCGCTCAAAAACGGTCAGACATGGGCAGAGGTTGTCGCCAACGATCTCTCAGCACTGTTCCGGACGGCAGCGGGTTCGCCGTACGACCGCCACGGGCCTGACACACACCGCTCGACCGTTGCGGTGCCTGTCACGCTCGACCGTTGCGGTGCCCGTCATACGACCGCTGCACGCGCGCCCCGCCGCCGGACCTCGCCGGAGCCCCGAGGGCTCCGGCGAGGTCCGGCGGAAGCGGGGTCCGAGGCCGACTGCGCCCCTGGCGCGCGGAACCGACCGAGCACACCGCTCTCGACGAGGGTCAGTGCTCACGCGGGGCAGGCACCACGCGCTCGACCTCGGGGTGGACGGTGAGCAGTTGACGCATGGCCGACTCTGCCGCCGCGCCGTCGCCGGTGCCGAGCGCGTCGACGATCCGCGCGTGCTGGGCCAGGGACGTCTCGTTCGGCCGCTCACAGCCGGTGAACGGGCCACCGGAGACCTGGAGGGCCGCCGTCACGATGCCGGAGAGGTGCTCCAGCATGCGGTTGCCCGCGATCTGGATGAGCATCGAGTGGAACTCGGCGTCCGCGCGCGAGAACGTCAGCGCGTCGCCCTGCGCCATCGCGTGGCTCATGATCTCGACCATGTCGGACAGACGCTGCTGGACGTCCTCGCGCCCGTGCCCGGCGGCGAGCCGGGCGGCGAGTGGCTCGATCGTCCAGCGCAGCTCGCTGAGCTCACGGCGCTGGTCGTCGCGCTGCGGCCCGAAGGCGCGCCACTCGATGATGTCGGGGTCGAGGAGGTTCCAGTCACTGACGGGACGCACGCGCGTGCCGACGTTCGGGCGGGCGCTGACCAGGCCCTTGGCCTCCAGGACCCGAAGGGACTCACGGACTACGGTGCGGGAGACCTCGAAACGCTGGCCGATCTCCTCGGGCACCAGCGGGCGGTCCGCGCCCAGGTCGCCGGAGACGATCATCTGACCCAGCTGTTGAACGAGTTGACCGTGCAGTCCGCGGCCGCGGCTGCCCGCGGCACGTCGGCCCACACGGCCCAGCTCCGGATCCGGGCCCTCCCAGGAGGGCGCCCCGACACGATCGGGGGTGGGGGCGTCCGCGTAGGGGTAGCGGTCGAGTTCGCCCGGGCCGACCAGACCAGAGTCTGCGGAGCGGGCGGCGGTCATCATGGTGTGCGCAAGGGTACTCACGGATCCTTTGTCGGCGCTGCCTCCAACTCCCTTGAGGTCTTTGGTGAAAAGCACACGAAAGGGTGATCGCTCACCCCATCGCAATTGACGCCTTATCGGAAAGAAATGCCCTTTCTTCAGGGAGTTGTGTGCACGGCGGGATCGGAAGCGCCCGGTCCGTGGTCATCGAAGTCTGGCTCGCAGGGTGGTGAACAGGTACGCGCAGAGCAGCGCGGTCAGCGACAACGCCAATGCCCCGCCCACGGGTTGGGCGAGTACCCGGATGGCAGCGACGAGATAGCGCTCGCCTCCGAAGGGCCACTGCAGCAGGAACGTCTCCCGCATCCGCGTCGGGAGTCCGGCGGCCATCCGCACACCCGGTCCCTGCAGCACCTTGTGTACGACGGGCACGACGAGCACGGGTACGGCGAGCACCGCGGCGAGACCGGCCGTGGTGGACCGGAAGACGCCCGCGGCCAGCACACCGGCCCAGGCACAGCCGAGGACCAGTCCGAACCAACTCGCGGTCAGCGGAAGCCAGTCAGCGGGAACCTTCGCGAGTTCCCGACCGTAGACGAGATAGAGCATTTCGGCGTCGCAGCCCAGGGTGAGGAACGAGAGCAGCACCGCGGTGGCTCCGGAGACCACCAGCTTCGCGGTGAGCAGCCCCAGCCGGCGGGGCACGGTGCCGCGGTCCGCCGCAAGCGCGGGGTGGCGGAACTCGTCTCCGAAGGCCAGCGCCCCGAGCAGCCCCGCGCCGAGCGCCGCGGGGGGCAGCGGCAGCTCCCGCGGCCAGGCGGCGAACAGCCGGGCCTGCGGGGTGTGCCCGAGCCGGGCGAGCAGGACGGCGATGAGGGCGGACACCACCAGGACGGCACCGCAGGTGACAAAGCCCGTACCGACCCCGGCGGCCCGTCGGAGCTCGTAGCGCAGGGGGCGGAGGGGGCTGGGGGCAGGGCGGACGGAGATGGCGGGTGGGAGCGGGGACAGGTCGTCCAGAGCGACGGCTTCGCCCCGCCACGCGGGCCCGACCGGGGTCAGGGCGGGGTCATCGCCGACTGTCGGGATTTCACCGGGCCGTGGCTTCGGCTGCGGCTGTTTGGCCGGGAGATGGGTGGTGGTGGGGGCCTCGCCGGGTTGCGACTGCGGCTGGTTGGCAGGGTGCGGGGCAGTGGCGGCTTCGCCAGGCTGTGGCTGCGGCTGCTGGGCGGCGGGGGCTTCGTCGGGCACGGCGCCGGTCGGTGACTGCGGAGAGGCAAGGAGGGCGGAGGAATCGCCTGGAACGGAGCGGGTCGGTGACTGGGGGGATACGGCGGGGGCCTGCGGTTGGTCGACTACGGCGGAGGCCGGCTGCCGGGCGGAGGCCGTGGCACCTGTCGGGCGGGCGGAGGCGGCAGTGGCCGAGGGGTGCGTAGAGGCGCCAGCGGCCGAGGTGTGAGCGGAGGCGGCGCCAGCTGATGGCCGGGCGGAGGCCGTGGCGACTGTCGGGCGGGCGGAGGCGGCAGCGGCCGAGGGCTGGGCGGAATCGGATGCGGACGGTGGCTGAGCCGGGACGGTGGCGGAAACCGGGTCCGGGGGTGTTGCGTGGGCCGGCGGTTCGGGTGATGTGGCCGGGGCCTGAGGCTGTGAAGACGTGGCGGTGGCCGACGGCCGGGTAGTTGCGGAGGCGCCTGTCGATTGGGCCGAGACCGCGGCGGTCGGGGCCTCGGTGGCAAGGGCGACTCCAGGCGGTTCCGCGTGCGAAGACCTTGGCGCGGCCGCCGGGCCGTCGGCGAGCGCCCCGGTGGGCGCGGGCGGCTGCTCTTCAGCCGTGACGGACGGCTCCACTGCGTTCGAAGACCGATCCGGGCCGGACTCCTTGCCGGTGGCGCGCGCCTGGCTCACGGGCCTCTGGGCGGCCGACACCCGTGGCTGTGGGGTGACCGGGGAACCTCCCGCGTCCTGGCGTCGATCGGCGCCGGGCATGTCCCACCGCCCAGTGGTCGGCGCCTCGTCCGCCGTCCGGCGTTCGTCCGCCGTCCGAGCCCCGTCCGCCGCAGCCGGCTCGCTTACGCTCCGGTGCCGTCGTACGGCCTCCGGTACGGCATGCGTCGACGGCTCCGTTCCGGCGCCCGCTCCCATGTCGCCGACCTCGTCGGCGAGTTGGTGCACGAGGATGCCGTGGCGGAACGCGGTCTCGCCGACCTCGGCCGTCGTGCTGCCGTACACCGACAGACGGTTACCCCCTTCGCTTACTACCTCCACGGAGCGGTGGGCCGTGCGGGCCTCCTTGGTGAGAAGGGCGGCGAGCCGGACGGCGTGGGGGCTTCGGACGGCCACACGTGGGCGCAGCCGGGTGCGGGCGAAGTCGGTGGCCTCCTGGTCCGCGACGAGCCTGCCGGCCTCCAGGGTGACCACCCGGTCCGCGGCGCGGGCCGCCTCCTTGGGGTCTGAGGTGGTGAACAGGACCGTGCCACCCTGCGCGGCGTGCGCCTGGAGCATGCGGTGCAGCCAGCGGCCCTCACGGGCGGAGAGACCGTGCGCGGGTTCGTCCAGGACGAGGGTGTGGGGGTCGGGGAGCAGGGCGCAGGCCAGGCCCAGCCGGCGGTCCACGCCGCGTGACAGCGTGCCCAGGCGCTCCTCGCGCAGGCTGACGAGCCCGACCGCTTCGAGTACTTCGTCTGCACGCCGGACCGGGACTCCGGTCGCCGCGCACAACATGCGCAGATGGCCGCGGACGGAGCGGGCCGGGTGACCGGGGACATCACCGAGGAGCACGCCGACCTCACGCGCCGGGTGGGCGATGCGATGCAGGGGGCGACCCCTGAAGTAGGCGATTCCACGGCCCGGTTGGAGTTCGAGCATCAGTCTGAGCGCCGTGGTCTTGCCCGCGCCCGCCTCGCCCAGGAGCGCGGTGACGCGCCCCGCGCACGCTTCGAAGGTCACGTCGTCGACGGCGGGCGGGTGCGCCTTGCGGGGATTGCTGGTCAGTCCGAAGGCCTCGATCACCTTAGGGAAGATAGCGCGGAATGACCGTTTTTCCAGGTATAGAAGGGTTTAACCCGGCAGGGTTCGCGCTGTCGGGCGGTTCAGACCTCGGGTCGCAGCATCGGCGGGTTGAGCAGAGTGGCGCCACCGGCGCGGAAGAGCTGGGCCGGACGGCCGCCCTGACGAGTGGTCGTGCCGCCGGTGGGGACGAGGAAGCCGGGGGTTCCGGTCACCTTGCGATGGAAGTTGCGCGGGTCGAGTGCCACGCCCCACACCGCCTCATAGACCCGGCGCAGCTCACCGACCGTGAACTCGGGCGTGCAGAACGCGGTGGCCAGGGACGAGTATTCGATCTTGGAGCGGGCGCGCTCCACCCCGTCGGACAGAATCTGCGCATGGTCGAAGGCGAGCGGCGCGACGGGCTCGCCCTCCCGGCCGTAGCCACCCTGCGCGAGCAGTTCCTCGACCGGTGCCCAGCGCGCGTTGCTGGCGTCGCCGCCCGCGCGGGGCGCGGGAAGGTCGGGGGCCAGGGCGAGGTGAGCGACGCTGACCACGCGCATCCGGGGGTCCCGCTTGGGGTCACCGTAGGTCGCCAGCTGCTCCAGGTGGGCTCCGCCGTCCTGGGCGGGGGCGTCGGGGTCGTGAGCGCGCAGCCCGGTCTCCTCCGCGAGTTCCCGCGCCGCCGCCTGCGCGAGATCCTCGTCGGCCCGCACGAAGCCGCCCGGCAGCGCCCAGCGCCCCTGGAACGGCTGCTCGCCTCTGCGTACCGCCAGCGCGCACAGTGCATGGCGGCGCACAGTCAGCACGACCAGGTCCACGGTGACGGCGAAGGGCGGAAAGGCTGACGGGTCGTAGGGCATGCCGTGATCATAGTCGTCTGCCTGACGATAAACACTCCCTTCGTCACCCGCTTCGACGGCTGATCCACGTCGCTCCGGTATGCGCCCTCGGTCCGTTCCGGTAGGGCGTTTGGCGTCCGGCCGCCCGTTCGTCATGACGGGCACGTCACGCAAGGTTGCCCAAGGGGTCACACCCCCAACTGCAGGCCGTCCGCGGCCTCCTCCACCATGGCCAGGCCGAGTCTGCTGACCCGTACCGAGAAGGGCGCGCCGGCCACCCGCAGGCCGGTCAGGCCGAGCTCGCCCAGGGGTGCGCTGTGGACAGGCCGGAGGGTGACGGTCCCGGCCGGGGCGTCGGGGCGGATGCCGGCGAGCGTGGTGAGGAGCAGAACCCCGGAGGCGGCCGCCGTGGCCGCCGGACGACAGGCCGCGGGGTGCGGAAGGGGGACGCCCCCGTCGGTACGCTGCTCACCGGCGAACATCTCGGGCAGCCGGTGGCCGAAGTGCTCGGCCGCCGCCAGCAGGCCGCGTAGCAGCCCGCCCGCCTCCTTCTCGTAGCCCGCGGCGGCGAGCCCGGCGACGGCGAGTGCCGTCTCGTGGACCCGGACGGCGCCGGCCCGGTGACCGAACGGATTGTGTCCCGTCTCCTTGGCCCCCAGTCCGCGCAGCCCCCACCCCGAGTCCATGGCCGGACCGCCGAGCAGCCGGGCGAGCTGCTCGGTCTGCACCTTGTCGAGCAGGCCGGCGGCCGGTCTGCCCGCGCCGAGCAGGCCGGTGTCGAGCAGGTGGACGACGGCAGAACCGAGGTGGGTCAGGGTGCGGCCGTCCGGGGTCCGCGCCGCCGCCGGACGGCCGCCGCCTCTGTCATCGGCCCAGAAGTCCGTCCGGAACGCCTTCCTCAGCTCCCCTGCCCAATGCCGCAGTGCGGCGCCGCCGGGCCGGTCATACGCGTCGAGGAGATCGGCGCCGAGCAGTGCCGCCCGGTGGGCGTGGGCCTGCGTCTCGCTGCGTGCAGGGCCGCCGGGCTGCGGGTCGCAGAGGTAGGTGTGGTCGCCCACCGTGGTGCGCAGCCAGGTCAGGCAGTGCTCTGCGGCGGGCAGCAGCTCTCGCGTCTCCTGGTCCGGGAGCCCCCAGCGGCGGGCCTCCGCCAGCAGGACGGGGAAGAGCAGGGTCGCCTCCGTACCCGTGCAGCCCGGTGGCAGATGTGCCCCGGCGTCGCGGCGCGGGCCGGGGATCATGCCGGCCCGCGGTCCCGGGCCGCGGAGTTGGGTGCGGGCCAGAGTGCGCAGGGTGCCCGTGGCGAGGCGGGTGCCGAGGGGCAGGGTCATCCGCGCGGCTGCCAGCGCCTCGGCGGGGGCCAGACCACAGCGCCAGGGAGCCCCGGCCGCGAGGTAGGTGTCGGAGGGGTGCGCCGGGTCGCGGAGCAGCAGCGCCTGGAGGTCCTCGACGCTGGTCCTGAGCAGCGCCCCGGCCCTCGGGTCGTCGCCCGCGGCCCTGGCCGGCGCCACCGGGCTCGTGGCGGCGCGCCCCACGGCACGCAGGGGGCCCGCGCCGTCCGGGCGCACCCGCAGTTCCACGCTCGCCGTTCCGCCCGGTGGCAGTTCGAACTCCCAGCGCAGCAGTCCAGCGGAGGCCAGCGCGTCGGCGGGTGGTGGGTCCGCCGTGACCGCCGAGCTGCCGGTGGGGGTGGCCCAGCGCAGGCCGGAATCGTGGACGCTGGCCGGGATTTCGGGGCCGGGACTGCCGGAGGCGATGGCACTCAGCTCCGCGAGGTCGGTACCGAGGGCCACCTCCAGCGGCAGGCGCAGGGGGTGCCGGGCGGAGTTGTGCAGGGTGATGCGCTCGGTGCCCTCGGCGTGACGAATCCGCTCTACGACGACGTCCGGATCCGGGCCGGCCGCCGGGGAGGCCCGCAGCGTGCCCACGAAGCGGGCGGAGTCCGCCCCCGCCATCAGGGCCTGCACGGGGAGCGGTTCGCGGCCGGCGACACGGACCTGGCAGCGCGCGAGCAGCCGTCGGCCCGCCCGGTAGAACCCCTCCAGGCCGCGACCGGCCAGCTGGCCCTGCTCCGTGGAGACAGCGAGGCCGGGCAGCGCGATGCAGATCAGGGCGGTGTGCGTGGGCGGCAAGCCGCCGGCCTGTGCCGGGCCCTGGGCACCGGGAGCCGGTCGCGGGGGCGTGGGCCGGGTTCTGCGGTTGCGTGGCTGTCCCGAGACGCCCTCTGCCGGCGGGAGCCACGGCGGGCTGTCCCGGAGTCGGCGGTTGTCGTCGGTGGTGGAGGACGGAGTCGACTGATGCATGGGGAGGCTCCTTCTGCGCTCTGTGCGCCTGGGACGTGCCAGGCGCCGGACGGAGGGCTTCGGAGGGAGGGGGGATGGGCGACGGCACGGCCCGTCCAGGCGTTCCGCCACTCAGGTGAACGGGGGAGGGCTCCCCCTGGTCACGCCTTCGCCCGCGGAACCCCAAACGGGCGACGGTGTGCGGAGACGTCGTTCGGGCCGGTCGGCCTGCACTTCCGGACGCCGAAGGCCAACGGGCCGCCACCGCCTCGGCCGAAGGGCGGGCAGTCACGGCGCCGCCCAGTCCGATGAGGTTCCGTGCCCGACGGCAGAGGCCGACCCACGCCCGTCCGTGTGCCACCCACGGCCGGTCCCCGTTCATTCGTCCCCCTCGCCACAGCCCTTCCCCGTGCGCGTGTCCTCCCGCGCGGCCCGGCCACCTCGGGTGTCCCTCTTCTCCGCCGCGCGGCTGCGGGCGCCTTCACCCGGCCTGGACGAACCGGGGCGAGTGCGGGTGCGACCTGCGCCCGTCTGTCGCGGACGGGCGCCCTCCGGCCGTGGCCGCGGCACCTCGGGATCGTCCCCGGTGCGCGGACGGTGGCGACGACGTCGGGTTTCGGAGGCGTCGATCGGCTCTTGGTCGGCGCCCGGACCGACCGGAGCAGTGTCGGCGCCCGGATCGACCGGAGCGGTGTCGGCGCCCGCTGCCGTGCTGTCCGCCGGCTCGCGCCTCGCGCGTTCCGTACGCAGGCAGCGGCGGATCGACTCCGGGTCAAGGCCCTCGTTGCAGGCCTGGTGCAACAGGCGGGCGAAGAGGTAGTCGACATCCGCACCCAGTGCCATCGCCAGGGCCTCCCGCGCCTCCAGGTCGTCGCCGGTCGACCAAGCGACCCAGCCGGCCAGTGTCAAGGGGGCGGCAGCGTGTTCGCCGTACGGGCCGACGCAGCGGCGGGCAAGGGCTCGCCACAGGCGCAGAGCGGGTCCGGCCTCGTCGCCCTCCATCCAGGCGGCCGCTCGGTCGCGGGTCGTGCGGTCCTGCAGTCCGAGGATCAGCACCGCGGCCTCGTCGTGGGCGAGCATGGCGTCGTCACGGAGGTCCGCCTGGTGGATGCCGGACACCGGGGTGGCGGCGGCGTACCGGCTCATGATCCGCTCGGCGAGGGCGAGCGTCTCCTCGGCCACCTCCGCGCGCGATGCGTCGTCGAGGATACGGGGCACCAGTGCCATTCCGGCCTTGTCCAGGGCGATCTCCTGTTCCAGCGCGGCACCGGTCTCCCGGGGCTGCAGCCTGGCCTGGAGCTCGCGCAGGGTGCCTCGTACCTGGATCCCGGCGTAGGTGGCGGCGGCGGCGAGCACGGAGGTGCCGGGCAGGCCCATGGGGGCGCCCTCGGGGGGACAGCACTCATCCGCCG
This sequence comes from Streptomyces sp. NPDC096040, assembly GCF_040303265.1. NCBI lineage: Bacteria > Bacillati > Actinomycetota > Actinomycetes > Kitasatosporales > Streptomycetaceae > Streptomyces > Streptomyces sp. NPDC096040. Next base: position 38,244 of record NZ_JBEOTA010000027.1, read on the forward strand.
GGCAGCAGTACGACCAGAAGCGGCCTTCCGAGACGCACAGCGCCTCGATCACCGGAACGTCGAGGCGGCCGCACTCGGTGCGCAGCAGGTGGGACAGTGGTGCGAGCCGGCGCATGACGTCCCTGCCGGTTTCACCGGGCGCGGGTTCCTGGCAGACGTAGGCGACCATCTGCTCGGGGCGCGCTCCGCGGCGCTCGCTGCCCGTCATCAGGCCCTGGGCCAGCTGGCGCGCGGCCGATTCCCAGTCGTCCTTGTTCGCGGGGATGCCGAGCCGGGCCCGTCCGCCGAAGCGGCCGCGGCCGCCACAGTCGTGCAGGGCCACCAGCACCATGCTGTCCTCGGGACGGTACCCGAGCAGATAGGGCAGTGCGTCGGCCAGTTCGGCCGGGGTGCGCAGGGTGATCTGGGTGTCGTGGGCGGATCGGCCGAGGGGCGCCGCACCTCCTGTGATGTCGCCGTTTTCGGAGGGTCCAGTGGTTTCGCTGTGATTCGTCATGCCGCGACGATCTCGCGGATTTTGGGGTTCCGGTTGACCTGTGGATAAGTCGAATCAGGGACACGACAAAGCCATCTCGCTCGTCCACAGTTCGCCCGGCTGTCGGTCCCGTCCTGTTGTATGGGGCGCATGGAGCACACGAACAACGCGGAACTCCGGACGCGGGCGGACGCCGTCCTCGCCCGTCTCGTCGGCGACGACACGGGCACGGCCCGGTTGCGCGAGGACCAGTGGCGGGCGATCGAGGCACTGGTCGCCGACCGGCGCCGGGCCCTGGTCGTCCAGCGCACCGGCTGGGGCAAGTCCGCGGTGTACTTCGTGGCGACCTCGCTGCTACGGGCCGCGGGCAGTGGCCCGACGGTCATCGTCTCCCCGCTGCTCGCGCTCATGCGCAACCAGGTGGGCGCCGCGGCCCGGGCCGGCATCCACGCCCGCACCATCAACTCCTCCAACACCGAGGACTGGGAGGCCATCCAGGCAGAGATCGCGGCCGGCGGCGTCGACGTCCTCCTCGTGTCCCCGGAGCGCCTCAACAACCCCGACTTCCGCGACCAGGTCCTGCCTAAGCTCGCCGCGGCGACCGGTCTGCTCGTCGTGGACGAGGCCCACTGCATCTCCGATTGGGGCCATGACTTCCGGCCGGACTACCGGCGGCTGCGCACGATGCTCGCCGACCTGCCGCCGGGTGTACCGGTGCTGGCGACCACCGCCACGGCCAACGCGCGTGTGACCGCCGATGTCGCGGAGCAGCTCGGCACCGGTGGCGGCTCGGACGCGCTGGTGCTGCGCGGTCCGCTGGACCGGGAGAGCCTGAGCCTGGGTGTGCTGAGGCTGCCGGACGCCGCGCACCGGATGGCGTGGCTCGCGGATCACCTGGACGAGCTGCCGGGTTCCGGCATCGTCTACACGCTCACCGTGGCCGCCGCCGAAGAGGTCACCGCCTTCCTGCGGCAGCGCGGGCACGCTGTGGCGTCGTACACGGGAAAGACGGAGAACGCCGACCGGCAGCAGGCCGAGGACGACCTGATCGGCAACCGCGTCAAGGCGCTGATCGCCACCTCGGCCCTCGGTATGGGCTTCGACAAGCCCGACCTCGGGTTCGTGGTGCACTTGGGCTCGCCCTCCTCCCCCATCGCCTACTACCAGCAGGTGGGCCGCGCGGGGCGCGGTGTCGAGCACGCCGAGGTACTGCTGCTGCCGGGCAGGGAGGACGAGGCGATCTGGGACTACTTCGCCTCGCTCGCCTTCCCGTCGGAGGACCTGGTACGCCGCACCCTGGACGTCCTCTCCCAGGCCGGTGGCCCCGTGTCGCTGCCCGCGCTGGAGCCGCTGGTGGAGCTGCGCCGCTCCCGGCTGGAGACCATGCTGAAGGTTCTCGACGTGGACGGCGCGGTCAAGCGGGTCAAGGGCGGGTGGATCGCGACCGGGCAGCCGTGGGCGTACGACGCGGAGCGCTACGACTGGGTGGCGCGGCAGCGCGCGGCCGAGCAGCAGGCGATGCGCGAGTACGCGGCCACCTCCGACTGCCGGATGGAGTTCCTGCAGCGCCAACTCGACGACGAGGGCGCGAAACCCTGCGGCCGCTGCGACAACTGCGCGCGGCCGCGCTTCACGGCGGACACCTCCACGTCCGCGCTGGACGCCGCACGGGTCGACCTCGGCCGCGCGGGCGTCGAGGTGGAGCCCCGCCGGATGTGGCCGACCGGCCTGCCGACCATCGGCATCGATCTCAAGGGACGCATTCCGGCCGGTGAACAGGCCTCGACGGGTCGGGCCCTGGGGCGGTTGTCGGACATCGGGTGGGGCAATCGGCTACGGCCACTGCTCGCGCCCCAGACGCCGGACACTGCCGTGCCGGACGATGTCGCCCATGCGGTGGTGGAGGTGCTGGCCGACTGGGCAAAGGGCCCGGGCGGATGGGCCCCGGGCGTGGCCGACGCGCAGCCACGGCCGGTGGGTGTCGTCACGGTCGCCTCGCGCTCCAGGCCCCGGCTGATCGAATCCCTGGGCGCCCGCATCGCGGAGATCGGCAGACTGCCCCTGCTGGGTTCCGTGGAATACGCGGGCGAAGCGCCACGCGTCTCGCGCAGCAACAGTGCCCAGCGTCTGAAGGCCCTCGACGGTGCGCTGACCCTGCCATCCGCACTCGCCGCCGCGCTCTCCGCGGCTCAGGGCCCGGTACTGCTGGTGGACGACTTCACCGAGACCGGCTGGACGCTGGCGGTAGCGGCGCGCATGCTGCGGAGGTCCGGGGCGCGCGGGGTGTTGCCGCTGGTCCTGGCCGTTCAGGGCTGATCGGCCCGGTGCTGTTGAATACGGCAACGGGTGCGACGTACGCATGTGCCGTAGTCGAACGTCCCAAAGCGCCTCCGGTGCCTCACTGGGTAGGGATATAAGCCACGCACCATCAGATAACAGTCGGTGGCCCCATTTGCTCGTTGCCGCATTCAAGTTCGACAGGAAGAATTGAGGTCCGCTCCCCGCACGGCTCGTCCGTGATCCGGTTGGGCCTTACTGCGGTGCGCGCTCCCCAATCCGATCTCGCCCGCTGTGTGGGCGCGTAGCCGAAGGGAGGAACGTGACCTTCGGATTCGCTCCGTCCTCGGCGGCATCGTTGTCGACATCCGCGTCCGCCGCTTCCGCCAGCCGTCTGCTCGAGCCCGCGGAGTGGGCCGATGCCGGAATACCGCTGCTCCGGAACCCCCGTGAGGTCGTCAGCGGGCTGCACGCCCGGCACCGCCCCAAGCCGGGGACGGCGATCGTGGCCGTCCTCGACCCGGAGGAACGGCTGTGCGCCAGCGCCTCGTTCACCCGGCTCTCGGCCCAGGCCGACGGCTGGATGTTCCGCAACGCGCTGCTGGCCCAGCTTCGCCGGGTCATCCCGCACGACCTGCGCCGCCGTACCCCGGTACGGACCGCCGTACTGCTCTACTGCCGCGAGGGGGACGCGCGTTGGACGGAGGAGGACGGTGCCTGGATGTGGGGGCTACGGGACGCCTGCACCCTGCACGGGCTGCGCTGCGGGGCCTACATCACCCTGACCCACGACGGCTGGCAGGTGCTCGGCGAGGGCCGCGGCGGAAGGCGTCCGAACGCCGACTCGCCTCCCGAACCCTTCGCGCTGTCCGAGGCCGCGCCCCTGCCACCGCGCACCGGAGGCGCGGCCTCCGAGGTACTGCGCCGCGCGGCCGCCCGCTGAAGCCGGCCCCGGCCCGGGGGCACCGGCCGAGCCCGCACCGTCCGGGCGCGGCGCCCCGCGCGTGTCATGCCGCCCGACCTGCTCAGCGGGTCGCTCGACGTGCTCCGGGCCGCCGAGGACGGCCCTTCGTCCCGTCGTGCCGTCACTCGGGCAGGTCCGGCCCGTTGCCCGCTCCGGATCCGCCGTCCGCCGAACGGCCGCTCCACGACGGTCAGTGCCCATCGCCCGACGTCCGGACATGCCGAAGGCACCACCGTGCGAGTCCGTCACTGCGGCTCCTTCGGTACCTCCGGAGTCCCAGAGGTGCCGGAGGTGGCTCAGACGCCTGCGCCCAGCACCGAGTTGATCCGCTGCGGGTCGCCGCAGACGATCAGCAGGGCACCGGCCCGGGAGAGAGCCAGCGGCAGGGCGGTGCCGGCGACGGCGTCGGAACCGCCGTTGAGGGCGACGACGACCACTGGGCGACTCGCGGCACGGGAAGCGACGGCGGCGTCCGTGTAGAAGACGTCGTCGCCCGCGTCGTGCTGCGCCCAGTAGGAGGCTTCACCGAAGGACAACTCGTGGTCGGCCCACGGATGCTGCGCGCCGGTGGTGATCACCAGCACGTCACCGGGGGCACGGCCTGAGTCGAGAAGCAGGTCCACTGCCTCCTCGGCCGAGTCGAGAGCGTTCTCGACCGATGCCGGGATCAGCTGGATCTGCGGGGCCGCCGCTGCCGCGGCGGGCACGACCGGGCCGGACGGGCCTGGCTTGGCCACCTCACGCGGCGTGCGCTGCACCGGCGGCGTGGGCCGCAGAGGGCCGGGATGACCGGGACGCGACGGTGCCGCCGGGCGGGGGCCGGGTACGGGACGAGGGGTCGGCGCGGTACGGCCGCTGGCCGGAGTGGCGCGGGGACCCTGGGCACTCTCGTGAATCTGAGGCTCCTCGGGAATGAGAGGCATGAGCTGATATTTATCAAACGTTGGTGCAGGTCACGTGAACTGGGTGGCACAACAGTGCGACTGGAACGTCAGAAGTCGAAGCCGAGCTGACCCTCGATCTCCGGAACGCTTCCCTCCGCCCAGCTGCGGACCTTCTTGAGGTGCTGCCACTGGGGCAGCGCATCAAGATACGCCCACGACAACCGGTGGTACGGGGTGGGCCCCCGCTCCTCCAGTGCGGCCTTGTGCACAGGCGACGGATACCCGGCGTTGTCCGCAAATCCGAAGTCTGCATGGTCGATACCCAGTTCGGCCATCATTTTGTCGCGCTGAACTTTGGCGATCACCGAGGCCGCGGCGACGGCCACGCACAATCGGTCACCCTTGATGACCGTGCGCACCTGCCACGGGGCACCGAGGTAGTTGTGCTTCCCGTCGAGGATGATCGCGTCGGGACGGACCGGGAGTGCCTCCAGGGCACGGACCGCGGCGAGCCGCAGCGCGGCCGTCATCCCGAGGCCGTCGATCTCCTCCGGCGAGGCATGACCCAGGGCGTAGGCCGTGACCCACGTCCGCAGCGCCTCGGCAAGTTCCGTACGCCGCTTGGCGGCCAGCAGCTTGGAGTCGGTGAGGCCCTCGGGCGGCCGGCGAAGACCGGTGACCGCGGCGCAGACGGTGACAGGGCCGGCCCAAGCGCCGCGCCCCACTTCGTCGACACCGGCAATGACCTTCGCTCCGGTCGTGGCGCGGAGGGAGCGCTCGACGGTGTGAGTAGGCGGTTCGTACGGCATGGCGCCCTTAGGGTACGCCGCACTGATCCCCGAACGACACCCCGGCCTACCCGACGGAACCGTGGGCCGCCGGAGCGGTGGATCAGGCTCGGTGCGACAGCAACAGCGGAAGCATGTAGTGGTCGATCATCTGCTCGACCTCCTGGTCGTTCCATTCGCTTCCGGAAATCTTGTTGCGATACATCATCATCGCCGGAATGGCGTCGAGGACATAGTCGTTGGCCGCGTCGGCGCGCACCTCCCCCCGCTCTATGCCACGGGCGACGATGTCACCGATCAGCTTGGTGGTCGGCCCTACGACGCCGTCGAAGATCACGCAATGGAACCGCTCGACCTGCGTCGGATCGCATTCGTGAATCACCGATCGCAGTGCGAAGCCGGGGCGCGAGAACATCGCGTCCCGGGCCTGCCGGCACAGGGCCAGCAGGTCTTCGCGCACACTTCCGAGGTCGGGGGCCTCCTCCAAACGTGGCAGACCGGCCTGCAACGCGTCGGCGACCAGATCCTCCTTGGAGGGCCAGCGCCGGTACACGGCTGCCTTCCCGGTCTGCGCACCTGCGGCGACACCCTCCATGGTGAGGCCGTTCCATCCGACGGTGCTGAGCTGCTCCAAGGCGGCGTCCAGGATCGCGCGTTCGAGGACCGCACCGCGCCGACGAGGGGAGGCCGCCTGAGGAGGAGCGGCAGTCCAGCGCGAGGTAACCATCTGAGTATCTCCAGCGAGCGAGAGGGAGCGGGGATTGCGGAGCGGGGAGAGGCGCGGCGCGCGACGACAAAGGGGGACGCGGCACGCGACGCGCAGTTAAGTGAACGCTTGCGTTCTCTACCGAGGACTCACTACCGTTGACGCGACAGTGAACGCGAGCGTTCACTAAAACCTTCGTGGGGGACCCATAGTGACAACCTCTCAACTGATACCTGATCAGAAACCAGGGGCGGCCCGTCGGCAGGGGCGCCCCGGCATCGCGCTCACCGTGATTGCCGCCTGCCAGCTCATGGTCGTACTTGACGCGACGATTGTGAACATCGCGCTCCCGCACATTCAAGACGCGCTCAAGTTCAGCACCACGGATCTCACCTGGGTGGTCAGCGCCTACACGCTCACCTTCGGCGGTCTGCTGCTGCTCGGTGCGCGGGCCGGTGACATCCTCGGCCGGCGCCGGGTGTTCATGACCGGCATCCTGCTGTTCACCTTCGCCTCGCTCCTCGGCGGTCTCGCCCAGGAGCCCTGGCAGCTGCTGGCCGCCCGCGCCCTCCAGGGCATGGGTGGCGCGATCGCCTCGCCGACCTCCCTGGCGCTGATCACCACCACCTTCCCGGAGGGCCCGGAGCGCAACCGGGCGTTCGGTGTCTTCGCCGCCGTCTCCGCGGGCGGCGGTGCCATCGGCCTGCTGGCAGGCGGCATGCTCACCGACTGGCTGGACTGGCGCTGGGTGCTCTTCGTCAATGTGCCGATCGGACTGCTGATCGTCGCCCTCACCCCGCAGTACATCAGCGAGTCCGAACGGCATCCCGGACGGTTCGACATCGCGGGCGCGCTGACCTCCACACTGGGCATGGTCTCCCTGGTGTACGGCTTCATCCGGGCCTCGGAGGAGGGCTGGCGCGACAGTCTGACCCTCGGCTCCTTCGGCGCCGCGGTGGTACTTCTGCTGGCTTTCGTCTTCATCGAGACCCGGGCGAAGGAACCCATCACCCCGCTGCGGATGTTCGCCGACCGCAACCGGTCCGGCACCTACGTGATCATGCTGAGCCTGGCCGCCGCGATGTTCGGCATGTTCTTCTACATCGTGCTGTTCGTGCAGAACGTGCTGGGCTACAGCCCGATCCAGGCCGGTCTGGCCTTCCTGCCCGTGACGGTGGCGATCGCCGTCGGGGCCGGGCTGTCGCAGCGGTTCCTGCCCACCCTGGGCCCCAAGCCGTTCATGATGACCGGCTCCGCGCTCGTGGTCGTCGGCCTCACCTGGCAGACGTTCATCAAGCCCGACAGCTCGTATCTCGGCGGGATCCTGGGACCCATGCTGATCTTCGGCTTCGGTATGGGCCTGAACTTCGTGACGGCGACCGTCACCGCGGTCTCCGGGGTCGCCCAGCACGAGGCGGGAGCGGCCTCCGGACTGCTCAACGCCATGCAGCAGGTGGGGGGTTCGCTGGGCCTGTCGATCCTGACCACGGTCTTCGGCTCGGCCAGCAAGGACGAGGGGAAGAAGCAGTTGCCGAAGTTCCTCACCGACGGTTCGCCGGAACAGAAGGCGGCGTTCGCCAAGTCCCACCAACTGCCCGCGCCCTGGGGACACGAGGTGCTCGCACACGGAATCTCGACCGCGTTCGTCCCCGCCGCCGTCATGGCCGCGCTCGGCCTGCTCACCGCGTGGTTGGTGATCAAGGTCCGCAAGAGCGACCTCGAAGCCCTCGCCGGCACGGCCGGCCCTGGACTGGGCTGACCCCACCGGGTCCGCGCGGAGCCGCGGATGGCCCGACCGCCGCCAGGGGACAGACGGCAGGGGCAGAGGTCCGGCCATCCGCACCACGGCCGGCATGGCCGCCAACACCATCAGAAGGAACACTCCGACCCACACCAGCGCCACCCCTCCCCCGGCGACTCCGCTTCCTTCTCCGCCGTCCACACTCGGACGGAGCGCGGAGCGGATGCCGGGAAAACGCCTGGTGGTCACGGAGAGTTCCCATTGGGCACAGAGAGTTTCGATCGTGCCCGGGACGCCGCGACCCAAGGCCCACAGGACCACCCAGACTCAGGTCGCACAGACCAAGAGAGCCTCGACTCGGGCGTCGCGGTGCACCCGTGATCACCCGCCGACAGCGGTTCCCGTCCTCGTAGGCACCCACTCCGGCAGCGCCTCCGTCCGCTCCGTCCATGCGGCCGGGGGCGCTCCCGCCTTGCCGGCCGCGAGCACGCCGCCGACGATGGCGCAGGTGGTGTCCACATCGCCGCCCACCTGGGCGGTCGCCCAGAACGCCGTCTCGTAGTCGCCGAGGGCACGCGCCGCCGACCACAGGGCGAAGGGGACGGTGTCATGGGCGCTCGTACGCCGTCCGCAGCCCAGGACGGCCGCGACGGTGCCGGCGTCGCCGTAGTCGAGCATGTCGCGGGCGCGCCGCAGGCCCTGGCCGACAGCGCTCTTGGGGACCAGCGCGACGACCCCGTCGAGGAGCGCCTCTGGGCTCGGCAGACCCCCGGGCGCCCCCGCCAGTGCCGCTGCCGCGGCAACCGCCATGGCACCGACCACCGCCTCGCGGTGCTGGTGCGTGGGGTAGGCCGAGATCTCGGCCTGGTGGGTGGCCTGCTCGGGATCGTCCGCGTACCAGGCACCCAGGGGCGCGATCCGCATCGCCGCGCCGTTGCCCCACGAGCCCCGCCCGTTGAAGAGCGCGGCAGCCAGTTCGCGCCAGTCCCCGCCCTCCCTGACGAGGCGGAGCAGCCGGTTGACGGCGGGGCCGTAGCCCCGGTCGAAGTCGTGGTGCGCGGCGAAGGAGTGGGCCAGCGCGTCCTGGTCGATGCGATGGTGGGCGGCGAGGACGGCGACGACCGAGCAGGCCATCTCCGTGTCGTCGGTCCACTGCCAGGGGCCCGGCGGCAGTTCGCGCCGCCGCAGCAGCGGGTAGTTCACCGGAACGAAGAACTGTGAGCCCAGGGCGTCGCCGGTCGCGAGTCCGCGCAGGCTGGCCAGGGCGCGTTCCAGGCGCCCGGCGTTCGAAGTGTCGGAGGGAGAGGTCATCTCGGCCAGCCTAGCCGCTCATCCAGTAGGGCTCCGGGTCCCGCCAGCGGTCAAAGGGCCGGTCGAGCGTGTACTTGCCGTCGTCCCCCAGAACGAGCATCCGCATCTCGGCGTTCCCGGGATTGGAGAGCGACTCGAAGTCCGCGACCGTCCAGTGGAACCAGCGCATGCAGAACAGCCGCATCGCCAGGCCATGGGTCACCAGGAGCACGTTGGGCGGATGGTCCGGCGCCTCGAAGCTGCGGAACAGGCTCTCCAGGAAGCCGCCGACCCGGTCGTACACGTCTGCTCCGGACTCGCCCTGGGGGAAGCGGAAGAAGAAGTGCCCGTACGCGTCCCGGTACGTCTTCTGCAGTCGTACGTCGTCACGGTCCTGCCAGTTTCCCCAGTCCTGCTCGCGCAGCCGGGGCTCCTCGCGCACGCGTATGAAGTCCGGGTCGAGATGGAAGGCGCGGAGGGTCTCGTGCGTGCGCCGGTACGGGGAGACGTACACGCTGACGCGCTCCTGGCCGAAGATCTCCCGGATGCGTTTCCCGGTCTCCTCGGCCTGTCGCCAGCCCCGGTCGGTCAGGGCCAGCGAGTGGTCGGGTTCCCGCTCGTACACGGAGTCGTCGACATTGCCGGTTGACTCGCCGTGCCGGACAAGGACGATGCGCCGTGGTCGTGCCATGCCAAAACCCTAGATCGAGTGACGGAAAGTCGAGCACTCGGATGGGCTCTATACGGCGTAGGTCACACAAATCGCGGGTTGGAGATTCATACGATCCAGCTCGGTTCGAGCTCCACGATGTCGCCCGTGAGGGCTGCGATGTCGGCCTCCGTCTGGGCTCGCAGCGCCAGCCGTTCCACCCGCTCGGTGCGGTACTTGCCGTGCTCGGCGGCCGACCGCCACATCGAAAGGATCATGAACTCGTGCGCCGGGGCCTCCGCGAACATGCCGCGGATCATGCCGGGCGAGCCGGCCATGGCCGGATTCCAGACCTTCTCCTGCATCAGCATGAAGTGCTCCACGCGCTCCTCGTGCACCCGGCAGAGGGCCACCCGGATCAGGTCGGAGTCCGTGAACCGCGGTTCGAAGCCGGTCTTCACATCGAACCGGTACTCGAACAACTTGACCTGCTGATCCTTGTACGTGCCGGACTGGGACGCGGCCAGACGGTCGTGCGAACGCGCCATGAAGGAGTCGTAGAAGGCACGGCTTTCCCAGAAGGCGAAGGTGTGCGCCACTCCCGGCCGCTGCCGACTCCAGCCCCCGCCCTGTCCGCGAAATCCCGGCTCCCCCGGAAGCCCCGCCCATTTCCGCTGCCCCCGCTCGAACCCGCGGCGGTCCACCACGGTGCAGCGAATCCACTTGACCAGCACCGCGCCATCGTAAGGCCATGGGACGTGGCGTCGGTCACGCTCCGGCGGAGATCACCCGCGCATGCACCCCCGCGCGCGTGGCACGATGGACAAAGAGCCTCGGCAGCCCATCAGTTGGGGCAGTGGATCTCCAGGGGGGAAGGGGACGCGTGATGAGCGGTTTCAGCAAGGCGCTCCGCAAGGTCGAGGTCGCGGTGAAGTGGGATCCCAGCCCGGCCGGGCAGCCGCCCACCGATCTCGACATCATTGCCGGTACCTACACGGCGGGTGACCCGTACGGGACTGCGGCCTATCTGGTGCACTTCGACAGCCGCTCGCCCGACGGCACCATCTTCCTCAACCGGGACAGCCAGGACGGCAAGGGTTTCGGCTGGGACGAGGTGATGACCCTGGAACTCGACCGGCTCGACGGCAGGTACACGCGCGTGGTGGTCGGAGTCGTCATCCAACAGCGGTCAGCGCACCGGACGTTCGTGAACGTCCTGAACCCGGAGGTGCGTGTCCGGGAGGGTTACAACGTGCTGGCCGAGGACGACTTCGGCTCGGTCCTCGGGGCGACGGCGGCCGCTGTCGCGGAGTTCGTGCGCGACGAGTCCGGCGACTGGAGCTTCCGGCCCGGCCTGCACGGCTTCGAGGACGACCCCGTGGTCTTCACACGTGCCATGGGCGGCCTCGGCCGGCCATGACGGCGAACCACCAGAAGCAGCGGTAAGGGGCGTCGGCCAAGGCCGACGCCCCTTACCTCACTTCACATCAACTCGTCAGCTGCAGCCGCTGGTCGAGCCGCAGCCCTCGCAGATGTAGCAGGAACCGGCCCGCTGCATCTTCGTACCGCAAGAGAAGCAGAGCGGGGCGTCGGCCTGGATGCCCAGCTGCATCTCCACCAGTTCTGCGCTGGTGTGGGCCTGCTGCCGGGCCGGCTTGGCCGCCCCGGCCTCGGCCTTCGGGGAGGCGACGGCCTTCAGCTCCTGGGCGCGCGGCGCGGACTGGGCCAGGCCCTCGACGTCCACGTCGTCGTCGGCCGACTCGTACGAACCGGTCTCCAGGTGGCGCTGACGCTCCTCGGCGGAGTGGATGCCGAGCGCGGAGCGCGTCTCGAACGGCAGGAAGTCCAGCGCCAGGCGGCGGAAGATGTAGTCGACGATCGACTGCGCCATCCGCACGTCCGGGTCGTCCGTCATACCGGCCGGCTCGAAGCGCATGTTGGTGAACTTCGAGACGTACGTCTCCAGCGGGACGCCGTACTGAAGGCCGACGGAGACCGCGATGGAGAAGGCGTCCATCATGCCCGCGAGGGTGGAGCCCTGCTTGGACATCTTCAGGAAGACCTCGCCCAGGCCGTCGTCCGGGTAGGAGTTGGCCGTCATGTAGCCCTCGGCGCCACCGACGGTGAAGGACGTGGTGATGCCGGGGCGGCCCTTCGGAAGGCGCTTGCGGACCGGGCGGTACTCGATGACCTTCTCAACCGTCTCGCGGATGGTCGCCTCGGCCTTCTCGGTGGCAGCGTCGGCCGGGGACTTCTCCTTCTCCTTGGTCTTGGCGGAGAGCGGCTGGCCGACCTTGCAGTTGTCGCGGTAGATCGCGAGCGCCTTGACGCCGAGCTTCCAGGCCTCGTAGTAGATCTCCTCGACCTCCTCGACGGTCGCCGTCTCCGGCATGTTGACCGTCTTGGAGATGGCGCCGGAGATCCACGGCTGGATCGCGGCCATCATGCGGACGTGGCCCATCGGGGAGATGGCGCGCTCGCCCATGGCGCAGTCGAAGACCTCGTAGTGCTCGTGCTTGAGGCCGGGGGCGTCGATCACATTGCCGTTCTCGGCGATGTGGGCGACGATCGCCTCGATCTGCTCCTCCTGGTAGCCCAGGCGGCGCAGGGCCTGCGGCACGGTGCCGTTGACGATCTGCATCGAGCCGCCGCCGACCAGCTTCTTGAACTTCACGAGCGCCAGGTCGGGCTCGACGCCGGTGGTGTCGCAGGACATCGCGAGACCGATGGTGCCGGTCGGGGCGAGGACGGACGCCTGAGAGTTACGGAAACCGTTCTTCTCACCAAGGCGCACCACGTCCTGCCAGGCCTCGGTGGCGGCGGCCCACACCGGGGTGTCCAGGTCGTCCATGCGGACGGCCACGGTGTTGGCGTCGGCGTGCTGCTTCATGACGCGGTTGTGGGCGTCGGCGTTGCGGGCGTAACCGTCGTACGGGCCGACGACCGCGGCCAGCTCGGCGGAGCGCTTGTACGCCGTGCCGGTCATCAGGGAGGTGATGGCACCGGCCAGCGCGCGGCCGCCGTCGGAGTCGTAGGCGTGGCCGGTCGCCATCAGCAGGGCGCCGAGGTTGGCGTAACCGATGCCGAGCTGGCGGAAGGCGCGGGTGTTCTCGCCGATCTTCTGGGTCGGGAAGTCGGCGAAGCAGATGGAGATGTCCATCGCCGTGATGACCAGCTCGACGACCTTGGTGAAGCGCTCGACCTCGAAGGACTGGTTGCCCTGGCTGTCGTCCTTCAGGAACTTCATCAGGTTCAGCGAGGCGAGGTTGCAGGACGTGTTGTCCAGGTGCATGTACTCGCTGCAGGGGTTCGAGCCGTTGATCCGGCCGGACTCCGGGCAGGTGTGCCAGTGGTTGATCGTGTCGTCGTACTGGATGCCCGGGTCGGCGCAGGCCCAGGCGGCCTCCGCCATCTTGCGGAACAGGTCCTTGGCCTGGACCTCCTCGATGACCTCGCCGGTCATCCGGGCGCGCAGACCGAACTGTCCGCCCTGCTCGACCGCCTTCATGAACTCGTCGTTCACGCGGACCGAGTTGTTGGCGTTCTGGTACTGGACGGAGGTGATGTCGTCACCGCCCAGGTCCATGTCGAAGCCCGCGTCGCGCAGGGCGCGGATCTTCTCCTCTTCCTTGACCTTGGTCTGGATGAAGTCCTCGATGTCGGGGTGGTCGACGTCCAGGATGACCATCTTGGCGGCGCGGCGGGTGGCACCGCCCGACTTGATGGTGCCGGCGGAGGCGTCGGCACCGCGCATGAAGGAGACCGGGCCGGAGGCGTTGCCACCGGAGGAGAGCAGCTCCTTGGAGGAGCGGATCCGGGAGAGGTTCAGGCCGGCGCCGGAGCCGCCCTTGAAGATCATGCCCTCTTCCTTGTACCAGTCGAGGATCGACTCCATGGAGTCGTCGACGGACAGGATGAAGCAGGCGGAGACCTGCTGGGGCTGCGGGGTGCCCACGTTGAACCACACGGGGCTGTTGAAGCTGAAGATCTGGTGCAGGAGGGCGTAGGCCAGCTCATGCTCGAAGATCTCGGCGTCGGCGGGCGAGGCGAAGTACTTGTGGTCCTCGCCGGCCTTCCGGTACGACTTCACGATGCGGTCGATCAGCTGCTTGAGGCTGGTCTCGCGCTGCGGGGTGCCGACGGCACCGCGGAAGTACTTGCTGGTGACGATGTTGACCGCGTTCACCGACCAGAAGTCGGGGAACTCGACGCCACGCTGCTCGAAGTTGACCGAGCCGTCGCGCCAGTTGGTCATGACGACGTCACGGCGCTCCCAGCTCACCTCGTCGTACGGGTGTACGCCGGGGATGGTGTGGATGCGCTCGACACGCAGCCCCTTGGTGGCCTTGGCCCCCTTCGCGCGGGAACTCCGTGCCGGACCGCTCGCCGTCTCTGTCATGCCGCCTCCCTCTACGGGCTAAAACGCCCTGAAATGCCACGATGTTCCCGTGACACGCTGTTCTGTTCTCACGTCGCGGGCACCCTCAGCTGCCACCCGCAACAAGTCCTGGACCGCCGTCCGACAACCGGATCCGAGTCCTCCGCCCGGTTCCGGTCCGCGCGTCAGCCGGCGAAGTGGACGGGCGCGGGCGCCCGAGTGGTCCCGCCCGGCCCGTGATCGTCCTCCTGGCTCCCCGCTCCCGCGTCTTCGTCGTCCGCGACGGGGCCCTGCGCCGCCTGCCTGAGCTCCGCGATCGCCGCCTCGAAGTCCTCCAGCGAGTCGAACGCCCGGTAGACGGAGGCGAATCGCAGGTAGGCGACGAGGTCGAGCTCCTGCAACGGACCGAGTATGGCCAGCCCCACGTCGTGGGTGGTCAGCTCGGCACTTCCGGTGGCCCGCACCGCCTCCTCGACCCGCTGGCCGAGCTGGGCGAGCGCGTCCTCGGTGACTGGCCGTCCCTGGCACGCCTTGCGCACGCCGTTGATGACCTTGGTACGGCTGAATGGCTCGGTGACCCCGGACCGCTTGACCACCATGAGCGAGCACGTCTCCACGGTCGTGAAACGACGGGAGCAGTCCGGACACTGGCGGCGCCTGCGGATCGACGTGCCGTCGTCGGTCGTACGACTGTCGACCACACGGCTGTCGGGGTGCCTGCAGAAGGGGCAGTGCATGATCTCCAACCCTCCTCACAGCAGACTCAATAGCCTCGCTGGGCCACCCGGGCCTCGCGAAGCAGCCCCAAGCATAGGCGATCTCTGAGCCACCGGAGACCCAGGGGACCACAACTTGTGGGCTGCTGTAGCAATCCAACCACTAGATGTGGTGATTGGCTGATACATCGCCAGGTTGCGCGTGTCGCACACGTACCGCTACGGCGGATACGGAGATACCGTGGGCGCCGCACGGAGGTCACGTGCGGCTCCGGCGCAGATGGGGACGGCCGTCCCGGTCAGCGGCGGTCCGGATGGCAGACTGGGCCCGCCCACCAGGCCATCAACCCGGCGGCGAAATTACAACAACGGGTCCTTTGTCCGACGGGTATCGCGTGAGCCATACACCCCGAAATGTGATCGCGTCCGATGAACCGCGTTTTTTCACTCGAACGTGTGTTTGGCGCAACCTTTCGAAAGCAACTACCGTTGTCCAGCAGGGAGACCATCGAGAGGGGCCGACGTGACCACGACCGCTGACAGTGCCACCATCACCGCCCAGGACCGCTCCCAGGGCCGACTCGACCCGGTGCATGCCGTGAACGAAACCGTGAATCCCGAGGGACCCAAGCGTTCCCTGCCGGGTCGACCTCCAGGCATCCGGGCTGACAGCTCGGGGCTGACCGACCGGCAGCGCCGAGTGATCGAGGTGATCAGGGACTCGGTGCAGCGGCGGGGCTACCCGCCGTCGATGCGCGAGATCGGCCAGGCCGTCGGTCTGTCCAGCACGTCCTCGGTGGCGCACCAGCTGATGGCACTGGAACGCAAGGGCTTCCTGCGCCGCGACCCGCACCGCCCGCGCGCGTACGAGGTGCGCGGTTCCGACCAGGCCGTGACCGTGCAGCCCACGGACACCGCCGGCAAGCCCGCCGCGTCGTACGTCCCGCTGGTCGGCCGGATCGCCGCCGGTGGCCCGATCCTCGCCGAGGAATCGGTCGAGGACGTCTTCCCCCTTCCCCGGCAGCTGGTCGGTGACGGCGAGCTGTTCGTGCTGAAGGTCGTCGGTGACTCCATGATCGAGGCCGCGATCTGTGACGGCGACTGGGTCACCGTCCGCCGTCAGCCGGTCGCCGAGAACGGCGACATCGTCGCCGCCATGCTCGACGGCGAGGCCACCGTCAAGCGCTTCAAGCGCGAGGACGGCCATGTGTGGCTCCTCCCCCACAACTCGGCCTACGAGCCGATCCCCGGCGACGACGCGACCATCCTGGGCAAGGTCGTCGCGGTGCTGCGGCGCGTGTGACGCCTGCGGCGGGCGGCCATCCCGCCCGCCCTCCGATCGGGCCCCGGGACCCCTGCGCCGGTTCCGGGGTCCTGCACTGTCCGGGCCCTGGGCGACCGCGTCTTGGTATCGCGGGTTAGCCTGTCCCTGCGCAGGGACAGGCTAACCCGCGATCATTGCGCCTCCGCCTGCCGCGCCACCGCGTCGATGGCCGCCAGCGACTTGCGGACCTGGTTACGGTCCGTGGTGTACCAGAAGTCGGGCAGTGACGTCTTCAGATAGCCGCCGTACCGCGCGGTGGCCAGTCGCTGATCGAGCACGGCGACCACACCCCGGTCCCCCGACGCCCGGACCAGCCTGCCCGCGCCCTGGGCCATCAGCAGCGCGGCGTGGGTGGCGGCGACGGCCATGAAGCCATTGCCGCCTGCGTCCTCGACGGCCTTCTGCCGGGCGCTCATCAGCGGGTCGTCCGGGCGCGGGAACGGGATCTTGTCCATGACGACCAGCTGGCAGCTGGGGCCCGGGACGTCGACACCCTGCCACAGCGACAGCGTGCCGAAGAGACAGGTCTGGGGGTCCGCCGCGAAGTTCTTGATCAGCTCACCGAGGGTCTCCTCGCCCTGCAGCAGTACCGGGAACTCGGGGATCCGGACGCGCAGCTCCTCGGCGGCCTGCTGGGCGGCCCGCATCGAGGAGAACAGGCCGAGAGTACGGCCGCCGGCGGCCTGGATCAGCTCGGTCAGTTCGTCCAGCATGTCGGCGCGGTCGCCGTCCCGCGCGGGGCGTGACAGGTGCTTGGCGACATAGAGGATGCCCTGCTTCGGGTAGTCGAAGGGCGAGCCGACGTCCACGCCCTTCCACTGTGGGAGGTCCTCGCCCTCGGTGCCCTCGGGGGCCAGGCCCAGGGACGCGGCCACGCCGTTGAAGTCGCCGCCGAGCTTGAGCGTCGCCGAGGTGAGCGTGACCGAGCGGTCAGCGAAGAGCTTCTCCCTGAGCAGGCCCGAGACGGACATCGGGGCGACCCGCACGGAGGCGCCGAAGCGCTCGTGACGTTCGTACCAGACGACGTCCCACTCGGAGCCGTTCACGATCCGCTCCGCCACGTCGTGCACGGTCTCCACCGAGGCCAGCGCCTGTTTACGGACCGCGTCCTCGTCCTGGACCGACTTGTCACGGGTCGTGCCGATCGCGGAGATCACGGTTCGGGCGGCGTCCCTGAGGGCCGCCAGGGCGTAGCCGAGGTCCTCCGGGATCTCCTCCAGACGGCCCGGCAGGGCCAGCTCCATCAGCCGCTCGAAGCCCTCGGCGGCAGTCTGGAGCTGGTCGGCGGCCTTCTCGTCGACCAGCTTGGCGGCGCGCCGGACCGCACGGTTGACCTGGCCCGGGGTGAGCTCGCCGGTGGCCACACCGGTGACGCGGGACACCAGTTCGTGCGCCTCGTCCACGATCAGCACCTCGTGCTGCGGAAGCACCGGGGCCCCCTCGATGGCTTCGATCGCGAGCAGCGCGTGGTTGGTGACGACGACGTCGGCGAGCTTGGCGCGCTCACGGGCCGTCTCGGCGAAGCACTCGGCGCCGTAAGCGCACTTGGAGGCGCCGAGGCACTCCCGGGAGGAGACCGAGACCTGCGCCCAGGCCTTGTCGGAGACGCCCGGCGTGAGGCCGTCGCGGTCACCGGTCTCGGTCTCGTCCGCCCAGTCCCGCAGTCGCAGCAGGTCCTGGCCGAGTTTGCTGGTCGGCGCGGCCGCCTCGAACTGGTCGAAGAGGCCCTCCTCCTCGTCCTGCGGCACACCTTCGTGCAGCCGGTGCAGACACAGGTAGTTCGACCTGCCCTTGAGCATCGCGAACTCCGGGCGGCGGCGCAGCAGCGGGTGCAGGGCGTCGACGGTGCGCGGCAGGTCACGTTCCACGAGCTGTCTCTGCAGGGCGAGGGTCGCCGTCGCCACGACGACCCGCTCCCCATGGGCCAGCGCGGGCACCAGATAGCCGAGCGACTTTCCGGTGCCTGTGCCGGCCTGGACCAGCAGATGGGATCCGTCGTCGATCGCTTCGGCGACCGATTCGGCCATGGTCACCTGGCCAGGGCGCTCCGTACCGCCGACAGCTGTGACAGCGGCATGCAGGAGTTCAGGGAGTGAGGGCTTCGTCATAGCCCGACCACCCTACGGCCCGGCACTGACAATCGGGCGATCAAGGCGGGGACGGGGGATGGGATCACGCCGGGTGCTCCTGGACAGGGGGCTATGGAGAGGCTGAGGAGGGAAGGGCAGGTCGGGCGGTTGGGGCGCGTCGTTTTCATCCGAGTGGCCGGGAACTGGATTCTTCTGAATTCTTCCGAGTGGCCGGGAACCTGATCGGCGGCCGCTTCGTACTACATGTGTACGCGCAATCACTCAGCGCTACATCAGGTGACGTAGGGACCGGTCTCGGATCATGAGGGCGGCCCGTTTGGCAGGCAGAGCGACCTCGGCGGCGTAGCGGAAGCCCGCGTCGAGGAAGGCGGCCACGGAGGGGGTGTTGCGAAGATCGGGCTCCGCGACGACGCGCGCACAGGCGGGGCGATGATCGAGTACGAGATCGGCCACGGCTCTGAGCAGGGCGGACCCCAGTCCTCGGCCCCGGTCGGCG
Source organism: Streptomyces sp. NPDC096040 (assembly GCF_040303265.1). Classification (NCBI taxonomy): domain Bacteria; kingdom Bacillati; phylum Actinomycetota; class Actinomycetes; order Kitasatosporales; family Streptomycetaceae; genus Streptomyces; species Streptomyces sp. NPDC096040. The sequence goes on from NZ_JBEOTA010000027.1 coordinate 57,022, forward strand.
GCGTCGCCGATGAGGAGGTGGACTCCGGTGTCGTGCGGGCGGGCCGGATAGTGGCGGGCGAGTGGGTCCAGATCGGCCCGGTAGATCTCCCAGTAGCTCATCGGGACGCCGTCGAGCCTGCCCAGGCAGGGCACGCTGCGTCCGTCTCCGGCGAGCTGGGCGCGCAGATGGTCCTCTGTCTGCGCCCGTGAGCCGGCCAGCTGCCAGAAAGCGGCCACGGCGGGGTCGTTCATCCAACCGCTGATGATCGGCAGGTCGCGTTCGACGTCGACGGGCACGAGGTGGAAGGCGCCGACGGGGGTCTCGGTGGGGCCCCAGGCGGCCAGCTGATCGAGCAGGTCGAGCGTGTCGAGGGGGCCGAGCGGCTCGATCGGGTCGTGGTGGAGCGGAGTCGGTCGGACGTGGGCGTGCGGGGTGGGTCGTTCGTGACCGAGCGGGGTGGGCCGTTCGTGACCGGATGCGGCGGCTCGATCATGGTCGAGCGCGGCGGCTTGGTCATGACCGTGTGCGAGGGCCTGGGGCTCGGTGGCCCGGCCGGCGCGAGTGCCGTCCGGGGCGGACGCTGCGGGTAGTCCCCCACCGAGATCGGGGCCGGTCGCCTTCCCGGCGTAGAGGGTGAGGAGTTCGGCGGGCAGGCGGAGGTCCAGGGTGTCCTCACAGTCCCGGGTGTCCTCGGCGGGACCGGAGCGGCCGGGGTGGACGGGGTGGACCGGTACGGGGCCTGCGTCGGCGCTCGCGTCGGTGGGAGGCATGGTGCGCTCCTCTCAGGAGACGAGGTAGGTCATGTTCCTCGGTCGGTGAATGAAGGGCGGTGAATGAAGGGCGGTGGGTGGGAGGAGGTGAAGGTGGTCAGGGCGGGTCGGACGGTCAGGAGCGGAGGGGGTTGGTGATGGTGACGTAGACGGACTGGGTGTCGACCGGGCCGACGAGTTCGTCGAGGCCGTGCAGCCGCGTCAGCAGGTTGGCCTTGCAGCGCAGGACGGGTGAGTCGAGCAGGCGGCCGGGCAGGGAGGTGCGCATCCGGGCTGGTCCGGAGGCCGCGTCGGTGAGGAACCGGCGGAAGGCCGCGAGCAGCAGGCGCTCGTCGGCGAGCCGCTGGGAGCCGAACGCGCCGATCAAACCCAGCACGTTGTTGATGCCGAGGTAGTAGGCGAAGCGTTCGTCGGTGACCTCGTCGGAGACGAAGGTGTCGCTGTGCTCGCCGATGCCGGGCAGCCGGGCGTCGAGTTCGGGCCGCCGGGACTCACGGAAGTAGTAGCCCTGGTTGTCGCGGTAGCGCCCGCCGGCAGGCCAGCCGTCGGCGTCCAGCAGGAGCAGGGTGTTCTGCTGGTGCGCCTCCAGGGCGATACCGGCCTCGCCGTCGAGCCAGAGCACGGGGCGGACGACCTGCTCCAGGTAGCGCAGGAACCACTCGGCACTGACGGCGTCGACAGGGCGGCCGGTGCGTGCGGCGAGCCGGGCGACCACCCGGGCCAGCCGGGACCGGTGCGGCCGGGGACTGCCGTTCGCCGCGGGGGTGTCGAGGGGGCGCGGGGCGACCAGCCCGGCGACGCAGGAAACGTCGTCGGTAGGCGTGAACGGGTTGTGCCGGATCACCACGTCGAGTCCGGGCACGGGTCGGCCGTCCTGGCCGTCCACGGCCAGCCAGGCGGGGTCGCGCACGATGTCGAAGCCGGGGTGGACGGCCTGCCACTGCTTGGCGAGGCCGGTGCGCAGCAGGCGGTGCATCTCGACGCCCCGGTGGAGTTCCTTGCGGAGGTTCTCCCGGCGGGAGTTGGTGATGCGCAGGCCCAGCGACAGCTTGAGCATGGCGGGGGCGCCGGTGCGGTGAACGGTTCGTACGGAGGAGGTGGGATGCCAGGGGGCACCGAGGGGGCCGAGGTCGCGCAGGAGCCCGGCGTCGAGAAGGGCGGCAGTCGTCTCGCGGTGGCGGACCTCCCGGGCCTGCCAAGGGTGCAGGGGCAGGGCGGCGGCATAGCCGTCGGGCAGCGGCAGGGTCGTGCCGGCCAGGCCTTCCATGAGGTGCGGCGCGGGAACGGGGCGGCCGCGCTCGGTCCAGGCCGAGTCGGTGGCGAGAAGGGAGGAGGCGACCGCCATCCAGTGCAGGGGGAAGGAGCCGCGTAGCTCCGGTGAGTAGAGGCGGGCTTCGGAGTCGGTCAGGCTCTCGCGGCTCTTGGGGGTCGGGTGCAGCGGATGCCCGAGGAGGAGTGCCTGCTCGGCGGCGAGAAAGCGGTCGGGGCCGTCGGCGGGGTGGGCGCGCCGGTCGGCGATAAAGGTGACCGTGCGGCGCAGGGAGTCGGCGACCCGAGCCACGAGGTCGCCGGTGTCGGGAGGCACCCCCCGCACCCAGGCCGCTCCGCGGTGTTGGCCGTCGGCGCGGACGGGGCCGTCGTCGGCGCGGACGGGGCCGCCATTGGCGTGGGCGGCGGTGCCGTTGGCCTGGGCGACGGTGCCCTCGGCCGGATCGGCGCTGCCGTCGACTGGGCCGACGCTCGTATCGACGTGACCGCCGGCAGTGCGCTCGGCTCGGCCCGCGCTTTCATAGGCGTGACCGACGCTGCCCTCGGCTCGACCGGCCGCATCCCCTGCCGCTGGGGCCGTCTCGCGGGTGAGCAGGGCGGCGAGGGTGACCGCGTCGACGGGTGGGGCGGTGTCGGGGGTGCCTGCCAGGCGGGGTTGGCCGAAGCGGTGCCAGCCGGTCGGGGACCAGTGGCGGACCGGGGTGATCAGGGCCGTACCACTGGCGGGCAGTGGAATGCGGAGGGCGCCGGTGTCCGGCGCGGGGAGGTTCGTCTCGCGTGCCCAGCAGCGAAGCAGGTTCTCCACGGTGGCGGCCTGGGCAGCGATGTGCGGGTCGGGGTGTTCCAGAAGATCCCCCGTGTCGTCGCGGGGCCGCTCGGGCTGGAAGGTGCGGGCCCGTTGCTGGGGAACCGACTCGGCGAGCGGAACGGGACGTCCCTGTGAGCCTTGGTCTCCGTGGTCGTCGGGGGTGGGGGTGGCGTTCAAGGGGGTTCCTCGGGGGCTCGGGCGGTGCGGGGTTGGCCGTTGGCCGTTGTGCGCGGCGAACTCGGCTGTACGGGAGTTGAGTTGAGTGCTGGCTGTCCTTACGAGAGAGGTGCGGACGATGTGGGGTTTCCTGCACGGGCCGGTCGGGCCGGCCGGTCCGCTCCGGGCGCGCCGACCGACTGGTTCACCTCGGCGGCACCGGGCGGGCGACCTCCTGACGGCGGTCCGGTGGGCGGGCGCCGTTCGGGTGGTCCGGCGGGACGGGTCCCTCCGGGCGAGCCGTTCTGCCGGGTCGCCCAGGGCACGAGGGGTGGTCGGCCCGTTCCGGAGGCGTGGGCTAGCCAGTCGGCTCCTTGCGGCCATCGGGTCGGCGGGACCGTACGCCGTGGGCGGCCGGGTCGCGGGCCACCGCCGCCACGGCGTCGGCGAGGCGGTCCAGGACGGCGTCGGCCTGTTCGTCGGTGATGGTCAGTGGCGGGAGGAGTCGCACGACACCGGCATGGCGGCCGCCGAGTTCGACGATCAGGCCGCGTTCCAGGCATGCGCGCTGCACGGCGGAGGCCAGTTCGGGAGCGGCGGGGCGGGGCCGGGCCGCACCGTCCCACTCCCTAAGCGCACCACCGTCCCACCCACTCCTCGCGCCGCCGTCCCAGTCACCACCGTCCCACCCACTCCTCGCGCCGCCGTCCCAGTCACCCGCGCCCACGGAACCGCCCTGCATCGCCACCGCCCTACCGGAGCCCCGGACCTCGCCGGAGCCCCCGACCTCGCCGGAGCCCCCGACCTCGTCCTCTCCCTCCGGGTCCACCAGTTCCACCCCGATCATCAGCCCCCGCCCCCGCACATCACCCACGCACGCGAACTCCTCCTGGAGTCCGCGCAGTCGGGAGAGCATGCGGGAGCCGAGCAAGCCCGCGCGTTCGGCGAGGCCGTTTTCGCGGACGTGGGTGAGGGTGGCCGTGCCGGCCGCCATGGCGAGTTGGTTGCCCCGGAAGGTGCCGGCGTGGGCGCCGGGTTCCCAGACGTCGAGGTCGTCGCGGTAGACGACGACGGCAAGGGGGAGGCTGCCGCCGATGGCCTTGGACAGGACCATCACGTCGGGGGTCACGCCACTGTGTTCGACGGCCCAGAAGGCACCGGTTCTGCCCACCCCGGTCTGGATCTCGTCCGCGATGAGGGGGATGGACCGGTCGGCGGTGAGTCGGCGCATGCGGCGGAGCCAGTCGTCCGGTGCGGGAATCACCCCTCCCTCGCCCTGGACGGGTTCAAGGATCATCCCCGCGGGCAGCGGGACACCGGACTTGGGGTCGTCGAGGACGGACTCGGTCCAGCGGGCGGCGAGTTCGGCGCCGCCCGGGCCGCCGACACCGAACGGGCAGCGGTAGTCCTGGGGGTAAGGCAGCCGGGCGACGCGGACGTGGTCGGCTCCGCCGGAGGCGGCCAGCGCGCCGCTGGTCATCCCGTGGTAGGCGCCGGTGAAGGCGAGGATGCCGGTGCGGCCGGTCGCGGCTCGGACGAGTTTGAAGGCGGCTTCGACGGCGTCCGTGCCGGCGGGCCCGCAGAACTGGACACGGGCACGGTCCGCGAGGCCGGGCGGCAGGGTGCGGAACAGTTCGGTAGTGAAGGCGTCCTTGACGGGGGTCGCCAGGTCTAGGACGGAGAGCGGGGCGCCGGAGTCGAGGACCTTGCGGATCGCCTCCAGCACGACCGGGTGGTTGTGGCCGAGCGCGAGGGTGCCGGCGCCGGAGAGACAGTCCAGGTAGCGGCGGCCGTCGGCGCCCTCGATGGTCAGGCCCCGGGCCCGCACCGGCACGATGGGGAGGGCGCGGGCGTAGGTTCGCGCCCGCGACTCGCGCGCCGACTGGCGTCTGAGGATCCCCTCGTGCGCCGCGCGCGCTCCTGCGAACGTCCCCCCGGTCACCGACTCCGTCACGGCCACGGCTCGCTGTCCTCCCCGCTGTCCAGAGGCGACTTGATCGGCGGCACCGGGCACAGGCAGCGGGACCCCCACCGCTACCAACCCCGGACCGTCCACGGAGTTACGGGTTGCCTCAAGATCCTTGCCACACCCTTTCCCTGCTCCTCGAACTCGACCACGAGACCGACGACGGCTGTGACCGGAGTGGCAGGTGAGCGGGGTTGTCCGGGCGGACGGCCCGTAGCGAAACCGTTGCCCTTCCATGGGAAGCCCCGCACAGCAACCGCATAGTGTGTGGCGCTGAAGTTCCTTGCCGACAGGGGGAGTCACCACCATGCGATCCATCCGGCCGTCGTTCACCCTTCGAAGGGGCGCGCCCCGGGCGCTGGCGGCCGTCGCCCTCGCCTCGGCGCTGGCGCTGACCGCGACAGCCTGCGACACCTCCGGCGACGACAACGCGGCCGGCCCGGCATCCGCGTCCGCCACCGGGGACACCGGCGACACCGGCGACGGCAAGATCAAGATCCCGGACGACATCAAGAACAAGCTCAAAGAGCACGGGATCGACATCGACAAGTGGAAGAACGGCGCCTGGAAGAACTGGGACAGGGACGACTGGCTGCGCGAGGCCAACGACTTCGTCAACCCCATCATCAAGGGCCTGTGGGACCCGGACCGGATGCGGGACGCCAACGACCCGGACAAGGACAAGGGTGTCGACGCCAACGACATCTCCGGTGACCAGGGGGTGACCGACCCGACGCCGGACCCGGTCGAGGCGAGGGCTGTGCAGCCGGCGTACCACGCCAACGCGGCCACCGCCGGGAAGGTGTTCTTCGACTCCCCCGAGGGCACGATGGTCTGCTCGGCGACGGTCGTCGAGGACCCGGCGCACCCGGGCAACTCCAACCTGGTGTGGACGGCGGGACACTGTGTGCACGCCGGCAAGAGCGGCGGCTGGTACCGGAACATCGCGTTCGTGCCGTCGTACAACGACCAGGGGCTGACGGGCACGGCGCTCACGCAGGCGACGCGCTCCCAGGTCGCGCCGTACGGCGTCTGGTGGGGTGACGGGGCGCAGACCTCGCAGCAGTGGATCGACCAGGGCGGGGAGACGGGCGGCGACGGTGCGTCGTACGACTACGCCGTGATCCATGTGACGCCGGAGCAGGGCAGTGGCGGCAAGTCCCTTGAGGAGACGGTCGGTTCGGCGCTTCCGGTGAACTTCGACGCGCCGGCCGTGCCGAAGGTGTCGAGTATCACGGCCACCGGGTATCCGGCGGCGAAGCCGTATGACGGGTCGCTGCTGTACCAGTGCGCCGGCAAGCCGGGGCGGCTGTCGGTCGACGCGTCGGCGCCGACGATGTACCGGATCGGTTGCACGATGACCGGTGGGGCGTCGGGTGGCGGCTGGGTGGAGACGGGCGCCGACGGCAAGCCCGCGCTGGTGTCCAACACGTCGATCGGGCCGGTGAGTTCGGGGTGGCTGGCCGGACCGCGGTTGGGCGATGTGGCCAAGGGTGTGTATGAGGGGGTCAGTAAGGAGTTCGCGGGGCAGTAGGGACAGTCGCCCCTGGGCAAGTGAAGGCCCGCCCCCTTGAAAAAGGGGGCGGGCCTTCACATACCAGTCGTCAGCCAGCCGGAGTCGGGACGTACGGCGCAAGTTCCGCCGCCAGTTCCTCGTGCACCCGCACCTTGAGGAGGGTGCCCTCGGCGGTGTGCTCCTCCGAGAGGACCTCGCCCTCGTTGTGGGCGCGGGCGACCAGCTTGCCGTGGGTGTACGGGACCAGGGCCTCGATCTCGACCGACGGGCGGGGCAGCTCGTTGTCGATCAGGGCGAGGAGTTCCTGGATGCCCTGGCCGGTGCGGGCCGAGACCGCGAGGGAGCGCTTCTCGTTGCGCAGCAGGCGCTGGAGGACCAGTGGGTCCGCCGCGTCCGCCTTGTTGATCACCACGACCTCGGGTACGTCGGTGGCACCGACGTCCCTGATCACCTCGCGCACGGCGGCCAGCTGCTCCTCCGGGGTCGGGTGCGAGCCGTCGACCACGTGCAGGATCAGGTCGGCGTCGCCGACCTCCTCCATGGTGGAACGGAACGCCTCGACCAGGTGGTGCGGCAGATGGCGCACGAACCCGACCGTGTCCGTCAGCGTGTACAGACGGCCGCTCGGGGTCTCCGCGCGACGGACCGTCGGGTCCAGGGTCGCGAACAGGGCGTTCTCGACCAGGACGCCGGCGCCGGTGAGGCGGTTGAGCAGGGAGGACTTGCCTGCGTTGGTGTAGCCCGCGATGGCGACGGAGGGCACCTTGTTGCGGCGGCGCTCCTGGCGCTTGATCTCGCGGCCGGTCTTCATCTCCGCGATCTCCCGGCGCATCTTCGCCATCTTCTCGCGGATCCGCCGCCGGTCCGTCTCGATCTTGGTCTCACCGGGACCACGTGTGGCCAGGCCACCGCGACCGCCACCCATCTGCCGGGACAGCGACTGACCCCAGCCTCGCAGTCGCGGCAGCATGTACTGCATCTGTGCGAGCGCGACCTGCGCCTTGCCCTCTCGGGACTTGGCGTGCTGGGCGAAGATGTCCAGGATCAGGGCGGTCCGGTCGATGACCTTGACCTTGACGACGTCCTCCAGCTGGATCAGCTGGCCGGGGCTCAGCTCACCGTCGCAGATGACGGTGTCCGCGCCCGTTTCGAGGACGATGTCGCGCAGCTCCAGGGCCTTGCCGGAGCCGATGTAGGTGGCCGCGTCGGGCTTGTCGCGGCGCTGGATGACACCGTCGAGCACCAGCGCGCCCGCCGTCTCGGCGAGTGCGGCCAGCTCCGCGAGGGAGTTGTCCGCGTCCTGCACGGTGCCCGTGGTCCACACCCCGACCAGCACGACCCGCTCCAGACGGAGCTGTCGGTACTCGACCTCGGTGACGTCCTCGAGCTCGGTGGAGAGGCCCACCACGCGGCGCAGGGCCGCGCGCTCGGAGCGGTCGAACTGGTCGCCGTCCCGCTCTCCGTCGATCTCGTGGCTCCAGGCGACGTCCTCTTCCATCAGGGCATCGGCCCGAAGACCGTCGGGGTAGTCCTGCGCGAGGCGCCTGGTGTCCTGGGAAGGGGAAGAAGAGGAGGTCATTGGGTCCTTACGTCGATGGGGATGCCGAAAATCGGCGTTCACTTGCTCAACGTACGAATACCCCGGGAGATTCCCCGTGACCCGTACCACGCCGACCCCATGATGGTCGCACGGTACGCCCCTTCCCGGCATCGTGTTATTCCGTGGCCCGCCCCGCCGTCACCTCTTGGCTTGCTTGGCCGGGGCCGGGACCTGCTTCCAGTCCGGGTGGCCGGGCATCGGCGGGGTCTTCTCGCCGTACAGCCAGGCGTCGAGGAAACCCGTGAGGTCGCGGCCGGCGATGGCGGAGGCCAGCTGGACGAAGTCGGCGGTGGTGGCGGTGGCGTCCTTGTGCCGCTGCACCCAGATCCGCTCCAGGCGCTCGAAGGCGGGCTTGCCGATCTCCTGGCGCAGGGCGTAGAGGGCGAGGGCGGCGCCGTCGTAGATGTTGGGGCGGAAGATGCTGATCTTCTGCCCGGGTTCGGGGGCCTTGGGCAGGGCGGGCGGCCCGCCGGCGGCGCGCCAGCGGTCGGAGGCGCCGTAGGCCGCCTTCATCCGGTCGATCATGGGCTTGTGGCCCTTCTCCTCCGCGTACAGCGCCTCGTACCAGGTGGCGTGGCCTTCGTTCAGCCACACGTCCGACCAGACGCGCGGGCTGACGCTGTCGCCGAACCACTGATGGGACAGCTCGTGCACCATGATCGACTCCAGGTACCACTTGGGGTACGCGGGCTCGGTGAACAGGTTCTTCTCGAAGAGGGAGAGGGTCTGGGTCTCCAGTTCGAAGCCGGTGGACGCCTGGGCCATGAGCAGGCCGTACGTCTCGAAGGGGTACGTCCCGATCTTGCTCTCCAGCCAGGCGATCTGGTCCGGGGTCTTGGCCAGCCAGGGTTCGAGCTTCTTGGCGTCGGCGCTCGGGACGACGTCCCGGACGGGCAGTCCGTGCGGTCCGGTGCGGTGCAGTACGGCGGAGCGGCCGATGGAGACCTGGGCGAGCTCGGTGGCCATGGGGTGCTGGGTACGGTACGTCCAGGTGGTCTGGCGGCCGACCCGGGCGGAGTCGGTGGGGAGCCCGTTGGCGACGACGGCGTAGCCGTTCGGCGCGGTGATGTGGAAGGTGAACATCGCCTTGTCGGACGGGTGGTCGTTGCACGGGAAGACCAGGTGGGCCGCGTCGGCCTGGTTGGCCATGGCGAGCCCGTCGGTGGTGCGCACCCAGCCGCCGTCCTGGCCCTTGGCGGCCACCGGGTCACTGGTGTGCTTCACGGTGATCCGGGTCCAGCTGCCCTGCCGCAGCGGCTGGTCCGGGGTGACGACCAGGTCCTCACCGGCGCTGTCGAAGGAAGCGGACCGCCCGTCGACCTCGACGGACTCGACCTTGCCGTGCGCGAAGTCCAGGTTGACCCGGTCCAGGTCGGCGGTGGTCCAGGCGTCGATGGTGGTGACGGCCTGGAGCGGCTTGTCGTTGCTGCCGGGATACGTGAAGGAGAGGTCGTACGACGCCACGTCGTACCCCGGGTTGCCCAGGTAGGGGAAGAGCCGGTCGCCGAGGCCCAGCGGGACCGGCGGGGCGCTCGCGCCGAGCAGGGCGACGGAGACGGCGGAGGCGAGAAGGGCGGCGTGCCGGCGCCTGGGCCGACGGGCGCGGAGGGTGAGCGACATGGACCACCGCTACCAGCGCGTTCCCGGCTCACGGCGACGACGCGCGTCCGATCCACTCGAACGAGTAACTCACTGGTGTTGCGCTCGGTCGACGTCGTACACACCGGCCACGTTGCGCATCGCGCGCATCAGGGCGGGCAGGTGGGCCGCGTCGGGGAGCTCGACGGTGTAGGTGTGGCGGACGCGCTGCTGGCTGGGCGGTTCCACGGTCGCCGAGACGATCTCGGCGCCTTCCTGGGCCATCGCCTCGGTGAGGTCGGCGAGCAGATGGGGGCGGCCGAACGATTCGGCGACCAGGGTGACCCGGCAGGCGGTGCTGTCGCCCCAGTTCACGGCGACCTCGGGGCGCCCGGTGCCCTTCATGTGCGCCACCGAGGCGCATGCCACGCGGTGCACGGTGACCACTCCCCCGCGCACGGCGAAGCCGGTGACCTCGTCGGGCGGTACGGGGGTGCAGCAGCCGGCCAGCCGTACGGTCGCGTCGGGCCGGTCGACGACCATGGCGCTGGCGGTGCGGGGGGTGGGGGCCTGGGGCTCCGGGACGGGGCGCGTGGGTACGGCCACGGGAGCGTGGAGCTCCTCGGTGCTGTCCGGGTGGGTGGCGAGCCAGCGCTGGATGGCGATGCGCGCGGCGGGCGTGTGGGCGTGCTCCAGCCACTCCCGGGAGGGTTCTGAGGCCGGGTCCTGGCCCATCAGCAGCTGGACGGTGTCGCCGTCCTTGAGGACGGTGCTGAGGGTGGCGAGGCGGCCGTTGACCCGGGCGCCGATGCAGGCGTGCGCGTCCTCGCCGTACTGGGCGTAGGCGGCATCGACGCAGGTGGCGCCCTCGGGGAGGCCGAGGGTGCCGCCGTCGGGGCGGAAGACGGTGATCTCGCGGTCCTGGGCGAGGTCCTCACGGAGGGTGGACCAGAAGGTGTCGGCGTCGGGCGCGGCCTTCTGCCAGTCGAGGAGGCGGGAGAGCCAGCCGGGGCGGGTGGGGTCGGCGCGCTCGCCGTCGGCCGGGGCGTCGGAGACGGGCGCGTCGGCGGCCGGGGCGTAGGGGTTGCCGAGGGCGACGACACCGGCCTCGGCGACCTTGTGCATCTGGTGGGTGCGGATGAGGACTTCGGCGACCTGCCCGTCGGCACGGGCCACCGCCGTGTGGAGCGACTGGTACAGGTTGAACTTCGGTACGGCGATGAAGTCCTTGAACTCCGAGACCACCGGGGTCAGACAGGTGTGCAGTTCGCCGAGGACGGCGTAACAGTCCGCGTCCTCGTTGACCAGCACAAGGAGCCGGCCGAAGTCGGCGCCGCGCAGCTCGCCGCGTTTGCGGCTGACGCGGTGGACGGAGACGAAGTGGCGTGGCCGGATGAGGACTTCGGCGGGGATGTCGGCCTCGCGCAACACCCCGCGCACCTCGTCGGAGATCTCGGCGAGGGGGTCGTCCGCGCGGGCCGCGTTCTCGGCGATCAACTCCCGTGTGTGCTCGTACTCCTCGGGGTGCAGGATCGCGAAGACCAGGTCCTCCAGCTCGGTCTTCAGGGCCTGTACACCGAGCCGTTCGGCGAGCGGGATGAGGACGTCGCGGGTGACCTTGGCGATGCGCTCCTGTTTCTCGGGGCGCATGACGCCGAGGGTGCGCATGTTGTGGAGACGGTCGGCGAGCTTGATCGACATCACCCGGACGTCGCTGCCGGTGGCGACGAGCATCTTCCGGAACGTCTCGGGTTCGGCGGCGGCCCCGTAGTCGACCTTCTCGAGTTTCGTCACCCCGTCGACCAGGTAACGGACCTCCTCACCGAACTGTTCCCGCACCTGGTCGAGGGTCACGTCGGTGTCCTCGACGGTGTCGTGGAGCAGAGAGGCCGTCAGGGTCGTGGTCTCGGCGCCGAGTTCGGCGAGGATCAGGGTGACCGCGAGGGGGTGGGTGATGTACGGCTCGCCACTCTTGCGCATCTGGCCGCGGTGCGAGGACTCGGCCAGTACGTAGGCGCGGCGCAGGGGTTCGAGGTCGGCGTCGGGGTAGTGGGCGCGGTGCGCCTCCACGACGTGGCCGATGGCGTCGGGGAGTCTGCCGCGGGCGGCGTTGCCGAGCAGCGCGGCCCGGCCCAGCCGGCGCAGGTCGATCCGGGCGCGGGCCTTCCTGCGGGCCGCTGTGGGCGCTACAGGTCCGGGCGTCGCAGGGTTCGTGGCCTCCGCACTCATGGGCACCTCCGGCTCGTGGACCGGCGGACGGGGCCCCAGGGCATACACGGCTCAGGGATTGGTGACATTCCCCCGTCCGTGCCGGTGCTTGATGCTATCGAGCCCAACACGCCCGACTGACCGCCTCTCGCCGAGCGTGAAACGGATCACCCATTCGAGCGACGACTTGGAGGTTTACGATTTTGCGCCACCTGTTCGGGGGGTGGCCGCCGTTTCTCGCCACCAGGGGCAACGCGGGCCGTGGATCCGGGTGTTGTACGGCGTCCCGGACCACGGTTCGCGACGTTCGGCCGATTCAGCGGGTGGCGTTTTCCAGCCATTCGGCGTCGATCTCGCCCTCGGCCACGATCACGGCGGGGCCGGTCATCTCGATCTCGCCGTCGGGTCGTTCGGTGATGACCAGCCGTCCGCCGGGCACGTCCACGGTGTACGTCGCCGGGGTGCCGGTGACGGCGGGGTCGGCGCCGTCACGGCGGGCGGTGGCCACGGCGACCGCGCAGGCGCCGGTGCCGCAGGAGCGGGTCTCGCCGGAGCCGCGCTCGTGCACGCGCATCGCGACGTGGCGGGGGCCGCGGTCGACGACGAACTCGACGTTGACCCCTTCGGGGTAGGCCGAGGGCGGGCTGAACGGGGGCGGGCTGTAGAGGTCGCCGGCGTGCGCGAGGTCCGCGACGAAGGCGACGGCGTGCGGATTGCCCATGTTCACGTTCCGCGCGGGCCAGGTGTGGTCGCCGACGCTCACGGTCACCTCGCCCTCGGGAAGGCGGGCGCTGCCCATTCCGACCGTGATGTCGCCGTCCTTGGCGATGTGGACGGTCTTCACTCCCCCGCGGGTGGCGACGGCGAGATCGCCCTCCGTGACATGACCGGCGTGCTGGAGGTAGCGGGCGAAGACACGGACGCCGTTGCCGCACATCTCGGCGATCGAGCCGTCGCCGTTGCGGTAGTCCATGAACCACTCCGCGTCGGCGGCCATCCCCTTGGCCTCGGGGTGCGCGGCGGACCGGACGACGTGCAGCACGCCGTCCGCGCCGAGGCCGGCCCGGCGGTCGCAGAGGAGGGCTACGGCGGTCGGCGTGAGGCCCAGGGCGTTGTCCGGGTCCGGGAGGATCACGAAGTCGTTCTCGGTGCCGTGGCCCTTGAGGAAGGGGATGCTCATTCTTCGAGGGTAAAGGAGGAGTGTGGTCCTTTGGCTTCGGCCCCGCCCCGGTCGGCGGCGCCTGCTAGCGCAGTCGCGCCACTCGCCACACAGCCAGGACGACCACGACCGCCACCAGCAGCACGTAGCCGATCACGACCCGCCAGTCGGGCCTGCGGCCCGAGCCCTTTGCCGGGAAGCCCGGCAGGGTGTAGCCCACCCTACGGGCGGCCATCATTCCCCAGCCCGCCGCGCAGGAGCAGATCAGCAGGCCCAGCATCGCGATCACCGCGCCGCTGTCGCCGAAGTCGAAGGCCAACGGGAAAGCGAACATCAGGGAGCCCACCGCGGCCAGGCCCACGATCGGGGCCAGCTGCCACAGGCGCAGACGGCGCTGCGGGCGGAGTTCGACCTCGACCTCGGGGCCGCTGGTGAACATCTCCTCCGGCTCGGGGCCGTCGGCGGTCACGCCGCCACCCACCGTGTCGTCCGGACCGTCCGGTGTCAGGCGGTCCTCGCCCTCTTCCGGATCACCCGGTTCCACGGCGACGTGCTCGGTGTCTTGTGCGGTGTCGCGAGGGCCGGCCTCCATCGCCACGCGCCCTCCCAACTAGGACTCCACTTGCGATCGAAGCTCGATGATGGCACGGCGCCGGAGGCCTCGATGACCGGTGGCGCATCCCGATGCCATGACGTGATCAGGCTGTGACCGGTCGTTCGAGCAACGCCAGGGCCAGCCGCGGAAGTTCCTCGCGGTCCGCCGCGGCCCCACTCAACCAGTGCACCCGGGGGTCGCGCCTGAACCATGAATCCTGGCGGCGTGCGAAGCGCTTGGTGGCACGGACGGTCTCGGCTCGCGCTTCCGCTTCCGTGCACTCCCCGGCGAGCGCCCCGAGGACCTGCTGGTAGCCGAGCGCACGCGACGCCGTACGGCCCTCGCGCAGCCCGTGCGCCTCCAGTGCGCGCACCTCGTCGACGAGCCCGGCCTCCCACATCCGGTCGACGCGCAGCGCGATGCGCTCGTCTAGCTCGGGGCGGGCCACGTCGACGCCGATCTGGACGGTGTCGTAGACGGAGTCGTGGCCCGGGAGATTGGCGGTGAAGGGCTGGCCGGTGATCTCTATCACCTCCAGGGCCCTGACGATACGGCGCCCGTTGCTGGGCAGGATGGCGCGTCCGGCCTCGGGGTCGGCGGCGCACAGCCGGGCGTGCAGGGCGCCGGAACCGCGCAGCGCGAGTTCCTCCTCCAGGCGGGCCCTGACCTCGGGGTCCGTGCCGGGGAACTCCAGGTTGTCGACGGCACCGCGGATGTAGAGCCCGGAGCCGCCGACCAGGATCGGCCAGCGGCCCTCGGCGAGCAGGGCGTCGATACGGGCGCGGGCGAGTCGCTGGTACTCGGCGACGGATGCCGTGACGGTCACGTCCCAGATGTCGAGCAGGTGGTGCGGGACGTCGGCGCGCTCCTGGTGCGTCAGCTTGGCGGTGCCGATGTCCATCCCCCGGTACAGCTGCATGGAGTCGGCGTTGACGACCTCGCCGCCGAGCCGTTGGGCCAGGAAGACGCCGAGGTCGGACTTTCCGGCCGCGGTGGGGCCGACGACGGCGATGACACGGGGGGCGGGGGATGCGCTGCTCACCGCACCAGTCTCGCAAACCTCGCAGGCGGGTCTCGAACGAGTTACGTGACAGTCCGTGTCCGGCTTCGTTGCCCGTTGCGAGGTTCCTGCCGCCTGAGAGAGGCGGTGACCGGGGTGGCGCAAACGGACGCACCGGGTCACGCGGGATTTCGCTCGCACGAGTAACGTATGGAGTGGATATGGGCGTTTTTGCACGATTCCTCGGGACGAAGCCGAAGGCGACGGAGGAGCCGGGCGCCGAGACGCCGGCCGGTGTCGAGCCGGACGGGGCCGAAGCGAACGGGTCCGAAGTGAACGGGTCCGAGGCGGAGAACGTGGTGAAGGAGGCGGCCGGGGCGACGGCGGCGAAGGGGCCCGGCGAGGACGACGGCGGGAGCGCGGAGGCGCGCACGGAACCGGATCCCGTCGGGGTCACCGGCGCCGAGAGCACCGAGATCCCCCAGCAGCAGTCCGCCAAGGAAGCCGCTGACAACGAGGCCGGCGAGGGCGCCCGCACATAGCGCCCCGCGAGGGAAGCCATAGGGAAGGTAACCATGGGTCTTTTGGACAATTTGAAGGCCAAGCTCGCCCCGGCCAAGGACAGGGCCTCTCACCTCGCGCAGCAGCACGAGGACAAGATCGACAAGCTCCAGCACGGCATGGACAAGGCCGCGCGGGTCGTCGACGAGAAAACCAAGGGCAAGTACAGCGACAAGATCCAGACGGGTACGGGCAAGGCGAAGGACGCCATGGACCGGTTTGTGCACCCGGACGCGACGGGCGGTACCGCGACCGGCCCCATCACCCCGACCCGGCCGGAGGGACCGCCGCCGGCACCCTGAACCAGGCGGACCACGAAGATCGGCGGACGGCCGAGAGTCACCCGACTCCCGGCCGTCCGCCGTTTTCCCGAAGCGGTCAGGACCAGATCGCCACGAGGTAGCCGACGCCGTACGGCGCGTCGTCGTAGAGCAGCGCCCCGGCAAGGCCCGCCTCCTCGGCAGCGCCGGCCAGGATCTGCCAGGGGGCCCGGCCCGAGGCCTTGAGCTGGTACGCCAGCTCGGTGTCGAGGGCCTTGATCGCCGCGATGTCGGCCGTGCCGAGCGCGCGGGCCGCCTCGGCGTCGAAGGGGGCGGCCCGCTCGTCGAGGTAGCCCGGCGCCTTGAGGGTGCGGCAGGCGCTGGCGTCGCCCATGACCAGCATCGCCACCCGCGCGGCCCGGCCGGCGATCTCCCGCCCGGTGCGGACGCACCGCTCGGCCTCCAGAGGCTCGCCCACGCCGAGCCCCTCGATCGGTGCGTCGGCCCAGCCGGTGCGCTCCAGCAGCCAGGCGCCGACTGCGAGCGAGGCCGGCAGCTCCCGCTCACCGGCCTCGCCGCTGCCCAGCCGTACGTCGACGTCGACGCCGAAGCCCCGGAAGGAGCCCCGGCTGCCCTGCGGGAACACGCCCCGCCCGGGCTTCTCGGCGGGCCCGACCACCACCAGCAGGTCGGGCCGCGCGGCGGCGAGCACGCCCAGCGCGTCGGCACAGGCGGCACGGGCTGCGTCCAGTTCGGGGGCGGCGCCCGCGGCGACCTCGGGGACGAGAAGCGGCGGGCAGGGGCAGACTGCTGCTGCGACAAGCATGATCGGCAGGTTAGCGGCGACGGCCGCCCAGGAGTCAGTCCTCGATCAGGACGTCAGTCAGGTCGATCAATGTGAGGACGAGCACGACGAGCTTGCCGTCGCTGATCACGTACTCGACGAAGAGGTTGCGGGAGAGGGCGATCTCCCGCGTCGACTCGTCGCCGCGGACGGGATGGGAGAGCTTGTGCCGCGGTTCGGTCACCAGTATGGCCAGGCCGCGCTCCAGCACGTCACGCCTGTCGGCGGGCAGGCTGTCGCGCACTTGGGCGGCCTCTTCGGTGAACGCAACTCGGTACGGCAACATGTGATGCTCCTTTCCGCCCGTATTGTGGCAGGCCGTCAGTCGCAGCCGCAGCCGCTCCCCGAGGCCACGGGCAGTGGCTCCGGTACGCCGATCTTCGGCAGTCCGAGCAGTACGCCCGCCGGCTTGGCCGCCTCGGCGGCGTTGCGCTTCTCCCAGGCGTCGCCCGCGCGGGTCCGGCGCACGTCCAGTACGGCGCCCTCCGCGAGGAGGTGGTGCGGGGCGGCGTACGTGATCTCGACGGTGACGACGTCGCCGGGGCGGATCTCCTGGTCGGGCTTGGTGAAGTGGACCAGGCGGTTGTCGGGGGCGCGGCCGGAGAGGCGGTGGGTGGCGCCGTCCTTGCGGCCCTCGCCCTCGGCGACCATCAGCTCCAGGGTGCGGCCGACCTGCTTCTTGTTCTCGTCCCAGGAGATCTCCTCCTGGAGGGCGACGAGACGCTCGTAGCGTGCCTGGACGACCTCCTTGGGGATCTGGTTCTCCATGGTGGCGGCCGGGGTGCCGGGCCGCTTGGAGTACTGGAAGGTGAAGGCCTGGGTGAAGCGGGCCTCACGGACCACGTGCATGGTCTGCTCGAAGTCCTCCTCCGTCTCGCCCGGGAAGCCCACGATGATGTCCGTCGTGATCGCGGCGTGCGGGATGGCGGCCCGCACCTTCTCGATGATCCCGAGGTAGCGGTCCTGCCGGTACGAGCGGCGCATCGCCTTCAGAACCGTGTCCGAGCCGGACTGGAGCGGCATGTGGAGCTGGGGCATGACGTTCGGGGTCTCCGCCATGGCCGCGATCACGTCGTCCGTGAAGTCGCGGGGGTGCGGGGAGGTGAAGCGGACCCGCTCCAGACCCTCGATGCTCCCGCAGGCCCGCAGCAGCTTGCTGAAGGCCTCGCGGTCGCCGATGTCGGAGCCGTACGCGTTGACGTTCTGCCCGAGCAGCGTGATCTCGCTGACGCCCTCACCGACCAGGGCCTCGATCTCGGCGAGGATGTCGCCGGTGCGGCGGTCCTTCTCCTTGCCGCGCAGGGCCGGGACGATGCAGAAGGTGCAGGTGTTGTTGCAGCCGACGGAGATCGACACCCAGGCCGCGTACGCGCTCTCGCGCCGGGTCGGCAGCGTGGAGGGGAACGCCTCCAGCGACTCGGCGATCTCGACCTGCGCCTCCTCCTGGACCCGGGCGCGCTCCAGCAGGACCGGCAGCTTGCCGATGTTGTGCGTGCCGAAGACGACGTCGACCCAGGGGGCCCTCTTCACGATGGTGTCGCGGTCCTTCTGAGCGAGGCAGCCGCCGACCGCGATCTGCATACCGGGGCGCTTCGTCTTCATCGGGGCGAGGCGGCCGAGGTTGCCGTAGAGGCGGTTGTCGGCGTTCTCCCGGACGGCGCAGGTGTTGAAGACGACGACATCGGCGTCGCCGTCGGAGCCCTCGGGCGCGCGTACGTATCCCGCCTCCTCCAGCAGCCCGGACAATCGCTCGGAGTCGTGGACGTTCATCTGGCACCCGTAGGTGCGGATTTCGTAACTCTTGGATCCTTGAACGTCCACTGCGGGGCTCCGGTCGCTGCTGCTGGTCATGGCTCAAGGGTAGGCGTTGTCCTTGGTGCCCTGTCCCCACGCGTGTGGCGGCAGCCGGATCAGCACGCCGCTAGGGCTGCGCCCCGGTGCAGGTCTTGCCCGGGGCCAGGGGGTCGGGGTCATAGAGTCCGTCCACGTCCCAGCGGCTGGCGGGGATCTCCTCGACGCAGTCCCGCCCTTCCCGCAGCACTGTGTAAAGGTCGTCCGGCCCGTGCACTCGACCGGGGAGAGTGCACCCGATCCCTATCGACGCGATGGGCTCGACATCCATGCAGGATTTCTCCTTCGAAGGACGGGAAAAGGAGCTGTCACAGCGCCCGGAAATTCGCCGAGTTCCATTTCGGCGCACCTGTGTAAGGCTGGGTGCGCGGCCGATCAGGGAACAAGCAGCGCTGTTGGTGCGGGCGACGTCTGCGGAGGGCGTGCGTGGACGGAGGGCGCGTGACGGTGGCCGTGTGCCCGCCCCGAGTTCCTGCCGTGGCCCGAGGGGCGAGCCGTCGCGCCGAGAACCGCGGACACCGCGGCCCACCCGCCGCCGTCGAGCTCAGGCCCGTGCCGGTTCGGCCTCGGTGATGGCCGGGGCCACGTCGTCCGTGGCGTGGCCGGACGCGATCGCCTCGTCCCAGCGCTTCAGCAGTGCTTCGGTGAGCGGCAGTTCGAGCCCCCGGTGGTCGGCGGCCGCCAGGGCGAGGGCCGCGTCCTTGCCCGCGTGGTGCAGCGGGAAACCCGGGGTGAAGTCGTGCTCGACCATGGCACGCCCCTTGGCCGTCGCATAGGGGGATCCCAGCGGGCTCTCCGTGAGGGTGCCGAGCACCAGACCCGGTTCCAGCCCGAGCGCGCCGGCCAGGCTGATGGTCTCGGCCATGCCTTCGACCAGGACCGCCAGCCAGTTGTTCAGGACCAGCTTGAAGCGGTTGCCGTCGCCGAGGTGGTCCAGCCACAGCGTCCGGTGGCCCAGCGCGTCGAACAGTGGCTGTACGCGGGGGCGCAGTGCCGGATCCCCGGAGGCGAGGACGAGCAGTTCGCCCCGTTCCGCGGGCTCGGAACTCCCGGAGACGGGGGCGTCGACGAACGCGGCGGTCCCCTCGGTGAGTTCCGCCAGGTGCCGGGTGGCGTGCACGCCGACCGTGCTCATCTGGATCCAGACCGCGCCCGGCTCGATCGCGGTCAGGGCACCCTCGGCGCCGGCCATCGCGCTCTCCACGGCGGCACCGTCGGTGAGCATGGTGATCAGGAACTCGGCCTCCGCGGCCGCCTCGGCCGGGGTCCCGGCCACCCGCGCGCCTTGGCCGGCGAGCTCCTCCGCCTTCTGCCGGGTCCGGTTCCACACCGTCACGTCGAACCCGGCGCGCAGCAGACTGCGCGCGATGGGGGCGCCCATGACACCGGTGCCGAGGACGGCGACCCGGGTCCTTGCTGTGCTTGTTCGTTCGGTCTGTTCAGTTCGCTTTGTCATCACACACTCTCCGGGGAAGGTCCGGCCACCGGGGCGGCCGCCGCCATGATCGAGTCGCTCGACTTGAGGTCCGCCGGTGCTGCGCAGGCTGCCCTTATGGGTGACCACCAACTTGCCGAAGTGACCGCGGAGGTCGAGGTCAGCCCGCTCTGGCGCCGACCACATGCCCGATCCCGAAGACGGCCGCGGCGGCGAGGGCGCCCACGAAGAGCTGACGGGCTCCGGAGCGCAGCGGGGGCCGGCCGTTGAGCAGGCCGATCGCACCGCCGACGGCGAACAGGGCGCTGCCCGCCAGGGCGACGGCGAGGAGCAGTGCGGCCGTCCCCGAGAGGAAGAGGAAGGGCAGTACGGCGGTCAGCGCGCCGATGGCGAACGAGGCGAGGCTGGAGAACGCCGCCGACCACGGTGAACCCAACTCGTCGGGGTCCAGCCCGAGTTCCTCGCGGACCATGGTGTTCAGGGCGGTGTCGTGGTCCCGCATGATGGTCGTCGCGACATGCCGGGCGTCGTCCGCGTCCAGCCCCTTGTCCCGGTAGACCTGGGCGAGTTCCGCCTGCCGCGCGCCCGGGTCGGCGCGCAGCCGGTCGGCGGCGACCGCTATCTCGCGTTCGTAGGCCTCGCGTTGGCTGCGCATGGAGATGTACTCGCCGGCGGCCATGGAGAACGCTCCGGCCAGCAGTCCCGCGACTCCGGCGAACAGGACCGCCGTACCCGGGACGCCGGATCCGGCGAAGCCCATCACCAGGGCCGTGTTGGAGACCAGGCCGTCGTTGACGCCGAACACCGCGGCGCGCAGGGCGCCCGAGCGGTCACCGCGCCGCGATCGCTCGGCGGGGTCCCTGGTCTCGGCCTTCACCGTGTCCGCGCGAGCGACGTACGGCCGTTCGGATGACGTCAGCGACATCGCAGCTCTCCGATCTTCGATGGTGGTTCCATCGGCGACTAATACCGGCCTGCCGGATATTCACCGCCATACACACCAACGCACGGAAAGCCGCACTGTTTCCCAATTGCGATAGATAGTCGAAGATAAGTGTTATCGCCGGAAAGGATAGGCAACGTAAGAATTATATAAGCGCGTGACTCCCGTCGGCGGGCGTGATGGCACGGGCGGCATGGAGCTGCGGGCGTTCGTGGCGGTCGTGGAGGAGGGCGGGCTGTCCGCTGCGGCGCGGCGGCTGCATGTGAGTCAGCCCGCTCTACCTTCTTGATCGGGTTGATCGAGCCATTCGTAGGTTGGATCGCCCAGGGGTACTGGGTGTGGCTATCAGCCCGCTGCCGATTCGTGGCTCCCGAGGCTTCGCCGCCCAGTGCCCCACGACGACTCGGCCGCCGATTAGGAAGTGCGAACAAGTCGCTGTGTAGAGCAATGCCGGCGAGGTCGTCCGTGGCACGAACAGCACGAATACGCACGTCAGGAGCACGATGAGCCGGATATGGGCAGGGATCGACAGCGGCAAGGGCCACCACCACGGCCTCGCGCTGGACGCCGAGGGCAAGACCCTGCTGTCGCGACGGGTCGCCAACGACGAGCCCGAGCTGCTGAAGCTGATCGGAGACGTCCTCGACCTCGCCGACGGTCGTCCGGTCACCTGGGCCATCGACATGACCGGCGGCGAGCCCGCGCTGCTGCTGGCCCTGCTGGTCAACCACGGCCAGGAGGTCCTGTACTTCCCCGGTCGGCTGGTGAACCGGGCCTCCGACGGCTACCGCGGTGAGGGTAAGACCGACGCTCGCGACGCGTACGTCATCGCCGACCAGGCCAGGATGCGCCGCGACCTTCGGCCCATCCGCCCCGGCGACGATGCGGCCGTCGAGCTCAAGCTGCTGACCGGACGCCGGGCCGACCTGGTCGAGGACCGTACCCGGGTCGTCGACCGCCTGCGTGGCACCTTGCTGAGCATGTTCCCAGCCCTGGAGCGGGCTCTGGACGTGACCAAGACCGGTCCGCTCCGGCTGCTGACGGGGTACCAGACCCCGGCCGCGATACGCCGGGTCGGGACCGCGCGGCTAACGAAGTGGCTGGCCAACCGCAAGGTCCGAAACGCGAGATCCCTGGCCGAAGCGGTGGTGGAGGCCGCCGAACGTCAGCACACCGCCGTCCCCGGGGAGAAGACCACCGCGAAGCTGGTCCACACCCTGGCCGAGGAGGTGATGGCCCTCAACGAGCAGATTTCCGAGATGGACAAGCTCATCGAGGGCCGGTTTCGCGAGCACGAACTCGCTGACATCGTCCTGAGCGTCCCGCGAATCGGCACCGTGCTCGGTGCTGAGTTCCTCGCCGCCGTCGGCGGCAGCCTGGACGAGTTCGACTCCCCGGACGCCCTGGCGGCCTTCGCCGGCGTCGCCCCCGCGCCGCGCGACTCGGGCAAGGTCAGCGGCAACCTCCACCGGCCGCTCATCTATCACCGCAGGCTCCAACGCGTCTTCTACACCTCCGCGCTGGTCAGCGTCCGCTGCGACCCGAACTCGCGGAAGTTCTACGACCGCAAACGCGTCGAGGGGAAGAAGCACGTCCAGGCCGTGCTCGCCCTCGCCCGCCGACGCGTCAACGTCTTGTGGGCCTTGATCCGTGACCGACGGTGCTATCAAGTCACACCACCGGTGACTGCCGCCGCTTGACAACAGCATTAGGAAGCCTCGGGCGCCCGCCGGAAGAGCTCGTTCAGGTCTGTCTGTGAGATCTGGTGTTCGGCGTAGGAGAAGGTCCCCCGGTCCGCCAGCTCCTTCGCCGCGCCGAGCAGCTGCGCATACATCGCCCGTGCGATGCTGCCGCCCACCGTGACCCGGCGCACCCCGAGCTCCCGCAGGTCGGCCAGTGACAGGGCGTTGCCGGTCAGCCCCATCACCACGTTCAGCGGGCCGTCGATCTCGCGCACCAGTGTGCCGATCGTCTCGGGATCGGCCGCACCCGGCACGAACGCGCAGTCCGCGCCCGCCGCCAGATAGGCGTTGGCCCGCCGGACGGCCTCGTCGAGCGGTCCTCCGGTCAGCAGCACGTCGGTGCGGCCGACCAGGACGAACGGCTCACCGGCCGTGTCGACCGCCTCCCGTGCGGCACGGATACGGTCCGCCGAGAGCTCCGGATCGTAGAGCGGCCGGGAGCGGTCGCCGGTGAAGTCCTCGACGTTGCCGCCCGCGGCTCCGGCCGCGAGGGTCATCGAGATCGTCTCGGCCACGGTCCCGGGCGCCTCGCCGAACCCGTCCTCCAGGTCCGCGCTCACCGGGATCCGCACCTCGGCGGCCATCTCGCCGATCCGGCGGATCATGGTCGGGCGGTCCACCCGGTCGCCGGCCGACGATTTGTCGACGTAGTCATGGTCCGGGCGGCCCAGGGAGAAGGCCACCCCCGCGCTGGTGGTGGCCACGGCCGGGAACCCGGCCGACTCCAGGACGCGGGCGCTTCCCGCGTCCCAGGCGTTGGGGAGCAGGAAGCAGCCCTCGCGGTGCAACTCGACGAAGCGTGCGGCCAGTTCCGAGCGTTGAGTGTCCACGTCGCCCAGTCTGTCAGCCCGGCATAGCCGAGGGTGAGGGTCTCGCGGTCCACCCGCGCCTCACGGTCCTGCAGCGGTCGTACGACGTCGTCGGCCGCGTCCATGAGCGGGAAAAGCGCGCAGCCGTGCTCTCAGCCCATCAGGTCGGCGACCGCGACGAAGGCCTCCAGCGGACAGTTGCCGGCCCCGGCGCCCTGGCCGGCGGGGGAGGCGTCGACGCGGGTGACGCCGTTCTCCACGGTGACGACCGAGTTGGCCACCCCCGGGCCCAGGTTGTGGTGGGCGTGAATGCCCAGCTCCGTCGCCGGGTCCAGGACCTCGCGGTACGCCCGGACCCGGTCACGGACGCCGTCCATGGAGTTCTGCGCACGGGTCACCGGGTGGCTGGAGACGACGGGCCGCGCGCCCGGCCGGACGATCGCGGTGGTGGAGCCGGAGGTGGTACGGGCCGTGGTACTGCACGCGCTCGGGGCGCCCGAGTCGGCATTCTGGCGCGTGGACGTCCCGCCGCCGGCGGCGACGGAGGTCACCGGCGACCCTGGCCGGTCGGAACCTCCGGCTCGGCCGGGTCGGCAGCTAGGGAGCGTCCGACGGGCGGCGGAAACCGGTGGAACAGCGCACCCCGCCCTGCCTAGGGTCCCGGCATGACCACCCGCACCTTCCGCGTCACCGTCCGCGGCGTCTTCGACGGCCTCAGCGCCGAGCAGCGCGCCGAACTGCTGTCCAGGGCCGCCGACCACGACGTGCTGCGCGCGGCCTTCACGCCCGAGGGCCATCTCAGCTACGACATCGCCGCGAGGGCCGCCTTCACCTTCCGCTTCCTGGACACCGGGGAGGAAGAGGAGGACATCCTGGAGGCGACCGAACGTGCCGAGGAGGCGGCCAGGGAGTGGCTCGCCGAGCGCGGGTACGGCCACAAGAACCTCCGGTCCCGCGCGGAGGATCTCTCGCAGGCACCCCTGAGCAAACGGCAGCGCCGGGCTGCCGCGCAGCAGCAGGGCTGAGCTTCCCGGAAACGGCCACGGCGGCCTGAAGTCGCCGTGGTTCAGGTCACGTTGGGCTGTGGCCGGGTTGTGGAGGCCTGGTGTCCGCGGGCGTGGCATGCTCGGGCCCGCACCGAGTTACCGGCCGGTTCTACCCGTCGGTAGCCAACGTCGGTGTCTCTTCGTCACCCCCCACCCTCAGGACTGACCTTGCGCAGACGCACGAGGCCCGGGCATGCCCTCATGCCCGCCTTCGCCGTGACCGCCCTCCTTCTCGCCGTGGGCTGCTCCGCACCCCCGCACCAGAGTTCCGCCGGGGACCGCGCCCAGGAGACCGGCCGGGTCTCCGACGACACCACCGCCACCGCCCGCACGGACGGCCAGTCGCTCGCCGTCGCCGCCGCGCCCGCCGCCACCGCGACCGCGACCGCCGGTCCGGCGGGTTCGGGCCGCCCGGCGCACCCCACCACGCTCACCATCGCCTCGTACGACAGCAGGACCCGGCGCGCCGTCATATCCAAGACGGCCAAGGGAAGTTCGGCGTCCCCGACCGTCTCCCCCAGCCCCTCGGCATCGGCATCGCCCCCGGCAGCGCCCGGGCAGGCCGCCGTCGGTGATGTGATCGCCAGCGCCCCCGCGCCCGGCGCCCCGGACGGACTGCTCGCCAAGGTCACCAAGGTGATCGGCGAGACCGACGAGGGCACCGAGGTGCAGACCCAGTCCGCCACGCTCGACGCCCTGCTCGGCGACGACACCGCGAAGGGCACCGTGCCGGTCGCCCCCGACACCTTCGACGTGGACAAGCTGCTGCCCGGCGTCAAGGTGTCCTGGGCCAAGTCGGGTGATGTGCACGTCGGCCCGGAGGGCGCCACCGTGCCGCTCGGCAGTCTCCGGCTGGACGTCAGCGCCGAGATCCCGACCGCCACGGGTGCTCCGGCGTCCGACTCGGCCTCGGTGTCCGGCTTCGTCCAGGTCGCCCCGCAGGTCGACTTCGCCTACGGCGGCGCGGGCACCGGCGCCGCGCCCGGCTCCGCCTACCTCGGCGTCTCCGGTGACTGGGACTCGGGCTGGGCGGTCGAGGGCCGGGCCGCGGCGGCCACGGCCACCCCGCTGCGCATCCCCTTCGCCGAACTGCACGCCGACCCCGTCCTCCAGGTCGGGCCGGTCCCCGTCGTGGTCAACCTCGACCTGACCTGTTACCTCCGGATCAGCGGCGACGGCAAGATCACCGTCGACGTGGCGCAGAGCCTCAAGGGCGATTTCAATGCGGGCGGCACCTTCGGCACGGCCGAGGGCTGGACGCCGGTGAGCAGCTCCGACATGACGAGCACGCCGGTGCGCACCTCGTTGACCACCGCCGGCAGCGTCAAGACCGCGCTCGGCGCCGAGGCCTCGGTGGGCCTCTACGGCGCCGTGGGCGTCACCGCCGACCTGGCCCCCTATCTGCGGGGCGAGGCCATCGGCACGGTCACCGCCACCTCCGCGACTCCGGGCGCGGACGCCCAGGGTGCCTGGAACCTGTACGGCGGTGTCGACCTCTCCGGCACCCTGCGGCTCCAGCTGTCGATCTTTGGTACGCCGGCGGTGCAGCGAAGCATCCCGCTGGGCGCCCTGCACCGCGAGTGGAAGCTGGCGGGCGGCACGCTCTGAGCCCGGGTCAGGCCGCGCCGCCGGGTATCCAGCCCTGGCGGCGCAGCTCGGCCGAGACGTCCGGCGCCCGGTAGTGCTCGCCCTTCAGTACCTTTCCGTCGGCCCGGCGGGCGACCTCCCCGTCGGGCCCCAGCTTGCTCATGTTGGACCGGTGGATCTCGGCGATCACCGCGTCGAGGTCGATCCCGTGCACCAGCGCGGTGCCGTACGCCACGTAGACCACGTCAGCCAGTTCGTGCGCGAGCCGGTCGAGGGGCCCGGCGACTGACACCTCGGCGACCTCCGCGGCCTCCTCGGCGAGCAACTCCCCCCGGTGCGCGGCCAGCTCGGCGGACACCTCGGTCGGCGTGGTGCGGGCGTCCAGGCCGAAGGCGTGGTGGAACTCGCGGACGAGGCGGGCGGGTGAGGAGCTGGTCATGCGAACGACTCTAGCTGCGACCACTGACACTCCCGGCCCGCCGCCCTGCCCCCGGCCCTGGTCAGGAACGTGACCGGCTGGCAGGATCGCGCGCATGTCCAAGGTCTTCCCCCGTATCGGCAGGCGCCGCGCGCTCCAGGGCGCGGCCGCAGGCTTCGTCGCGTTCGGCCTGCTGCTGTGGTGGCTGCTGCCGCTGGGCGAGAAGCCGCCGACCGGGACGATCACCTTCAGCACGGGGACGCTGCGCGGGGTCTACCAGGAGTACGGCGAGCGGCTGCGCACCGAGTTGGGCCGGGACATGCCGGGGCTGAAGGTGAAGCTGGTCCAGAGCGCGGGGTCGTACGAGAACGTGCGGCGGGTGGCGACCGGTCAGGCCGACTTCACCATCGCGGCGGCCGACGCGGTTAAGACGTACGAACTGAACGACGGCCGGGGCGCCGACCGGATGCGCGGGGTGGCGCGGCTCTACGACGACTACGTCCAGCTCGTCGTGGGGCGCGACTCGGGCATCACCAGCGTCGCGCAACTACGGCACAAGCGGGTGGCGATAGGACTGCCCAACTCGGGTGTCCGGCTGATCGCCGACCGGGTGCTCAGGGCCGCCAAGATCGACCCCGCGAAGGACGTCACCCCGGTGTCCGACGGCATCGACACCGGGCCGGACCAGCTGCGGCGGGGCAAGATCGACGCGTTCTTCTGGTCGGGCGGACTGCCGACCAAGGGGCTGCTGGACCTCGCGAAGAAGTTCAGCTTCACGTTCGTGCCGATAGACGGCGGTCTCGTCACCAAGCTGCACTCCGAGGGCGAGGCAGCGCTCTACTACCGGGCGACCAACATGCCCGAGTCGGCGTATCCGTCCGTACAGCAGGGCACCACGGTGGCGACGATCGCGGTCTCCAACCTCCTCATGACCCGCAAGGACATGGACCCGCGCCTCACCGAGTGGGTGACCCGCACGGTCATCAAGAGCCGCGACGACATCGGCGCCCATGTCCACTCGGCCCAACTGGTGGACCTCCGCACGGCGATCTACACGGACCCGCTGCCCTTGCAGGAGGGCGCACGACGGTACTACCGCTCGGTGAAGCCGTGAAGCACCCCTGGGGAAACGCCCGCCAGCGGCGGGAGCAGCCCCCGTCGGCCCGCACCCGACCGCATCCGCACCCACCCCTCTCTCTCACCGGCTCCTCGGTACCGCCACCGTCACCCGCAACCCCCGCGGCTCATGGTGCTCGCACGACAACGAGCCCCCACCCGCCGCCAGCAACGCCCGCGTGATCGACAACCCCAACCCCGACCCCTTCACGTTCTGATGCCGCCCGCTCCGCCAGAACCGGTCCCCCACGCGCGCGAGTTCCTCAGCGGTCAGCCCCGGCCCCGTGTCGGTCACCACGACCTTCGACACGTCACCGTCGGCCGCCACTCCCACCTCCACCGAACCCCCCTCCGGCGTGAACTTCACCGCGTTGTCGATCACCGCGTCCAGTGCGCTGGACAGCGTGATCGGGTCGGCCCACCCGGTGGTCGCCGGGCACTCCCCGCTCAGCCGGACCCCCTTCGCCGCCGCCGCCGGCGCCCACGCCGCGACCCGTTCCGCCGCCAGCCGCCCGACGTCGGTCAGCATCAGGTCCGCCTCGGCGTGCTCGGCCAGGGCGAGGTCGAGCAGGTCTTCCAGGACCTGGGCGAGCCGCTTGCCCTCGGTGCGGACCGAGGCGATCTCCTCGTTGTCCTCGGGGAGTTCGAGGGCGAGCAGCTCGATGCGCAGCAGCAGCGCGGCCAGCGGGTTGCGCAGTTGGTGGGAGGCGTCGGCGACGAACGCGCGCTGCTGCTCCAGCACGTCCTCGACATTGTCCGCCATCTCGTTGAACGCCCGGGCCAGCCGTCTGAGTTCCGGCGGGCCGCCGGCCGCCGCGACCCGGGACTTGAGCCGGCCGCTGGCGATCTCGTGGGTGGTGGCGTCGAGCACCCGCACGGGCCGCAGCACCCACCCGGTCAGCCGTAGGGCCGCGCCGACGGCGAACAGCATCGCGGCGATCTCGCCGGCGCCGATGAACAGCCAGCCGCGCAGGGTTCGTGAACGCATCGGCCCGGTGGGCGAGTCTGTGACCACCACGGCGACGACGTCTCCGTCACGGATCACCGGCGAGGCCACGACGAGCCGGGTGCGCTGCCAGGGCCACACCTGCTGCGGGTCGTGGCTGCGCCGGCTGAGCAGCGCCTCGTCGTAGGCGTCGCGTACCTCGCCCGTCTTCGGCAGGACCCAGTCGTCCGGCGCGTTGGCCATGGAGGACGCGTTGCGGTAGAAGACGCCCGCGCGGATGCCGTAGACCTCGTAGTAGCTGATCAGTTCGCGGCGCAGGGTCTCCTGCCGGTCGTCCGTGCGCATGGGGCGCGCGGTGGTGGGTGCGTCGGTGACGAACTGGGCGAGGGCCGCGAACCGGGCGGTGTCGTCGATCCGGTCCACGACGACCTTCTGCTGCTGGGCGGCGGCCACGCTGCCGGCGAGGGGGACGCCGAGCGCGAGCAGGACCGCCGCCAGCAGGACGATGAGCAGCGGGAGGAGACGTGTGCGCACCCGTCCCCGCTACGCGGCCGGGGCGACGAGCCGGTAACCCACGCCGCGTACGGTCTCGATGAGCGCGGGCATGCGCAGCTTCGCGCGCAGGGAGGCGACATGCACCTCCAGGGTGCGGCCGGTGCCCTCCCAACTGGTGCGCCAGACCTCGCTGATGATCTGTTCCCGGCGGAAGACCACACCGGGCCGCTGGGCGAGCAGGGCCAGCAGGTCGAACTCCTTGCGGGTGAGCTGGACGACCGTGCCGCCCACGCTGACCTGGCGGGTGGGCAGTTCGATGCGGACCGGGCCGAGCCGGAGCGCGTTGTCGCCGCCGGCCGGGCCGTCCTCGTGGTGGGTGCGCCGGCTGACGGCGTGGATCCGGGCGAGCAGTTCCCCGGTGTCGTACGGCTTCACCACGTAGTCGTCCGCGCCCAGGTTGAGGCCGTGGATGCGGGAGCGGACGTCGGCGCGGGCGGTGACCATGATGACCGGGGTGCTGGTGCGCTTGCGGATCTTGCCGCAGACCTCGTAGCCGTCCTGGTCCGGCAGGCCGAGGTCGAGCAGGATGACGTCGTAGCCGTCGCCCTCGGGGACGAGCGCCTGGAGGGCCTCCTCGCCGCTGCGGGCGTGGGTGACGGAGAACCCGTGCCGGGCCAGGACCGCGGAGAGTGCGGCGGCGACATGGTTGTCGTCCTCGACGAGCAGCAGTCTCATCCCGGCCCCCTCCGGTTCAACGGTCGTTTCGTCCTGGTTCGTTCTCGACTTGCCTGCGGAGAACCTGCGCCTTGTAAAGGGCGCGCGCACGCATGCGTGCACGATGGCAGTCACGCTGATGGACGACGATGGCGTCAAGTGGGTTCGGGCGGCGGGCCGGTTCCGTTACCCGGCCGATACGCGAGCAGGTTGCCGCTGCTACGACGTGTGCCCGATTGCTATCGGATCGTGATGCTCAGATCTCCCTCAGATGTAATGACGCTGGTCATGCGCGCTCACTACATTCCTCCGAAACCGAGGAGGACGGAGCCCGAAAGCGATGACCGACGTATCGGTGGCCAAGGAAGACAGGGCCGCGACCGGCGAACTGGTCGTCCTGAAGAGCGTCAACAAGCACTTCGGCGCGTTGCACGTGCTCCAGGACATCGACCTGACGATCGCCCGCGGCGAGGTCGTCGTGGTGATCGGGCCCTCCGGGTCCGGTAAGTCGACTCTGTGCCGCACCATCAACCGCCTGGAGACCATCGACTCCGGAACGATCACGATCGACGGCAAGCCGCTGCCCCAGGAGGGCAAGGAGCTGGCCCGGCTGCGCGCCGACGTCGGCATGGTCTTCCAGTCCTTCAACCTCTTCGCGCACAAGACGGTGCTCGAGAACGTGATGCTCGGTCAGGTGAAGGTCCGCAAGGCGGACAAGAAGCAGGCCGAGGAGAAGGCCCGCGCCCTGCTCGACCGGGTCGGTGTGGGCTCCCAGGCCGACAAGTACCCCGCACAGCTCTCCGGCGGCCAGCAGCAGCGCGTCGCGATCGCGCGGGCGCTGGCGATGGACCCGAAGGTCATGCTCTTCGACGAGCCGACCTCGGCCCTCGACCCCGAGATGATCAACGAGGTCCTGGAGGTCATGCAGCAGCTGGCCAGGGACGGCATGACGATGATCGTCGTCACCCACGAGATGGGGTTCGCCCGGTCGGCCGCCAACCGGGTGGTCTTCATGGCCGACGGCCGGATCGTCGAACAGGCCACGCCCGACCAGTTCTTCAGCAACCCGCGCAGCGACCGGGCCAAGGACTTCCTGTCGAAGATCCTGCACCACTGAGACGCGGCAGGACCCGCTTCCTTTTCACAGACGTCGTCACCAAAACGAGGGATGTTCATCATGCAGCTCCGCAAGGTCACCGCCGCCTCGGCCGCCGTGCTCGCGCTCGCCCTGTCCGCCACGGCGTGCGGCGGCAGCGGCAAGAACGACGACAGCGGTTCGTCGGGCGGCGGCAAGATCAAGATCGGCATCAAGTACGACCAGCCCGGTCTCGGCCTCCAAAAGCCCGACGGCTCCTTCTCGGGCTTCGACGTGGACGTGGCCACGTATGTCGCCGGACAGCTCGGTTACAAGCCGAACCAGATCGAGTTCGTGCAGACCAAGAGCGCCGACCGCGAGAACGCCCTCGCGCGCGGTGACGTGAAGTTCATCGCGGCCACCTACTCGATCACCGACGAGCGCAAGCAGAAGGTGGACTTCGCCGGCCCGTACCTGCTGGCCCACCAGGACCTGCTGGTCAAGAACAACTCGGACATCGCCAAGGGCACGGACCTCAACGGCAGGAACCTGTGTTCCGTGACGGGTTCGACCTCGGCGCAGAACGTCCAGAAGACGATCGCCCCGAAGGCCAACCTCAAGGAGGTCGGCACCTACTCGGAGTGCATCGCCGGCCTGCAGAGCGGTGCCGTCGACGCCGTGACCACGGACGACTCGATCCTCGCGGGCTTCGCCGCGCAGGACAAGTACAAGGGCCAGTTCAAGCTCGCCGGTCTGAAACTGAGCAACGAGAACTACGGCATCGGCGTCAAGAAGGGCGACTCCGCGACCCTCGGCAAGATCAACACAGCGCTGGAGAAGATGGTCAGCGACGGCTCCTGGAAGAAGGCGGTCGACGCCAACTTCGGCCCGGCGAACTACAAGAACGAGCCCGCCCCGAAGATCGGCGTGATCCTCAAGTAGGGCGCCGTTCCGCGCGCCCCGCGGAACTCCGCCGACGCAGGGACCCGGCAGGTCGCACGGTTCCTCGGGCGCGCCGCCGCCACCGCTTCCCCTGGCGGCGGCGCGCCACGCCCTTCACGTACGCCACACACACCCGGAAGCGCGGGAGATCGTGTTCGACTTTCTTCAAGGCTACGACGTCCTAGGGGCGTTCTGGACGACGGTGCAACTGACCGTCTTCTCTGCCGTGGGCTCCCTGGTCTGGGGCACCCTGCTGGCCGCGATGCGGGTCAGCCCGGTCCCGCTGATGCGCGGGTTCGGCACGGCCTACGTCAACATCGTCCGGAACATCCCCCTGACGGTCATCGTCATCTTCACCTCGCTCGGCCTCGCCGACATCTTCGGCGTCACCCTGGGCGCCCACGACTTCAAGATCCAGGGCTTCCGGCTGGCCGTGCTCGGCCTCATCGCCTACACCGCGGCCTTCGTCTGCGAGGCCATCCGTTCCGGCATCAACACCGTGCCCGTCGGACAGGCCGAGGCGGCCCGCGCGATCGGGCTGAACTTCTCGCAGACCCTGCGGCTGATCGTGCTGCCGCAGGCCTTCCGCGCGGTGATCGGCCCGCTGGCCAACGTCCTGATCGCCCTGACCAAGAACACCACCGTGGCGGCCGCGATCGGCGTGGCCGAGGCCGCGACCCTGATGAAGACGATGATCGAGAACGAGGCCCAGACACTCGCCATCGGCGCGGTCTTCGCCTTCGGCTTCGTGGTCCTGACCCTCCCGACCGGCCTGTTGCTCGGCTGGCTCGCCAAGCGCCTGGCGGTGAAGCGATGAGCTCGGTTCTGTACGACACCCCGGGGCCCCGCGCCAAGCGGCGCAACGTACTTCTGTCCGTCGTCTTCGTCCTGCTCCTCGCCCTCCTGCTCTGGTGGGTCTGGCAGAAGATGGACGACAAGGGCCAGCTGAAGTGGTCCCTGTGGCAGCCGTTCACCACCTCCGACGCGTGGACCACGTATCTGCTGCCGGGCCTCGGCAACACCCTCAAGGCCGCGGCCCTCTCCATGGTCATCGCCCTTCCGCTGGGTGCGGTCTTCGGTATCGCCCGGATGTCCGACCACGCGTGGATACGCATCCCGGCCGGTGCCGTCGTGGAGTTCTTCCGCGCGATCCCGGTCCTGCTGCTGATGCTGTTCGCCCAGGAGTTCTACGTCCGCTCCACCGACATCGGCAGCGACGAACGGCCCCTGTACGCGGTCGTCACCGGCCTGGTGCTCTACAACGCCTCGGTGCTCGCCGAGGTCGTACGCGCCGGTGTCCTGGCCCTGCCGAAGGGGCAGACGGAGGCGGCGTACGCGATCGGTCTGCGCAAGGGGCAGACCATGACGAGCATCCTGCTGCCGCAGGCGGTCACCGTGATGCTGCCGGCCATCGTCAGCCAGCTCGTGGTGATCGTGAAGGACACAGCGCTGGGCGGTGTGATGCTGCAGTTCACCGATCTGCTCAACGCCCGTGGCACGCTGGCCGCCAACTACGCCAACGTCATCCCCAGCTTCATCGTCGTGGCGATCATCTTCATCCTGCTGAACCTGGTCCTCACCACGTTCGCGTCCTGGCTGGAGGGCCGGCTGCGGCGCAGCAAGCGCGGCACGGGCGCGGTCCTGGGCGCCGACGATGTCGACGATCTGAACGCGGCCGAGGTCGGCGGCGGCTTCGCCACCGGAGCGTCCGCCTGACACGGAGTCAACCCGGACGACACCCAAGGAGGCAGCGGCCGTACGACCGCTGCCTCCGCCGTTTTCCGGGCCGGTGCCGGGCCCGCGCGCCCGCCATGCTGACGTGTCCCCGGGTGCGCCGCTTGACCGGGTGGCGCCCAGTCTGTTGCATACGTTCTGTGATCGTGCACCCTGCTCCACCAACCTGTTCATCCGTGTCCGTCGGGACTTGCGTACGGGCAGGGGGCGCCGCGCCGTGGACCCGGTGATCATCGTCGGAGCGGGGCCCGTCGGGCTCACGCTCGCCCTGGCGCTGGCGCGTCAGGAGGTGCCGTCCGTCGTCCTGGACGAGGGCCCGGGCAAGGACGAGCCGCGCCCGGCGCGCACGGTGCTGCTGCGCGAGGACACCGCCGCGCTGCTGGCACGGCTGTCCGGCGCGCCGCTGGACGAGCTGGGCACCCGCTGGACCGGCTGGCGCTCGATGCGTCGCAAGCAGGTGATGCGCGAGGTCGTCTTCGACGACACCGGCGAACCGTCCCCGCTGCACATCGCCCAGCACACGCTCACCAACGCCCTGCGCGCCGCGATCGTCGACCAGCCGCTGATCAGGGTCGCCACGGACAGCCGTCTGGACACCGTCGAGCAGGAACGCTCCGGCGTCACCGCGCACACCCGCGGCCCCAAGGCCACCTGGTGGCGCGGCAGTTACCTGGTGGGCTGCGACGGCCCCCGCTCGACCGTGCGCAAACTCCTGGACATCCGCTTCCCCGGCCGTACGGCGGTGGAGCGGCACGCGGTCGCCGCGCTGCGCGCGGAACTTCCGTGGCCCGGTCAGGCGTTGCTCCATCGGACACCGCCGTGGCGGACGTCCGGGCCCTCGGCCGGGGAGGTGACCGCCCGCCCCCTCCCGGACGGCGTGTGGCGCCTGGACTGGCTGCTGCCGCCCGGCAAGGACCTGGTCACGCCCGAGCTCCTGGTGAACCGGATCCGCGAGACCCTCGCGGGCTGGACGGGCGGCACCACACCGCCGTACGACCTGCTCGACACCGGGGTGCACACGGTCCACCACCGTCTCGCCCGCCGGTGGCGGGTGGGCCGGGTGTTCGTCGCCGGGGACGCGGCGCATCTCCTCGGCGCGTTCGGCACGCACGGCCTGGAGGAGGGCCTGCGGGACGTGGACAACCTCGCCTGGAAGCTGGCCCCGGCCTGGCACCACGGTCCGCACGAGGCGCTGCTGGACAGCTACCAGACGGAGCGGCGGGCGGTGGTCGCCGCCCGGCTGCGCACCGCCGACCAGGTGCTGCCCGTGCTGCGCGGCGGTGGCGGGCTGCGCGGGATCGTGCCCGGCGCCGCCCGGGGGCATGACGCGCTCCTCACCGAAGGTCACCTGGGGCACGGCCCGCTCGGTGCGCCGGGGCCGTACGCCGACTCCCCGCTCGCACCCCGGTACCTGGAGCACGAGATCCCGGTCGACACCCCGCCGGGGGCGCCGGTCACCGACGTCAGGGTCACCGCGGAGGACGGCACCTTCGTACAGCTGCGCTCACGGCTCGGCCGCGGCGCGCTGCTCGTCGTACTCATCGCACCCGGTACGGGCGTATGGGACCGCAAGCACTGGGTCTCCGCCGGGATCATGCCCCGGCTCGCCGCGGCCGTGACCGCGCTGCCGCACCCCGCCGAGCTGCTGGTCGCCGAGGCCTACCCGGGCGCACCGGCGCACACCGTGCTGCTCGTGCGCCCCGACGGCCATCTGGTCACCGCCCTCAACGGGGTCCGCCCCGCCGATCTGTACGCGGCCGCCGAGGCGACGCTGGGCGGCAAGGACACGGAGCGGACGGAGGCGGAGGCACGGACCGGTTCCGGCGCGCGGTGAACGCACGGTGACGGCGCGGTCCACATGCTGACAGTGAGTTGACCGGTCTGCACCGGCATGGTGTACTCCGCAACGTGAACGACACCACTGTGCGCCTGTGGCGGAAGGTCCATGTCGACCTGGTCCGCTATGCGGGCTGCGTGTGTCTTCCGTCCTGCTGATTTCGCTTTTCTCCTTTCTTCTCCGGGCGCAGTCTGCGCCCCCTTCGGCGAATCTTCACCAGGAACGGTGCACGTGTCTGCCTCTCTCTCCACCCCGTCCTCGCCCGTCTCTCCGTCCGGCGCCGCGCCCACCCAGGCGGATCTTCTCGACTTCGTCCGGCGTACGGCCGCCGACACCGAGCTGATCTCCTCGCTCCCGCTCGACCCCGAGGGCCGCACCTGGGTACGGCTTGAGGGCCCCGGCGGCAGCGAGGCCTGGCTGATCGGCTGGCCGCCCGGCAGTGGCACCGGCTGGCACGACCACGCCGAGTCGGTCGGCGCCTTCCTCACCGCCGCCGGTGAGCTGCGGGAGAACTCGCTCGCCACCCGGCTGCCCACCGACGGCTGGAAGACCCTGGAGCTCTCCGAGGACGTCGACCGCGAGCGTCGGCTGCCCGCCGGAAA
The DNA here is from genome assembly GCF_040303265.1 of Streptomyces sp. NPDC096040. Classification (NCBI taxonomy): domain Bacteria; kingdom Bacillati; phylum Actinomycetota; class Actinomycetes; order Kitasatosporales; family Streptomycetaceae; genus Streptomyces; species Streptomyces sp. NPDC096040. The sequence continues at coordinate 92,586 of NZ_JBEOTA010000027.1, forward strand.
GGGCCGCTCCTTCGGTCGCGACCATGTCCACGAGGTGCTCAACGACTCCACCGGGCACCACGCGATCTCCGTCCACGCCTACTACCCGCCGCTGCCGCGGATCCGCCGCTACAGCCGCAGCGGACCGGTACTGCGCCTGGAGCAGGTCGAGCGCCCGGAGGACTGGCAGTGAGCGGCTCCGGACAACCCCCCGTGGGCATCGACGAGTTGCTGGACCGGGTGCGGGCCGGCTACCGGCGCGTGGCGGCACACGAGGCGTACGAGGCGGCGCAGGCCGGAGACGCCCTGCTGGTGGACATCCGGTACGCGGCGCTGCGCGAGCGGGACGGAGTGATCCCGGGCGCCCTGGTCATAGAGCGCAACGAGCTGGAGTGGCGCCTGGACCCCCAGGGCAGCCACAAGACCCCCGAGGCCACCGGCCACGACCTCCAGGTCGTCGTGATCTGCAACGAGGGCTACGCCTCCAGCCTGGCCGCCGCCTCCCTCCACCAGCTGGGCCTGCACCGCGCGACAGACCTGGTCGGCGGCTTCCAGGCCTGGAAGGCAGCGGGTCTACCGGTCACGCCCTGACGACACCGGTCCCTGGTCCTGCGCCGTCGCCACCGTCGCCCGTCAGACTGCCCGCCTGTCAGATCTGCCCGTCCGTCAGAAGTCCCCGCCCTCGAGGAACTCCGTGTCCTCGCCCTCCTCCTCCAGTGCTCGCCGGACGACCCTGAGGGCCATGCCCTCCGGGTATCCCTTGCGGGCAAGCATGCCGGCGAGGCGACGGAGGCGTTTGTCCCGGTCGAGGCCCCGGGTGGAGCGGAGTTTCCGGGCGACGAGTTCGCGGGCCGTCTCCTCCTCCTGTTCGGAGTCGAGTTGGGCGACGGCCTCGTCGATGAGCGCCGAGTCGACTCCCTTGGTCCGCAGTTCCTGGGCGAGCGCGCGCCGGGCCAGCCCCCGGCCGTGGTGCCGGGACTCCACCCATGCGTCCGCGAACGCGCTGTCGTTGATCAGCCCGACCTCCTCGAACCGCGACAGCACCTCCTCGGCGACGTCGTCCGGGATCTCCCGCTTGCGCAGGGCGTCCGCGAGCTGTTTCCGGGTGCGCGGGTTCCCGGTGAGCAGGCGCAGACAGATCGCCCGCGCCCGCTCGGCCGGGTCCGCCGGAGGCTCCCCCTGCTCGGCCCTCGACAAGGAGGAGGAACCCCCGTCCTCACCTGACGGCTCCCCGGAGCTACGCCGACGGCGCGTCCCGGGCCTCCGCGAGCCACGGCCGGGTGATCCGTGCCCGCGGGGCCCGTCCGGGCCGTCGTGCGTGCCGTTCTCGTACGCGCTGTACGAGTCGGGCGGGCCGTCGTCCTCGTACGAGCCGTCACGCCCGTATGAGCCCTCGCTCCCCCCTGCCGCTCCCCCCTGCCGACGGCGCCGGCGTGCCGCCGGGTGTCCCTCGCCGTCGCCTCCGTACCTGTCGCCGCCGGTGCCGTGGGCCCCGGCACCGTCCCCGGTGGAGCCCGAGTCGTCCCCGGTGCCCATCCCCCGTGGGGCACCGGGGGACGTGTACTCGTGGTCGGCCCAGTCGGTTCGTCGTGTCACGGTGTCAGCTCTTGGCGGCGGCGGCCTTGGGCTTGGTGACCTTGGCGGCGGCCGGGGCGGGCACCGTCTTCGCCGGGTCGTCCGTGGCCGCGGTGGTGACCGCCGCGTCCGCGCCCGGCTCGGCGGCGGGCTCCTCCGGGCGGACACCGACGCCCAGCTTCTCCTTGATCTTCTTCTCGATCTCGTCGGCCAGGTCGGGGTTGTCCTTGAGGAAGTTGCGCGCGTTCTCCTTGCCCTGGCCGAGCTGGTCGCCCTCGTACGTGTACCAGGCACCGGCCTTGCGGACGAAGCCGTTCTCCACGCCCATGTCGATCAGGCCGCCCTCACGGCTGATGCCCTGGCCGTAGAGGATGTCGAACTCGGCCTGCTTGAAGGGGGGCGCGACCTTGTTCTTGACAACCTTGACGCGGGTGCGGTTGCCAACCGCGTCGGTGCCGTCCTTCAGCGTCTCGATGCGGCGGATGTCGAGCCGCACCGAGGCGTAGAACTTCAGCGCCCGGCCACCGGTCGTGGTCTCCGGGGAGCCGAACATCACGCCGATCTTCTCGCGGAGCTGGTTGATGAAGATCGCGGTGGTCTTGGACTGGTTGAGCGCGCTGGTGATCTTCCGGAGCGCCTGGCTCATCAGTCGGGCCTGCAGACCGACGTGGCTGTCGCCCATCTCGCCCTCGATCTCCGCGCGCGGGACGAGCGCGGCGACGGAGTCGATGACGATGAGGTCGAGCGCGCCGGAGCGGACCAGCATGTCGACGATCTCCAGGGCCTGCTCGCCGTTGTCCGGCTGGGACAGGATCAGGTTGTCGATGTCGACGCCGAGCTTCTGCGCGTAATCGGGGTCGAGGGCGTGCTCCGCGTCCACGAACGCGACCTGACCGCCGGCCTTCTGCGCATTCGCCACCGCGTGCAGGGTCAGGGTCGTCTTACCGGAGGACTCCGGTCCGTAGATCTCCACGACGCGGCCGCGCGGGAGGCCGCCGACGCCGAGGGCCACGTCGAGCGCGGTCGACCCGGTCGAGATGACCTCGATGGGCTCCTTCGTCCGGTCACCCATGCGCATGACCGCGCCCTTGCCGAACTGCCGTTCAATCTGTGCGAGGGCGGCTTCGAGAGCCTTCTCGCGGTCGGTACCTGCCATGGGTTCCACCCGGTTTGCTTGAGTCGATCGCTTCACGTCAAAGACGCTAACGCCTGCCACTGACAATGCGCCCCGACGCCGGTCCGGCCTGTGGATAACTCGGGGACTTCTCCGCCGAAACCATGTCGAACTGCCACTGGAATCCCCGTCGAGAACCTCGCCGGAGCCCCAATAAGAATAGATGTTCGATTTTCGTGTCAAGCGCACCACGCGGTACTCCCGTACTTCCCCGCACGGCACTCACCCGCCGCACACCGACCACCTCCGAGCGGCTTCCGGCCGGTATCCGGGCGCTGTCCAGGCGGTGGCCGAGCACCCCGCCGCGGCGATCCGCACTGTCGGGCGAGGCTTCATCCGATCGCGAGTTTCCCGCACATCCGCTCCCCTCGTGCCGCGATGCTCGAAGAGGCGGCCGGTGAGCGGCGCCCCTGGGTTTGCCGTGGGTGGGAGAGCGCATGACACGTGAGACGGGACGACGCGGCCTGGACGAACAGGCCGTGCTGCTGGTGGCGGGCCTGGCCGATCTGGCCGTGAGCACACTCGGCACCGCCGCCGGCACGGTACGGGGGCTGCTGCGCCGCTCGGACGCCGGCGCGCTGGCGGCGGAGGCCGAGCAGGACCTCACCGCACGGGGACGCCTGGTCCTGGACCGGTACGCGACCGTCCCCCCGGCCCATCTGGAGATCCTCGCCCGGCACGCCCTCGCCAGGCGGACCGCCGACGATGACTGACCGGTGGGATCCGGCCGCCTTCAAGATCCGCGTCGACGAGGTGCTGCGCCGGTTCGTCGCCCAGGAGGCCGACCTGTTCTCGGCGATCGATCCGCTTCTGGGCCCGGTGGCCGAGCAGCTGGAGGCGGCGGTCGCGGACGGCAAACGGCTGCGGGCGGCGTTCTGCTACTGGGGCTGGCGTGCGGTGGGGCAGCCGGACAGCGACGCGCTGGTGCGGGCGGCGGCCTCCATGGAGCTGGTACACGCCGCCGCCGTCGTACACGACGACCTCATCGACGACAGCCCGCTGCGGCACGGGCGTCCCACGGCACACATCGCCCTGCGTACCGCCGTGCCGGCTCACCCGGGCGCCGACGGCACCGCGCGGTCGCTGGCGATGCTGGTGGGCGATCTGCTGATGTCGCTGGCCGGGCAGCTGTTCGCGACCTGCGGTCTGCCCGCCGCCTATCTCGCCCGGGCCCGCCCCCTGTGGTCGCTGCTGGCCCGGGAGCTGATCGCGGGCGAGTGCCTGGAGATCCTGCGTACCGGGACCGGTCCGGACACCACGGCCTCGCTGAAGGTGATCCGCTACAAGACTGCCAAGTACACCGTCGAGCAGCCCCTGTTGATCGGCGGCGCCCTGGCGGGGGCCGGCGAGCGGCTGCGGGAGGGGTACTCCGCGTACGGGCTACCGCTGGGCGAGGCGTTCCAGCTGCGCGACGACCTGCTCGGCCTGTTCGGGGAACCGAAGCGCACCGGCAAGGCCAACGCCGACGACGTGCGCGGCCACCGGCCCACCGCGCTGCTCGCCGAGACCTGGCGGCTCGCCCGTCACGACGACCGGGAGCGGCTCGGCACCTTGCTCGGCAGGCGCGACCTGGGCGCGGAGGGTCTGGACGCGGTCCGCGAGGTGATGCGCCGGCTCGGGGCGCCGGACCGGATCGAGGACATGATCGGCGCGCGGGTCGCGGAAGCGCTCGACGCCCTCCATGGACTGCACATGCCGGCCCCCGCCGCCGGCGCCCTGACCGCGCTGGCCCACTCGGCGGCGGTCCGCCTGTCCTGACGCCCATCCGGTGGCACGGACGACACCCGCGAAGACACCCGCCAAGACTAGGAGCCCTGCCGTGACCCCCACCGAGGCATCGATGGACGCCCTGCGGCACGCCGGTGACGAACTCGCCGACGCCACCGTCGCCACACTCTTCGAGCGCGGGGAGGTGGGCACGTTCAACACCCTGATGCGCTATGTCTCCACCGCAGGCGCTCCCCTGCCGGACGGGCTGCCCGACGTCGCGCGGGAGTATCTGGAGGCCACCCGGGTCCCGCCGTCGTGGGTGGACTGGGGCGAGATGGAGAAAGCACGGCTGTTCTTCATCGACAACAACGTGCACATCGCGACCGCGCTCTCCTTCGCCTCCATGCCCGCCTGTTATGTCGTCCCGCGCGTGGCGAAGCTGCTGTCGGCCACACACGGGCTCAGCTATCCCTCGAAGCGCATGGCGGAGACCGGCCAGTTCACCGTCTATCTGATGCAGCCCGACGCCTTCGAGGCCGGCGGCCGCTTCATTCCCGCCGCCCAGAAGGTGCGCCTGCTGCACGCCTCGATCAGGCATCACCTCAAGCGCGAGAACCGCTGGGACACCGAGGCGCTGGGCACGCCGATCTGCCAGGAGGACATGATCGGCGGGCAGATGTTCTTCTCGCTGCTGGTCCTCGACAGCCTGCACCGGCTGGGTATCCATCTGTCCACGGAAGGCGCGGAGGCCTACTACTACGCGTGGCGGGTGGTCGGCGCCATGCTCGGCGTCGACCAGGAGGCCGTCCCCAGGACCCTCGACGAGGCACGCCGCTTCCTCGACCTGTACATGATCCGGTACATGGGCCCCTCCGAGGAGGGCAGCCGGCTGACCCGGCAGCTCATCGAGCTCTACGAGGAGGTCGTCCCCGGCACCTTCTTCGACCCGATCGTCCCGGCCCTCGTCCGCCACCTCGTCGGCGATACCTGCGCGGACTGGCTGGACGTGCCGCGCACCCCCTGGGACACCGTCGTCAAGGCCGTACCGCACCTCCTCGGCGTCCTGGAGACCATCGAGGACCGCTCCCCGCTGGGCGCCTGGGCCCTGGACCGCCTCGGCCATCTCACCACCGTATTCGAGCTGTCCTCCCTCACCCGTGGCCGCGTCATGCACTACGCCATCCCCGAACACCTCAGGAAGGACTACGGCCTCTCGGGCGCGGTACCCCGCACCCGGCGGTGGACCCCGCCGGCCGCCACAGTCTCCTGACGCCCGCCTACTCCCCACGGCGTACGGCGGGTGTCTTCGGCCGGACGACGACCGCGCGGACGGCCCCCGGAAGGGTGGTCCCATGCCCTCCCCCCTGGAACGTGCGCCCTCCCTGGAAAGTCCGCACCCGAATCCACCGGCGAGCCCCCTGCGCGGGATCCGCCCCGCCGAGCGTCTCTGTCATGTGACGGGGATGCTCCTCGTCCTCTCCGGCCTGGTGCATCTGGTGGTGTTCGCGGTGGACGGCGGCCCCTGGTACGGCCCGGTCTCCTGGCGCAAGCCGGTCACGTTCGGGCTCTCCTTCGGGCTGACGCTGATCGCGGTCACCTGGGTCACCTCGTATCTGAGGATCGGGGAGCGGCTGCGGACCGTACTGCTCCTGGTGTTCGCCGCCGACTGTGTGGTGGAGGTCGGCGGGATCACCCTGCAGGCGTGGCGCCGGGTGCCCTCGCACCTCGACATGGAGACGCCGTTCGACACGGCGGTGTCGATGATGCTCGCGGTGGGCGGCGGGGTCCTGGTGGTGCTGCTCACCGTCTTCGCCGTGGTGTCGTTCCGGCGGCGGCCGGCCGGTCCCGTGGGCATGCCACTCGCCGTACGCTCCGGGTTCGCGGTCCTGCTCGTGGCGCTGGCCTCGGGGGCCGCGATGATCGCGCGCGGGGTGGTGCTCGTCCGCACCGGGCACCAGGAGGCGGCGTACGACTCGACGGCCCCGCTGAAGCCGCTGCACGGGGTCAGTCTGCACGCGGTGCTGGTCCTGCCCGCGCTGGCCTGGCTGCTGTCCCGCACCTCCTGGAGCGAACGGGTCCGGTGGCGGGTCGTGGCCACGGCCGCGGGCTGCTACGCAGCCGCCGTAGCCGCCGCCGGGGTGTGGGCGGTGCTCACCTACTGATCGCGGTGGACGTCACTGGTCGAGGTGAAGGTGACTGATCCCGGCGGCCGTCGCTGATCCCGGTCGGCCGTCGACATCCGGTCGGCCGTCGCTGATCCCGATCGCCGTCGCTGGTCCCGATCGCCGTCGCTGACCGCGGCGGCCATCGCTGACCGCTGCGGCCGTCAGGCCGAGCCCTCCCGTGAGTCCTCGGCCGGCCGCTGCCATATCGTCCGCCGTGCGCGTGCGAGCAGCCCGGGGCCGCTCGCGCCGCGTCTGCGGTGCCCGTGCACCCGGGGGTCGTCCGTGACGTCGTACCGCTTCACATAGGCGCCCAGGAACGCCTGGAGCGTGGCGACCGCCGGGATCGCGATCAGCGCGCCGACGGCGCCGAGGAGCGCGGTGCCCGCGATGACCGAGCCGAAGGCGACCGCCGGGTGGATGTCGACGGACTTGGAGGTCAGCTTGGGCTGGAGCATGTAGTTCTCGAACTGCTGGTAGATCACCACGAACACCAGCACCCACACCGCGTACAGAGGGTTGACGGTGAACGCGAGCAGCATCGGCAGCGCGCCCGCGAGATAGGTGCCGATGGTGGGGATGAACTGCGAGACCAGGCCCACCCAGACACCGAGCACGGGCGCGTACGGCACGCCCAGGGCCTCCAGCAGGATGTAGTGGGCGATGCCGGAGATCAGCGCCATCACACCGCGCGAGTACAGATAGCCGCCGGTCTTGTCCACCGCGATCTCCCAGGCACGCAGCACCTCGGCCTGACGGGCGGGCGGCAGGACGGAGCACAGGGTGCGGCGCAGCCGGGGGCCGTCGGCGGCGAAGTAGAAGGCGAACAGCGTGATCGTCAGCAGTTGGAAGAGGCCGCCGAGCACCTGCCCGGAGACATCGAGCACACCGGCCGCGCTGTTCTGCGCGTACTTGCGCAGCCAGTCGGAGTGCAGCAGGCCCTCCTGGACGTCGACCCGCTTCACGTCGGTGTGGAAGGTGTGGTTGACCCAGTTGATGACCGAATCCAGGTAGTCCGGGAAGTCTTCGACGATCTTGATGATCTGGCCGGCCAGCATCGAGCCGAGCAGCGCGACGAATCCCGCGGTGGCGATGGCCAGGCCGAGGAAGACCAGGAAGGTCGCGAACCCCCGGCGCATCCCGCGCGAGGCCATCCAGCTCACCGCCGGCTCGATGGCGAGCGCCAGGAAGAACGCGATGAGGATGTTGATCAGCAGGCCGGTGAGCTGGTGGAAGGCCCAGCTGCCCAGCTGGAAGGCGGCGACGAGGGCGAGCGCCAGCACCATGGCGCGCGGCAGCCAGCGCGGCATGCGGGCGCCCGCCGGCGCGGCGCCGGCGGCCGGGGGTCCGGCGGGCGGCGTCGAGTCGACCGGGGATACGTCCTGGGCGGTCCGCCCGTCGTCGTCAGTGAGTGCCACGGTGCAAGTCTCGCCGACGGCACTGACAACGCGTGGCCGGTGTCCAATCTCTGGGCACGCTCAGCGCTTCTCCCCGGGAACGTTCATGACCGTGCAGACCACGCGCCACACTTCCTTGGCCTCCCAGCCGGCGTCCAGCGCCTGGTGCACCGTGCGTCCGCCGAGCTCCGTCATCACATGATCGCGTGCGAAGGTGTCGGCGTACCCGGAACCGAAGTGCTCCGTCATCCGCTGCCAGAAGACCGTCAACCGCATGACACCAGTATCCCGCCCCTGAGAGTGGGCCCTGCCCGGGACCGCTTGCGGAGACCGCTTTCCGTCCTACGGTCTGACGCATGGCCGAAACCGGAGCTTCCCCACTCCCCCCTACGCCCCCGGCGCACTCCCCGCTCTTCCGCGCCGAACAGTTCATCTGGCTCACCGCGCGCGTGCTGGAGCAGCGCCTCTTCGCCTACCACTTCCTGAGCGGCGGTCCCGATCCGGTGGAGACGGCGCTGAACGCCTACCGCAACGAGGACGGCGGGTACGGCCACGCTCTCGAGCCCGATCTGCGCGGGCCGGTGAGCCAGCCGCTGCACACCGGGCACGCGCTGCGTGTCCTCGACGCCATCGGGCGCTGCGGCGGGCAGCGGGTGGAGCGCGTGTGCCGCTATCTGACGTCCGTCTCCACGGCGGACGGGGCGCTGCCGGCGATCCATCCGAGCCAGCGCGGCTATCCGGCCGCCCCGTTCATCCCGATCGCCGATGACCCGCCCAGTGAGCTGCTCGCCACCGGTCCTGTGGTGGGTCTGCTGCACCGCAACGAGGTGTGGCACGCCTGGCTGTTCCGGGCCACCGACTTCTGCTGGGAGGCCGTGGCGTCCCTGGAGAAGTCGCACCCCTACGAGATCGAGGCCGCCGTCGCCTTCCTGGACGCGGCACCCGACCGCGCCCGCGCGGAGGCGGCCGCCGACCGGCTGGGCAGACTGGTGCGCGAGCACCGGCTGGCCGCGCTGGACCCGGAACACCTGGACGCGTACCCGGTGGCGCCCGGGTACGCCCCGGGCGAGCACCACTTCCCGCACGACTTCGCGAAGTCCCCGCACTCGCTCGCGCGCGCGTGGTTCACCGACGAGGAGATGGCCCGCTCGCTGGACCACCTCGCCGCCGAGCAGCAGGAGGACGGCGGCTGGCCGATCCGGTGGCTCCAGTGGGCGCCGACCACCGCCCTGGAGGCCCGCCCGATGGTGACGATCGAGGCCCTGCGCACGCTCAAGGCGTACGACCAATTCGTGGGGTGACGCATCTGTCAGCCGCGCTCAGCCGCTCCGAGCCCCGCTCAGCCGCCCATGGCCCGTACCCCCGCCGTCACCAGCACGGCCGCGCAGACGACAACCAGGAAGGGCGCGCGCAGCACCAGTGCCACGGCGGCCGCCCCGAGCCCCGCGGCACGGGCGTCCAGCACCAGCGTGTGCCCGTCGGCGAACGTCTGCTGGGCCGTGAGGGCGGCGAGAAGCGCGACCGGCAGCAGGGCGGCCAGCCGCCGCACCACCGGCCGCTCCAGGACGCCCGCGGGCACCAGCAGTCCGGCGAGCTTGACGGCGTAACAGCCGAGGACGGTCGCGGCGATCGCGATCCAGGCGTTCAACGGGTCTCCTCGGGGGCGGCGTCGCGGGTACGGCCGGACCGGCGGCCGGAAACGTACAGGGCAGCCGGCGCCGCCAGCGCGGCTGCCAGGACCGGCACCCCGGCGGGCAGCACGGGCAGCAGGCCGAGCCCCAGCAGCACCGCGAGAGCGGCGACCGCGCGGTCGGTCGTGGTCTTCAGCATGGGGGCGAGCAGCGCCAGGAAGACGGCGGGCCCGGCCGCGTCCAGGCCCCACGCGTCGGTGTCGCCGACGGCCTTGGCGCCGAGCGCGCCGAGCAGGGTGGTGAGGTTCCACAGCACGTACAGGCTGAGCCCGGTGACGGTGAAGCCGATCCGCGCGGCGCGCCGCGTCGGCTGGGCGAGGGTCACGGCGGTGGTCTCGTCGATCACCCACTGGGCGGCCAGCGGCCGCACCGCGCGCGGGAGGGCCAGCACCTGCGACAGACGCAGCCCGTAGAACGCGTTGCGCACCCCCAGGAAGAAGGCGCCAGCGGCCGCGGTGAGCGGGTTGCCGCCGGCCGCGAGCGCCCCGACCAGGGCGAACTGGGAGGCGCCGGTGAACACCAGGAGGCTGAGTGCGCAGGTCTGGAGCAGGCCGAGCCCGCTGCCGGCCGAGGTCACCCCGAAGGCGAACCCGGAAAGTCCCACGGCGACGCCGACCCCGAGGGCGTCCCGGACGACGGCGGAGTCAGGTTTCGGCTCGCCTTCGCCGCGTATGTCTGCGAGTGCTGTCTGCTGTGCCACGCCCAGGACGCTACGTGCGGCCGTCCCGCGCGTCTTGTACGTTCTTGCGCCCGCTCGGGCGCGCTCCGGGACTGCGCTCGCGCTGGTAGGCGCCGGGTGGGACGCCGACGATCCGGGCGAAGTGCCGGTTGAGGTGCGGCTGGTCGGTGAAACCGACGGCGACGGCCGCCTCGGCGGGTGCCGTGCCCGCGTCCAGCAGCAGCCGGGCGCGGCGCACCCGGGCGTCGGTCAGCCATGTGTGCGGGGGCATGCCGTAGGCGTCGCGGAAGGCCCGCAGCAGCGCGAAGGGGCTGGTCCCGAGGTCGGTGGCGAGCCGCTCCAGGGTCGGCGGCTCGGCCATCCGCTCCTCCAGCACGGCACGCGCGCGTACGGCGAGCCGGGCGCCGGCGGTGCGGACCTGCCGCTGTGGCAGCGGACCGCCGTTCAACCGGAGCAGCCGGGTCACCGCCAGCCGCAGCAGGGTGTCGGCGGCGAGCGCGTTGCCCTCGTCGGCGGCGCGCAGCACCCGGTGCACCAGGGCGACGGAGTACGGATCGTCGAGCATCGGGCTGACGAAGCCGGGGGTCCCCCGGATCGCGGTGGTCTCCGCGGCGATCGCCGCCACCAGTTCGGGGGACGGGTACACGGCCCCGTACCACCAGCCCTCAGGGACTCCGGCCCGGCCGGTGTGTGCGGTGTCGGGGTTGACGAGCGCGAGCGCGCCGGCGCCGACGGTCACGTCCGAGCCCCGGTGCCGGAAGACCTCGACCCCGTCCGTGATTCCGGCGATCACGAAGTGCTCGTGGGTGTGCCGGACAAACGCCTTCCGGACATACCGGGCACGCAGCAGATCGACATCGGGCAGCGCCTCGTACCGCCAGTGCCGTGCCCGCTCGACCGATCCCGCCATACCGCCATTGTCGGCCGGCCCCGACCACGCCCGACCACCCGCGCCCGCCCTCGGCTGCCGGCCGACCCCGCACACCATCGGCCCGGTCGGCGAGCCGCACCCGGCCAATCGCATTTCCGCAGGTCAGACCGATTGTCAGTGGCCGGGTGCAGGATTGACCCATGGCGAAATCCGCGCATCGAGCCCTCGACGGCTTCTCCCCCGCGACCCGCGGCTGGTTCACGGGGGCGTTTTCCGCGCCCACCGCGGCCCAGGCGGGCGCGTGGCAGGCCATCGGTGAGGGCTCGGACGTGCTGGTGGTCGCCCCGACCGGTTCCGGCAAGACGCTGGCCGCCTTCCTCGCCGCCCTGGACCAGCTGGCCTCGGCCCCGCCCCCGGCCGACCCGAGGAAGCGCTGCCGGGTGCTGTACGTGTCTCCGCTCAAGGCCCTCGCCGTCGACGTCGAGCGGAATCTGCGCAGTCCGCTGACCGGTATCCGCCAGGAGTCCGTCCGCCTCGGCCTGCCCGAGCCGGAGGTCAGGGTCGGCATCCGCTCGGGCGACACCCCGGCCGCCGAGCGCCGCGCCCTGTCCACCCGCCCCCCGGACATCCTGATCACCACGCCGGAGTCCCTGTTCCTGATGCTGACGTCGGCCACGCGCGACGCGCTTACGGGCATCGAGACGGTGATCCTGGACGAGGTGCACGCGGTCGCCGGCACCAAGCGCGGCGCGCATCTCGCGCTCTCCCTGGAGCGGCTGGACGAACTGCTGCCGAGGCCGGCCCGCCGCATCGGCCTGTCGGCGACCGTCCGCCCGGTCGACGAGGTGGCCCGTTACCTCTCGCCGCGCCGCAAGGTGGAGATCGTCCAGCCCAGCTCCGGCAAGGAGTTCGACCTCTCCGTCGTCGTACCCGTGGAGGACATGGGCGAGCTGGGCGGCTCCCCGGCCACCGACGCCAAGGAGGGCGGGGAGCGGCCGTCGATCTGGCCGCATGTGGAGGAGCGGATCGCCGACCTGGTCCAGGCCCACCGCTCGACGATCGTTTTCGCCAACTCGCGCCGACTGGCGGAGCGGCTGTGCAACCGGCTCAACGAGATCGCCTACGAGCGTGTGACCGGCGAGCCGCTCGACGAGCACCACTCCCCCGCCGAGCTGATGGGCGGCTCGGGCGCGGCCCAGGGCGCCCCGCCGGTCATCGCCCGCGCGCACCACGGCTCGGTCTCCAAGGAGCAGCGCGCCCTGGTCGAGGAGGACCTGAAGGCCGGCCGGCTGCCCGCCGTGGTGGCCACCTCCAGCCTCGAACTGGGCATCGACATGGGCGCGGTGGACCTCGTCGTCCAGGTCGAGTCCCCGCCCTCGGTGGCCTCCGGCCTGCAGCGCGTCGGCCGCGCGGGACACCAGGTCGGCGCGGTCTCCACCGGCGTGGTCTTCCCGAAGTACCGGGGCGACCTGGTGCAGGCGGCCGTGGTCACCGAGCGGATGCGCACCGGCTCCATCGAGTCCCTGAGGGTGCCGGCCAACCCCCTCGACGTGCTGGCGCAGCAGCTGGTCGCGATGACCGCGCTGGACACCTGGCAATTCGACGACCTGCTCGCCATGGTCCGCCGCGCGGCTCCTTTCGCCTCGCTCCCGGAGTCGGCGTTCACCGCGGTCCTCGACATGCTCGCGGGCCGCTATCCGTCCGACGCCTTCGCGGAGCTGCGCCCGCGCGTGGTCTGGGATCGGGTCGCGGGCACGATCACCGGCCGCCCTGGCGCCCAGCGCCTCGCCGTCACCTCAGGCGGCACGATCCCCGACCGCGGCCTCTTCGGGGTCTTCCTCGCCGGCGCCGACCCCAAGAAGGGCGGCGGCCGGGTCGGCGAGCTGGACGAGGAGATGGTGTACGAGTCCCGGGTGGGCGATGTCTTCACTCTGGGCACCAGCTCCTGGCGCATCGAGGACATCACCCGCGACCGTGTCCTGGTCTCCCCCGCCCCCGGGGTGCCGGGCCGCCTGCCCTTCTGGAAGGGCGACCAGCTGGGCCGCCCGCTCGAACTGGGCCGCGCGGTGGGCGCGTTCCTGCGCGAGGTCGGCTCGCTCGCCAAGGACGACGCCCGGCTGCGCCTGCTCGCAGCGGGCCTGGACGCGTGGGCGGCGGACAACGTGCTGTCGTACCTCGACGAACAGCGCGAGGCCTGCGGCCATGTCCCCGACGACCGGACGATCGTCGTGGAGCGCTTCCGCGACGAACTGGGCGACTGGCGCGTCGTCGTCCACTCCCCGTTCGGCGCCCAGGTCCACGCCCCCTGGGCGCTCGCCCTCGGCGCCCGCCTGTCCGAGCGGTACGGCATGGACGCCCAGGTCATGCACGCCGACGACGGCATCGTGCTGCGGCTGCCCGACGCCGATCTGATGGGCCTCGACCTGCTGGACCAGGCCCCCATGACGGCCGGTACGGAGTACGACGCCGACCAGGCGCCCGTCGGGGCGGCGGACGTCGCCTTCGACAAGGGCGAGGTCGACCAGATCGTCACCGACCAGGTGGGCGGCTCGGCCCTGTTCGCCGCCCGCTTCCGCGAGTGCGCGGCCCGCGCGCTGCTGCTGCCCCGCCGCAACCCCGGCAAGCGCACCCCGCTGTGGCAGCAGCGTCAGCGCGCCGCCCAACTGCTCCAGGTGGCGAGTGAGTTCGGCTCCTTCCCGATCGTCCTGGAGGCCGTCCGCGAGTGCCTCCAGGACGTTTTCGACGTCCCGGGCCTGGTCGAGCTGATGGGTGACCTGGAGTCTCGGAAGGTCCGTCTGGTCGAGGTCACCACTCCGGAACCGTCCCCCTTCGCCCGGTCCCTCCTGTTCGGCTATGTCGCCCAGTTCCTGTACGAGGGCGACTCCCCGCTCGCCGAGCGCCGGGCGGCCGCGCTCTCCCTGGACTCCCGGCTGCTGGCCGAGCTGCTGGGCCAGGCGGAGCTGCGCGAGCTGCTCGACGCGGACGTGCTGACCGAGCTGGAGCGTGAGCTCCAGTGGCTCACCGAGGACCGTCGGATCAAGGACCCCGAAGGCGTCGCCGACGTACTGCGGCTGCTCGGGCCGCTCACGGACGCCGAGTTGACCGAGCGGGGCGCCGAGCCGCAGTGGGCCAAGGAGCTGGCCGGTGCCCGCCGGGCGATCAAGGTCAGGATCGCCGGTGCCGACCACTGGGCGGCGATCGAGGACGCGGGCCGGCTGCGCGACGCCCTGGGAACCGCTCTGCCGGTCGGTGTCCCCGAGGCCTTCACCGAGCCGGTGAAGGACCCGCTCGGCGACCTCCTCGCCCGGTACGCCCGCACGCACGGCCCGTTCACGTCGACCACGGCGGCGGCCCGCTTCGGGCTCGGGGTGGCGGTCACGGAGGGCGCGTTGCAGCGGCTCGCCGCGAGCGGCCGGGTAGTGCAGGGCGAGTTCCACCCGGCGGGCATCGGCCAGGAGTGGTGCGACGCGGCCGTGCTGCGCAGGCTGCGCCGCCGTTCCCTGGCCGCGCTCCGGCACGAGCTGGAGCCGGTGGCACCGGCCGCGCTCGCACAGTTCCTGCCGCAGTGGCAGCACATCGGCAAGGGGCACGGGCTGCGCGGCGTCGACGGACTGGTGCGCGCCGTCGAGCAGTTGCAGGGCGCGTCGGTACCGGCATCGGCTCTGGAGAAGCTGGTCCTGCCGTCCAGGGTGACCGGCTACACGCCCTCGATGCTCGACGAACTCACCGCCGCCGGAGAGATCGTGTGGGCCGGCGCGGGCGCCCTGCCGGGCAAGGACGGCTGGGTCTCCCTGTATCTGGCGGACGCGGCCCCCCTGCTCCTGCCACCGCCTCACCCTCTGGAACTGACGGCCCTCCACCAGTCCGTCCTGGACACCCTCTCCGGCGGCTACGGCCTGTTCTTCCGTCAGATCGCCGACCAGGTCCGCGCCACCACCCACCCCGACGCCACGGACCCCCAACTGGCCGACGCCATCTGGGACCTGGCCTGGTCCGGCCGGCTCACCAACGACACGCTGGCGCCGATGCGCTCCCTGCTGGGCTCGGGTCGTACGGCTGGTGCCACGGCCCACCGCGCCAAGCGCACCGTCCCACGCGGCCGCTACGGCTCCCTGACGGCCGCCGCCCGCACCGCTTCCCGCACCGGCCCGCCGACCGTCGCCGGCCGCTGGTCCCTGCTCCCGCAGCGCGAGCCGGACACCACCGTGCGCGCCCATGCCCTGGCCCGCACCCTGCTCGACCGGCACGGTGTGGTCACCCGGGGAGCGGTCGCGGCGGAGGGCGTCGAGGGCGGCTTCTCAGCGGTGTACCGCATCCTGGCGGCGTTCGAGGAGAGCGGCCAGGCCCGCCGGGGTTACGTCGTCGAGGGCCTCGGCGCGGCCCAGTTCGCGATGGACGGCGCGGTCGACCGGCTGCGCGCGGTGTCCAACGCCCGCGAGCGCGGCGAGGCAGTACCGGGCACCGCCTTCGTAAACGGCGGCCCAGTCGCTCCCGCCGCCTTCGGAACCAGCGGCCCTGCCACCCCCGCCGCCTTCGACAGCGGGACCCCCGTCGGCCCCATCGACGAAGCCGACTTCCCGGTCCTGGACGGCGACTTCGGCTGGCCCCCCGAGCCCCCCACCGCCCCCGGCGACTACGTCTCCCCCAAGGACCTCGCCCCCGCCGACCCCTTCGCCGCCCCCGGCTACGGCGGCCCCCGAGGCGGCAGTGCCGCGAACCCCTACACCTACGGCAACCACCACACCCGCACCCCCGCCGCCCCCGACCCCAGAGCCGTGGTCCTGGCCGCCGCCGACCCCGCCAACGCCTACGGCGCCGCCCTCGCCTGGCCCGAGCCCCCGACCGATGCCGGGCACAAGCCGGGCCGCAAGGCGGGCTCGCTGGTCGTTCTGGTGGACGGCGAGCTGACCCTCTACATGGAGCGCGGCGGCAAGACCCTGCTGGCCTGGCCCTCCGCCCCGGACACGGACGCCGGCGACGACCCCCGCCTGCGTACGGCCGCCGAAGCGCTCGCGGCCGCCGCCCGCGCCGGCACCCTCGGCACGGTGACGGTGGAGCGCGTCAACGGCGCCGTGGCCCTGACCTCGCCCCTGGGCACCCTCCTGGAAGCAGCGGGCTTCATCGCGACCCCGCGCGGCCTGCGCCTACGGGCGTGAACGCCCCATGACCACCATGACCACCACCCATGATCACCGCGCCCCCAGCGCGCCGTGTGTGCCCTCGCCACCCCGCCCCGCGGCCGCGCCCCACACCCCCGTGTCACCCTTGAGCCATGCCCGAAGGTGACACGGTCTGGCAGGCCGCGAGGCGGCTGCACGACGCGCTCGCGGGCAAGGTGCTGACCCGCAGCGACTTCCGGGTGCCCAAGTACGCCACCGTCGATCTCACCGGCCGTACCGTCCTCGGCACCGCCCCGCGCGGCAAGCATCTGCTCACCCGCTTCGAGGGCGGCCTGACCCTGCACACGCATCTGCGGATGGAGGGCGCCTGGAAGGTCTACGGCAGCGGCGAACGCTGGAAGGGCGGTCCCGCCCACCAGATCAGGGTCATTCTCGGCGCCGCCGACCGCACGGCCGTCGGCTACCGCCTCCAGGTCCTGGAGTTTCTGCGCACCAGCGAGGAGGAACGCGTCGTGGGCCACCTCGGCCCCGACCTGCTGGGCCCCGACTGGAACCCCGACCGCGCCCTCGCCAACCTCCTCGCCGACCCCGCCCGCCCACTCGGTGAGGCCCTGCTCGACCAGCGCAACCTCGCCGGCATCGGCAACATCTACAAGAGCGAGCTCTGCTTCCTGCTCGGCGCGACCCCCTGGCTCCCGGTCGGCGCGCTCCCCGCCGACCGTGCCGCCAAGCTCCCCGAACTCGCCAAGCGGCTCCTGGAGGCCAACCGCGACCGCCTGGTCCGCCAGACGACGGGCCTGCGCAACCAGGACCTGTTCGTCTACGGCCGCGCACCCCGCCCCTGTCTGCGCTGCCACACCCCGGTTCGCGTGGCCGATCAGGGGGACGGCTCCCGCGAGCGCCCCACCTACTGGTGCCCCGCCTGCCAGACCGGCCCCGCCCCCACCCCGGGCTCCCACCACACCCCTGGAACCCGCCCCCGTACGACTAATTGACGACCCGTCAGAAATGCTCGTACCGTCCCCTCATGTCCCTCAAGGCGTACGACCTCACCGGACGCACCGCATTCGTCACCGGGGCCGCCAGCGGTATCGGCCGGGCCTCCGCCGTGCTGCTCGCCGAGGCGGGCGCGACGGTGCACTGTGCCGACCGGAACGCGGAAGGCCTGCACGAGACGGCCACGCTGATCAAGGACAGTGGCGGCGCCGCCCACACCCACACCCTTGACGTCACCGACCGGGCACAACTCGGGCAGGCTGTACGGTCCTGCGAACGGCTGGACGTCATGGCGGCGATCGCCGGGATCATGCACCGCAGCACGGTGCTGGAGACCCGGGACGAGGACCTCGACCGGGTACTGGACGTCAACTTCAAGGGCGTCCTGCGCGCCTGCCAGGAGGCGGCGCGGCTGATGATCGCCCGCCAGGCCGGGGGCAGCATCATCACCATGGCGTCCGGCGCGATCGACACCGGCGGCCCCGGCCTGCTCTGCTACGGCGCCGCCAAGGCAGCCGTGGTCCAGCTGACCAAGACGCTCGCGGGTGAGGTCGGCCGGCAGGGCATCCGCGTCAACGCGGTCGCCCCGGGCTGGACCCGCACCCCCATGACCGACCGCGACGACGGGGAGGAACAACGCCAGACGGAGGCGTGGATGGCCCGGATGTCGCCCCTTGGCCGGGTCGGTGAGGCGTCGGATGTCGCGCACGCCGTGGTGTATCTGGCGTCCGACGCCTCCTCGTTCACGACGGGCCAGATCCTGCGCCCGAACGGAGGGGTGGCAATGCCCTGGTAGCGCCCTGCGCCCGCCAGGCGGCTCGCCACCGCCCGGGGCCCATGGCCCCCGCCGCCCGGGCTCTCGGTACACAGTTCACCGGCAGCAGGCTCAGTCCCCATCCCCCGGCTGCCACGGTCCCTTCCAGTGCCCCGGCGCCGCCGGCGAAGGTGATCCGCAGCACGGCCCACCACCACACCGCCGCGAACCCCAGGGCAACCCCCCAGCGCAGTATCCGCCCCACCATGGCCGCCACCTCCAGCCGGACGCTAGAACGCCGCCCGGTCCAGCGGGGAGGCGCACCGAGGGCTCACCGATGCAACGGCCGTCGGCCGGCGTCGGCCACTGCTACGCGTTCTCCGCCTGGAACATCCAGTGATGCTTCTCCAGATCCGCTGTGATCCCGATGAAGATGTCCTGGGAGACGGGATCCGGCTCCGCGGTGGCCATGACCCGCTCCCGCATCCGGGTGATCATCGCGCCCAGCGCGTCCACCAGGGCGCCCACCGCGTCCGAGTCCTTGACCCAACCCCCGGGTGCGGTGGCGATGTCGCTGCCGGCGGCCACCGTGGCCGCGCGTCCGTCCGGTGAGACCCCCAGCGCCGAGGCCCGCTCGGCGACCGTGTCGGAGTGCGCCCGTGCCGTGGCTACGACCTCGTCGAGCTGGAGATGGACGGTCCGGAAGCGAGGGCCGACCACGTTCCAGTGGATCTGCTTGGCGACCAGCGCCAGGTCCACCAGATCGACGAGGGCGCCCTGCAGCGCCTCGGCCACGGTCTTCAGGTCCGCGTCGGACAGCGGGCTCTTCACGACGTACATGGTGTCTCTCCGGTCGTTTCGCCCCCTGTCGGTCCCTCCACCATGACCGCACCACCGGGCACCGGCAAATGGACGCACACCGCCGACGGGCATACGAAGGCCCCGGCCGTGCCTCCCCAGGTCTGCCTGGAGAAGCCCGCCGGGGCCTCGCACACTTCTTTCGACGCCGGGTCGGCGCCACGTCGGTCTACGCCCGCACAGGCGTCACGCGGCGACCACGTCCACTGCCTCGGCCGGCGCCTTGATGGTCACCCGTTCCGGTGGCACACCGGTCACCGAGACGGTTCCCAGCATCGGGCGAACCGGCGTGGGCACGGACTCGGTGGCCTGAGCGGACTGGGCCAACTCGGCGAGGGCGAGTTCGTCGCTCACTTCTCGCATGAGTTCGGACATCCGTACGTCCAGCGCGTCGCAGATGGCGGAGAGCAGCTCGGAGGAAGCCTCCTTCTGCCCCCGCTCCACCTCGGAGAGATAGCCGAGTGAGACTCGGGCGGACGAGGAGACTTCGCGCAGAGTACGGCCCTGGCGCTGGCGCTGCCGACGCAGCACGTCACCCAGCAGGCGACGGAGCAGAATCATCGGTGGCTCCCTCCTCGGACCGCGTAGCCGCATCCTTCACGCCCCACCGTACCGCCTTGCGCCGCGGCCGTGCGGGGAGCGATGTCGTGTTCACTCAGGGCTGCAAACATCAAAACCCCCCGTTCTGTTCCGTATCCTGTGTCCGCTCATTCCCGGTCTGTTCGCTCGCAAGCTCTCTCAGGAGCAGCGCGAGTACGCTCCGTACACTCTCTCTACGAATTTCCGCACGGTCGCCGTTCAACCGCAGGGCCTCTACTTTTCCGCCAGCGGCAGAACCGGAACCGGCACCGAAGGGGCCGTCGACGGCCACGAAAACCGTGCCGACCGGGCGGCCGTCCTGGGGTTCCGGGCCGGCCACTCCGGTGGTCGCGACGCCCCAGTCGGCGCCCAGCGCCTTCCGCACCCCGGCCGCCATGTGGGCCGCGACCTGCGGGTCCACCGCGCCACGCTGGGCCAGCAGGGTGGCGTCGACGCCCAGCAGCTCGTGCTTCAGCTCGGTCGCGTACGCGGTGACCGAGCCCCGGAAGGCCTTGGAGGCTCCCGCGACCGCTGTGATCTCCGCTGCCACGAGGCCGCCGGTCAGCGACTCGGCGACAGCGAGGGTCTGCCCCCGCACCGTCAGTAGTCGCACCACTTCGGCGGACGTGGAATTCACGCTTCCGACTCCTCCAACGCTGCTGCGCGCTCGGCGATTCCCTGCCGCCGCAGCACAATGGCCTGTCTCACATAGTCAAGGCCCGTCACGACCGTCAGCACGACGGCCGCGGCCATCACCCAGAACCTCAGAGTCGCCAGCCACCCCGTCAGTGCCAGCACATACATCCCCACGGCGACGCCCTGGGTGAGGGTCTTGAGCTTGCCGCCGCGGCTGGCCGGGATCACGCCGTAGCGGATGACCAGGAAACGCAGCAGGGTGATCCCGAGTTCCCGACCGAGGATCACGATCGTCACCCACCAGGGCAGATCGCCGAGCGAGGACAGACAGATCAGCGCCGCCCCCATGATCGCCTTGTCGGCGATGGGGTCGGCGATCTTCCCGAAGTCGGTGACCAGGTCGTAGGTGCGCGCCAGATGGCCGTCGAACAGGTCGGTGATCATGGCGATGGCGAAGGCGGCCCAGGCGAGCGAGCGCCAGGCCGGGTCGTATCCGCCGCCGGCCAGCATCAGGGCGACGAAGCCGGGGACCAGGACAAGCCGGAGCATGGTCAGCAGGTTGGCGACGTTCCACACGCTGGCCTGGTTGACGGCGACCGCGGCGATCTTCCGTCCCCGCACGGGCCTCTCGCCGTCACGGGAACCGGAACTCCCGGCACCGGAACCCGCGGCACCGGCGGTCTGCGGACCGGAGACGTCCGGAGTGGCACCGGGGGCGGCGGCGGAGCCCGGGGCGCCGTGTGCGCCGGAGGAACCGCCTGCGGCGGACGCCGGGACTCCGGTCATCTGCCGGCCTCCTCACTCCACGCGGGCGCGTCCTGCAGCGGCTCGGCCACCAGGTCGACACCCTCCGTACCGACCACCTTCGCCTCGACGATACGGCCGGCGCGCAGCCCTTCGCCGCTCGTGAGCAGCACCTGCCCGTCCGTCTCCGGCGCCTGGTGGGCCGCACGGCCGTAGACGCCGTCCTCGTCGTCCACGGACTCCACGAGGACGTGCACGGTCTCGCCGACGCGCTCCTCGGCCCGCTGCGAGACAAGTTCCTCGGCGAGCCGGGAGACCCGCGCGAGCCGCTCGGCGACGACGTCCTCGTCCAGCTTGTTCTCGTAGGTCGCCGCCTCGGTGCCCTCCTCGTCGGAGTACCCGAAGACGCCGATCGCGTCGAGCCGCGCGCCGTTCAGGAAGCGCTCCAGCTCGGCCACGTCGGACTCGGACTCGCCGGGGAAGCCGACGATGAAGTTGGAGCGGACACCGGCCTGCGGCGCCTTGGCCCGGATGGTGTCGAGCAGCTCCAGGAAGCGGTCGGTGTCGCCGAAGCGGCGCATGGCCCGCAGTACGCCCGGGGCGGAGTGCTGGAAGGACAGGTCGAAGTACGGGACGACGTTCGGCGTGGAGGTCAGTACGTCGATCAGGCCGGGGCGCATCTCGGCCGGCTGGAGGTAGCTGACGCGCACCCGCTCGATGCCGTCGACCTCGGCCAGCTCGGGCAGCAGGGACTCCAGGAGGCGGATGTCGCCCAGATCCTTGCCGTAGGAGGTGTTGTTCTCGGAGACCAGCATGATCTCCTTCACACCCTGTTCGGCCAGCCACCGGGTCTCGTTCAGCACATCGCTCGGGCGGCGTGAGATGAAGGAGCCGCGGAAGGAGGGAATGGCGCAGAAGGAGCAGCGCCGGTCGCAGCCGGAGGCGAGCTTGACCGAGGCGACCGGGGAGCCGTCCAGCCGGCGGCGCAGGGGCGCACGCGGGCCGGAAGCGGGCGCCAGGCCCTCCGGGAGGTCGGACGGGCCGTGCCCGGGCAGCGCCACCGACGCGGCCGATTCCTGTCGCTCGGCCGGGCTGATGGGCAGCAGCTTGCGCCGGTCGCGCGGGGTGTGCGAGGCGTGGATGCCGCCGTTGAGGATGGTCTGCAGCCGGTCGGAGATGTCGGCGTAGTCGTCGAAGCCGAGCACGCCGTCCGCCTCGGGCAGCGCCTCGGCAAGTTCCTTGCCGTACCGCTCGGCCATGCAGCCCACCGCCACGACGGCCTGGGTTCTGCCGTGGCCCTTGAGGTCGTTGGCCTCAAGGAGGGCGTCGACGGAGTCCTTCTTGGCGGCCTCGACGAATCCACAGGTGTTGACCACGGCGACATCCGCGTCCTCGGCGTCCTCGACGAGCTGCCAGCCGTCCGCCTCCAAACGGCCTGCGAGCTCCTCCGAGTCCACCTCGTTACGGGCGCAGCCGAGAGTGACTAGTGCGACGGTACGGCGTTCAGGCATGGGCTCAAGACTACTTCGTCTCACCGACAGCCCACGTCGAAGGGGCTGGCCGATCATGGCCAACCCCTTGCGTCCGTGCTTGATACGAACGGTTATCCGACTTCCGGGTCGCCCTTGGTGTACGTCAGGCGCTCCACGGCTCCGGGCCGGAACTGGTCCTCGATCTTCTTGCCGTTGACGTAGAGCTGGATGGCTCCGGCGTCACCGAGGATCAGGTTGATCTTGGAGCTGTCCTGGAAGGTCTTGGACTCGCCCTTCTTCAGCAGCCCGTCGAACAGCATCCGGCCATTGTGGTCCTTGGCCGAGATCCAGCTGCGTCCGTCCACCGCGCCGACCTGGACGGTGACCTTGTCCTGGGGTGCGGCGGCGATCGCGCTGTCCGAGGGCTCGGGGGTCCTGCCGGGCGTGCTTTCCTTCGGGGTCGGCGAGGCCGGCTTCTTGGTCGTCGGGGTGGCTCCCCCGGCGACCGACTGCTTGGCGTCGTCTCCGCCGCCGCCCTTGAAGGCGGTGAAGCCGACGAAACCGATCACGACGACGATCGCGGCGACCATGGCCGCCGTCCAGTTGGGTCCTCGGCGCTCGGGACGGATACGTTCCGCCTCGAACAGGGGAGCGGCGGGCGTCGGCGCGGGCCGCCCACCACCGTGCTCGACCGCGAACTGCGCCAGCAGCGGCTCGGGGTCGAGACCGACGGCCTTGGCGAGGGTCCTGATGTGCCCGCGGGCGTAGACATCGCCGCCGCAGGGGGCGAAGTCGTCGGCTTCGATGGCGTGCACGATGGCGATGCGGACCCGGGTGCTCCCGCTGATGTCATCGACGGTCAGCCCGGCGGCGATGCGGGCCTGCTTGAGGGCTCGGCCTACGGAGGGGCGGTTTTCCTCGGACTCGTCTGGGAACGGACGCTCGTCTTCAGGGGAGTTGCTGCCGATGGACACGGGGGCGCCTTTCGAGCGTGTAGCCACCTGTGCTGGAAGTTCAGTCTAGGGGGGGTACGAAAGGGTGGGGCAACCGGGCGGTGGGACTGTGTACGCCATCGGTATGGCCGGGCATCCCGATGGCGGGTCGGGCGTGCGCCCCAGGGTGGGGTACCCGCCTTTCCTCTCGCTCAACTTGACGTACGTCAAAGGGAAACGGTTGCCCGACGGTCTCTAACGGGTGGATCACGACAGCGACTCCTCCCGGTCTACAGGCGCCCGCAGCCCTGGGACAGACCTACCCCTTCAGCCGCCACGGATCACAGCGAGCACTCCGTCCAGCTCATCGGGTTTCACCAGAACGTCGCGTGCCTTGGACCCCTCGCTCGGCCCGACGATGCCGCGCGACTCCATGAGGTCCATGAGCCGGCCGGCCTTGGCGAAGCCCACGCGCAGCTTGCGCTGGAGCATGGAGGTGGAGCCGAACTGCGTGGAGACGACCAGTTCGGCCGCCTGGCACAGCAGGTCGAGGTCGTCGCCGATGTCCTCGTCGATCTCCTTCTTCTGCTTGGAGCCCACGGTGACGTCGTCCCGGAAGACCGGCGCCATCTGGTCCTTGCAGTGCTGGACGACGACCGCGACCTCGGCCTCGGTCACGAACGCGCCCTGCATACGGGTCGGCTTGTTGGCTCCCATCGGAAGGAAGAGGCCGTCGCCCTTGCCGATGAGCTTCTCGGCGCCCGGCTGGTCGAGGATGACGCGGCTGTCGGCGAGCGAGGAGGTGGCGAAGGCGAGCCGGGAGGGCACGTTCGCCTTGATCAGCCCGGTGACGACGTCGACCGACGGCCGCTGGGTGGCGAGCACCAGGTGGATTCCGGCCGCACGCGCGAGCTGCGTGATACGGACGATCGCGTCCTCGACGTCGCGCGGGGCGACCATCATCAGGTCGGCGAGCTCGTCGACGATCACCAGCAGGTAGGGGTACGGCTGCAGCTCCCGCTCACTGCCCTCGGGCAGCTTCACCTTGCCGTCACGGATCGCCTGGTTGAAGTCGTCGATGTGCCGGAACCCGAACGCGGCCAGGTCGTCGTAGCGCAGGTCCATCTCGCGTACGACCCACTGCAGCGCCTCGGCGGCCCGCTTCGGGTTGGTGATGATCGGGGTGATCAGGTGCGGGATGCCCTCGTAGGCGGTCAGCTCGACCCGCTTGGGGTCGACCAGGACCATCCGTACGTCCTCCGGGGTCGCCCGCATCATGACCGAGGTGATCAGACAGTTGATGCAGGACGACTTGCCGGAGCCGGTGGCGCCTGCGACGAGCATGTGCGGCATCTTCGCCAGCGAGTGCATGACGTAGCCGCCCTCGACGTCCTTGCCGAAGGCGACCAGCATGGGGTCGTCGTCCTCGGCGGACTCGGCGAGCCGCAGCACGTCACCGAGGTTGACCATTTCCCGGTCGGTGTTGGGGATCTCGATGCCGACGGCCGATTTGCCGGGGATCGGGCTGATGATCCGCACGTCCGGGCTGGCCACGGCGTACGCGATGTTCTTGGTGAGGGCGGTGATCCGCTCGACCTTCACGGCGGGGCCGAGCTCGACCTCGTACCGGGTGACCGTGGGACCGCGGGTGAAGCCGGTGACGCGCGCGTCGACCTTGAACTCGGAGAACACGGTGGTGAGCGAGGCGACGACCTTGTCGTTGGCCTCGCTTCGCGCCTTGCCCGGCCCGCCCCGGGTGAGCAGGTCCAGGGAGGGCAGCGAGTAGGTGATGTCGCCGGAGAGCTGGAGCTGCTCGGCGCGCGGGGGCAGGTCGCGGGGCTCCTCGGGGGCCGGCTTGGTCAGGTCGGCGACGACCGGTTCGACCTTGAGCTTCTCCTGCTTGAGCCGCGCGGCAGGGACCGGAGTCGGGTTCGGCGCCGTACTCGGGGCCGGCACGGGGGTGGGCGTGGTGTCCTCGCGATCGCCGACGCTCACGCCCTGGGTGAGGTCGGCGACGAGCGGCGAGGGCGGCATGCCGTGCATGACCGCGCCGTCGAGGGCGGCCGCGGCGGCCGCGGCGACGTCCACGGCGTCCATCTGACGGCCCACCTCGGGCTGCGGCACGGCGGAGCGCCGCGGGCGGCCCCGGCGCTTGGCGAGGGCCTCATGCTCGGCAACGTCCGGGTCGTAGTCCTGGGGGCCGCTGGAGCGCCTGCGGGAGCGCGCGGGCAGCGCCTCACGCCACTGTTCGTCGTAGCGCTCGTCGTCGGTGTGCTCGCCGTACTCGTCGGGTTCGGGGTCGTGCAGCAGCCCGAGGCTGATGCCGAGCGCGCGCAGCCGCTGCGGGATCGCGTTCACCGGGGTCGCGGTGACGACGAGCAGCCCGAAGATCGTGAGCAGCGCCAGCAGCGGTACGGCGAGGACCTCGGTCATGGTGTACGTCAGCGGGGTGGCCGCCGCCCAGCCGATGAGGCCGCCGGCGTCCCTTATGCCCTGCATGCCATCGGTGCGGGCGGGCGAGCCGCAGGCGATGTGGACCTGGCCGAGCACGCCGATGACGAGCGCGGACAGGCCGATCACGATCCGGCCGTTGGCCTCCGGCTGCTCGGGGTGGCGCATGAACCGTACGGCGATCATCGCGAGCAGGATCGGCACCAGCAGGTCGAGGCGGCCGAAGGCACCGGTGACGAGGATCTCCACCAGGTCGCCGACCGGGCCGCGCAGGTCGGCCCAGGTGCCGGCGGCGACGATCAGGGCCAGGCCGAGCAGGAGCAGCGCGATGCCGTCCTTGCGGTGGGCCGGGTCCAGGTTCTTGGCTCCCTGTCCTATGCCGCGGAAGACGGCGCCGACGGCGTGCGCGAGGCCGAGCCAGAGGGCGCGCACCAGGCGGTAGACGCCCCCGGTGGGGCTGGGCGCCGGCCTGGGCGCCGGCGCGGACTTCTTCGCCGCGGTCCTCTTGGCGGGCGCCTTCTTGGCCGGGGCTTTCTTGGCGGCGGCCTTTTTCGCCGGAGCCTTCGAGGGAGCGGCCTTCTTCGGGGGCTGCTTCTTGGCTGCCGAGGGACGTGAGGCCATGGGTGTGAGGTTACCGGGGGATGCGACAGGGGACACGTGTGCCCACTGCTTCACCCGTTCGTGTCGCCCTTGCCGGGACGCGGAACTGACGCGTGCTCATGGGCAACAGCGGCCGCCGTCGTGGTCAGTTCTGCGAGGGAACGTGTGGAGCGCCGCCGCCGGTGCCCGGTTCGAGGGCGTCCAGCGCCCGGCGCAGGCCGGTGAGTTTGCGCTCCAGATGGGCCGCCGTGGCCACCGCCGCCGCGTCCGCGGACTCGTCGTCCAGCTGCTTGGACAGCGCCTCGGCCTGTTCCTCGACGGCCGCGAGCCGCGCCGACAGCTCGGCGAGCAGCCCCGCGGACTCCTTGCCGGCGACCGCGCCCTTGCCGCCGCCCTCCAACTGGAGCCGAAGCAGCGCCGCCTGCTCACGGAGCTGGCAGTTCTTCATGTACAGCTCGACGAACACCGAGACCTTGGCGCGCAGCACCCACGGGTCGAAGGGCTTGGAGATGTAGTCCACCGCGCCGGCCGCGTAGCCCCGGAAGGTGTGGTGCGGGCCGTGGTTGATGGCGGTGAGAAAGATGATCGGGATGTCCCGGGTCCGCTCCCGCCTCTTGATGTGCGCCGCGGTTTCGAAACCATCCATGCCCGGCATCTGGACGTCCAGCAGAATGACCGCGAAGTCGTCCGTGAGCAGTGCCTTGAGCGCTTCCTCCCCGGACGATGCCCGTACCAGTGTCTGATCGAGCGCAGAGAGGATGGCCTCCAGCGCCAGCAGATTCTCCGGCCGGTCATCGACCAGGAGGATCTTGGCCTTCTGCACCATGGCCCGCCCTCCTCGCCCCGGATGTGCACCGGGCGCCGCCCCAGGGGACGACTCCCTTTCGCCGCCCGTCCTTGTGCCGGTCATGGTAGCCGCACCCCGCCTGTCGCCACACCCTGTCACCGCGATGTCACTGTGCACGTAGCAGAAACGCAGCCGGGGACCAGAAGGTTCCCCCAATCCCGCACTTCTACACGGGTTCGGCCACCCTGAGTCAGCAACTCCCCGTGCACACGGAAGGTTCCCATAACGTTCACATCACACCTGGTCGTTGCGGTCACTCCGCGCGCATCCACTTCTCCATCACCGCCAGAAGGTGATCGGGGTCGACCGGCTTGGTGACATAGTCGGAGGCGCCGGACTCGATCGCCTTCTCCCGGTCGCCCTTCATCGCCTTGGCGGTCAGCGCGATGATCGGCAGCCCGGCGAACTGCGGCATCCGACGGATCGCCGTGGTCGTCGCGTAGCCGTCCATCTCGGGCATCATGATGTCCATCAGGACGACCGCCACGTCGTCGTGCTGCTCCAGGACCTCGATGCCCTCACGGCCGTTCTCGGCGTACAGCACCGACAGACCGTGCTGCTCCAGGACGCTGGTGAGCGCGAAGACGTTGCGGATGTCGTCGTCGACGATCAGCACCTTCTCCCCGCCGAACCGCACGCCCCGGCGCGGCGCCGGTGCCGTGGCCTCCTGCTCGGCCAGCACCGGCCACGACTCGTCCATCTGAGGTGTGGCCCGGCGGCGGCGCCGGAAGAGCGCGGCGGCACCGTTCTGGGTCTCCCGGTACGACTTCACCTCGGCCGGCGTCTCGATCTCCACGCCGGACAGCTCCGAGCTGAGGTTTCGTGAGGCGACCAGGTCCCCGGCCTCCAGGGCCGGCACTGACTGCTGGTAGCCCTGCGGCGGCAGTTCGCTGGGGTGCAGCGGCAGATACAGCGTGAACGTCGAGCCGCGGCCCGGCTCGCTCTGCGCGTAAATCTCACCGCCGAGCAGCTGCGCGATCTCCCGCGAGATCGACAGACCGAGACCCGTACCGCCGTACTTGCGGCTGGTCGTGCCGTCGGCCTGCTTGAACGCCTCGAAGATGACCCGCATCTTGCTGGCCGCGATGCCGATACCGGTGTCGGTCACCGAGAACGCGATGAGCGGCGCGTCCGGATCGCTGAGCGAGCCGGCCTCCAGGAGCTGCTCCCTGATCCCCGGCGGCACATCGCCACTGGACGGCCGGATCACCAGCTCCACCGAGCCGGAGTCGGTGAACTTCACCGCGTTGGACAGCAGGTTGCGCAGCACCTGCAGAAGCCGCTGTTCGTCCGTGTGCAGGGTGGCGGGCAGCTCCGGGGAGACCCGCACCGACAGGTCGAGACCCTTCTCCGCGGTCAGCGGCCGGAAGGTGGCCTCCACGTAGTCCACGAGCTGGACCAGCGCGATACGCGTCGGGGAGACATCCATCTTGCCCGCCTCGACCTTCGACAGGTCGAGGATGTCGTTGATCAGCTGGAGCAGGTCGGAGCCGGCGCCGTGGATGGTCTCCGCGAACTCCACCTGCTTCGGGGAGAGGTTGCCCTCGGCGTTGTCGGCGAGCAGCTTGGCCAGGATCAGCAGCGAGTTGAGCGGGGTGCGCAGCTCGTGCGACATGTTGGCGAGGAACTCGCTCTTGTAGCGCATGGAGACGGCGAGTTGCTCGGCACGCTCCTCCAGGACCTGCCTGGCCTCCTCGATCTCGGTGTTCTTCACCTCGATGTCGCGGTTCTGCCGGGCCAGCAGCTCGGCCTTCTCCTCCAGTTCGGCGTTGGACGCCTGGAGGGCCTTCTGCCGGTTCTCCAACTCGGCCGACCGCTCCTGGAGCTGCTCGGTCAGCTCCTGCGACTGCTTCAGCAGCACCTCGGTCTTGGTGTTGACGGAGATGGTGTTGACGCTGGTCGCGATCATCTCGGCGATCTGGTTGAGGAAGTCCTTCTGGATCTGTGTGAACGGCGTGAAGGACGCCAGCTCGATCACACCGAGGACCTTGCCCTCGAACAGCACCGGAAGCACGATCACCTGCGCCGGCGGGGCCTCTCCGAGCCCGGAGGAGATCTTCAGATAGCCGGTGGGCGCCTTCTCCACCAGGATCGTGCGCTTCTCCTGGGCGGCCGTCCCGATCAGCGCCTCACCGGGCCGGAACGACGTCGGCATGGAGCCCATCGAGTAGCCGTACGACCCCTGCATTCGGAGTTCGTACGCGTCCTCGGTCTCGGCACTGAGGTCCTTGCCGTCGACCAGGGGCATCGCCAGGAAGAACGCGCCGTGCTGTGCGGTGACCACCGGCGTCAGCTCGCTCATGATCAGCGACGCCACGTCCGCCAGGTCGCGGCGGCCCTGCATCAGCGCGGAGATACGCGCCAGGTTGCCCTTCAGCCAGTCCTGCTCCTGGTTGGCGACCGTGGTGTCACGCAGGTTGGCGATCATCTTGTTGATGTAGTCCTGCAGTTCCTGGATCTCGCCGGAGGCGTCCACGTCGATCTTCAGGTTCAGGTCGCCGCGGGTCACCGCGGTCGCCACGCGCGCGATGGCGCGCACCTGCCGGGTCAGGTTCCCGGCCATCTCGTTCACGGACTCGGTGAGGTCCCGCCAGGTGCCGTCGACGTCACGCACGCGTGCCTGACCGCCCAGCTGCCCCTCGGTGCCCACCTCACGGGCCACCCGGGTGACCTCCTCGGCGAAGCTGGACAGCTGGTCGACCATGGTGTTGATCGTCGTCTTGAGTTCGAGGATCTCGCCGCGGGCGTCAATGTCGATCTTCTTGGTCAGGTCGCCCTTGGCGATGGCCGTGGTGACCATCGCGATGTTGCGCACCTGGCCGGTCAGGTTGGACGCCATGCCGTTCACCGACTCGGTGAGGTCCTTCCAGGTACCCGCCACACCCGGCACATGCGCCTGACCGCCCAGGATGCCGTCCGTGCCCACCTCGCGGGCCACCTTGGTGACCTGGTCGGCGAACGAGCTCAGCGTCTTGACCATCGTGTTGATGGTGTCGGCGAGCTGGGCCACCTCGCCGCGCGCCTCGATGGTGACCTGCCGGGTCAGGTCGCCGTTGGCGACCGCCGCCGAGACCTGGGAGATGTTGCGCACCTGCGTGGTCAGGTTGTTGGCCATCAGGTTCACGTTGTTGCTGAGGTCCTTCCAGATACCCGTGATACCCGGAACGTGAGCCTGACCGCCCAGGATGCCCTCGGTGCCCACCTCACGGGCCACCCGGGTCACCTGCTCAGCGAAGCTGGACAGCTGGTCGACCATGGTGTTGACCGTCGTGACGAGTTCGAGGATCTCGCCCTTCGCGTCAACAGTGATCTTCTTCGACAGGTCGCCCTTGGCGACCGCCGTCGTGACCTCGGCGATGTTGCGGACCTGGCTGGTCAGGTTGTTCGCCATGAAGTTCACGGACTGCGTGAGGTCCTTCCAGGTGCCCGCGACCCCCTGCACCTCGGCCTGACCGCCCAGCATGCCCTCGGTACCCACCTCGCGGGCCACGCGCGTGACCTCCTGGGCGAACGACGACAGCTGGTCCACCATCGTGTTCAGCGTGTTCTTCAGCTCCAGGATCTCACCGCGCGCGTCCACGGTGATCTTCTGGGACAGGTCACCCCGGGCCACCGCGGTGGCGACCTGCGCGATGTTGCGCACCTGGGCCGTGAGGTTGCCAGCCATGCCGTTCACGGAGTCCGTCAGGTCGCGCCACACACCGGCCACGCCCGGCACCTGCGCCTGACCGCCCAGCCGGCCGTCCGTACCCACCTCGCGGGCCACCTTGGTGACCTGGTCGGCGAAGGCGGACAGCTGGTCGACCATCGTGTTGATGGTGTTCTTCAGCTCGAGGATCTCGCCGCGCGCGTCGACGTCGATCTTCTGGGACAGGTCGCCCCGCGCCACCGCCGTCGTCACCTGGGCGATCTGCCGCACCTGCGAGGTGAGGTTGCCCGCCATGAAGTTGACGGAGTCCGTGAGCTCCTTCCAGGTGCCCGAGACCCCGTCCACGCGGGCCTGACCGCCCAGGCGGCCCTCCGTGCCCACGTCCCTGGCCATCCGCGTCACCTGGTCGGCGAAGCTGGAGAGCTGGTCCACCATCGTGTTCACGGTGTTCTTCAGCTGGAGCATCTCGCCGGAGACGTCGACCGTGACCTTCTGGGAGAGGTCACCGTTGGCCACCGCCGTCGTCACCTGGGCGATGTTGCGCACCTGGCCGGTGAGGTTGCGGAACGCGGTGTTGACCGAGTCGGTCAGGTCCTTCCAGGTACCGGCGGCCCCGGCCACCTGCGCCTGGCCGCCCAGTTCACCCTCGACCCCGATCTCCCGGGCCACGCGGGTGACCTCGGCACCGAACGACGACAGCTGGTCGACCATGCCGTTGACGGTGTTCTTCAGCTCCAGCATCTCGCCGGCCACGTCCACGGTGACCTTCTGCGACAGGTCACCGTTGGCCACCGCCGTCGTCACCGCGGCGATGTCCCGCACCTGGGTGGTCAGGTTCCGGAAGACCGTGTTGACGGAGTCCGTCAGGTCCTTCCAGGTGCCCGCGGCGCCCGGCACGTTCGCCTGCCCGCCGAGCTGTCCCTCGGCACCGACCTCGTTGGCCACGCGCGTGACCTCGTCCGCGAAGATCCGCAGCGTCTCGGTCATCTGGTTGATCGTCTCGGCGAGCTGCGCGACCTCGCCGCGCGCCGGAACGGTCACCTTGCGCGACAGGTCACCGCTGGCGACCGCGGTGGTCACCTCGGAGATCCCGCGCACCTGGGCCGTCAGATTGCCGGCCATGGTGTTGACGGAGTCGGTGAGCTCCTTCCACGTACCGGCGACCCCGGGCACATGCGCCTGGCCGCCCAGGATGCCGTCCGTACCCACCTCACGGGCGACCCGGGTCACCTCGGAGGAGAAGGCGGACAGCTGGTCCACCATCGTGTTGACGGTTTCCTTCAGCTCCAGCATCTCGCCGGCGACCTGAACCGTGACCTTCCGGGACAGATCACCCTTGGCGACCGCTGTCGTCACCAGCGCGATGTCCCGCACCTGGGCCGTCAGCCGGTACGCCATCGTATTGACCGAGTCCGTAAGATCCCGCCACGAACCGGACATACCGCGCACCCGGGCCTGTCCGCCCAGCTTGCCCTCGGTACCCACCTCGCTAGCCACGCGCGTGACCTCGTCGGTGAACGTCGACAGCTGGTCCACCAGGTTGTTGACGGTCCTGCCGACCTTCAGGAACTCACCGCGCAACGGATGCCCGGTCCCGTCCGCCGACGGCGACCGCAGATCCATACGCGGCGACAGATCTCCCTCGGCCACCGCCGTCAGAACCCGGCCCACCTCGGAGACCGGCCGTACGAGGTCGTCGACGAGAGCGTTGGAGTTGTCCACGGCCGTCGCCCAGGAGCCTTCGCAGGCGCCCGTCTCCAGCCGCTCAGTGAGTTTTCCCTCACGTCCGACCACACGCCGTACCCGTGACAGCTCACCCGTGAGGTGGAGATTGCGGTCGGCGACCTCGTTGAAGACCGCCGCGATCTCCGACATCACGCCGTCACCGGAGACCGTGAGCCGCTTCCGGAAGTTCCCGTCGCGCATCGCCACGAGAGCCACCAGCAGCCGGTTCAGGGCAGCCGTGTCCACCTCCGTGGTCCCGTCACCGCCCCGCTGCCTGCTCAGGGACGGTCCGCCTTTCGCGCGCGCCTTAGTGCCCCGCGCCGCTGCGCCAGACTCCACTGTGTCCCTCCCGCAGGGGTCGACCGTTACCGCTGTGCTCGTACCACTGTGCTCGGTTACCGCCATACTCGACGTACCGCTTACTTCGGCGTACCTGTTACTGCTGCGTATTTCTGCCAGACCGGATCCGGCCACACCAGTGGCTGCTGCCCGCCGTACACACGACCCACTCAGCCTGCCCGGACCTTCATCAGAAGCCTGCCCAGTGTTTCACCCTGGCCGAACCAGGCCATAACAGTTCGGCAGCTTCGCACATCGTCCGCACACCCTGGGGGCGTAAACACTGGCGACCGGCATCCGCTCGGACGGCGAAGGTAAGTAACCTTGCATGCGGCTGTCCAGCCACACCGGTTCGTCCGGCCTGGGCGGTGGCACGAGCACGAGCGGGCATTCGGAGGGGCGGCCGCAGACCATGACCACCGGAGTGATCCCCGGGGGGCACACCCCGGAGCCACGGCCCACGGGCGAGCGGATGCCGCAGCAGCGGCATGAGCCGGCCGGCCTGGGAAGCCCGTATGTCGATAACCGGTCGAGGAGTTCTGTGATCACCGCGCGCGCGGCCGCCAGCTTCGAGCCCGTCGGGCGATCGGTCGCGACCGCCCGGGCCTTCGTCCGCGACACCCTCCAGGGCTGGGGCTTCGCGGACATCGTCGACGACGCCGTGGTCCTCACCAGCGAACTGGTGACCAACGCGGTCGTACACGCGGGCACCCACGCCGACGTCCTGTGCCTGCGCGCGGACGACGGGGTGCGCATCGAGGTCGCCGACCGCTACCCGGAACGCGAGGTCCCGATCCAGGGCTCCGCCGTCAACATGGGCAGCCCCGACCGCGAGGGCGGCCGCGGCCTCCAGCTCTGCGCGGCCCTCGCCGCCCGCTGGGGTGTCGAGTACACGCCCACGCACAAGAATGTCTGGTTCCAGCTCGATCTCCCCGAGCGCCCGGTGGGCACCCGCGCTGCCGGACCGTCCCTCCCCGCCGAGCTGCTTCCCCTCGCCGACGGCCGGGTCCGGGTCGCGGTCGTCCAGATCGACCGCAAGGGCTCCGTCACGGCCTGGAACGAGGACGCCGAGGAACTCTTCGGCCACACCGCCGCCGAGGTCACCGGCAGGCCGCTGACCGACCTCGCCGCCTGGCCGCACACCCCGGGCACCGGCACCGGCATCGCGGAGGCCCTCCAGCTCTCCCGCTGGGAGGGCAGCTACGGCATCCGCGGCGCCGACGGCCGTGTCACTTCCGTCTACGCGTCGCACCTGAGGGTCCGCGACACGGGCGGCGAGCCCTCCACCGTCTGCCTGCTGGTACGCGACCACGAACGCGCCGTCCTCCAGACCCCGCTGCGCCTCCCCGCCTCCGACGGCGGCGGCGTATCCGACGGCCAGAGCACCGACCCCTTCGAGGTGTTCATCGGCTCGCCGGCCCCGGACGACCTCGACGGCCTCCTCCAGCGCACGGTCGAGCGCGCCCGCGACATGCTCGACGGCGACTCCGCGTTCCTGCTCCTCGCGACCGACGACGAGACCGAGTTGGAGGTCCGTGCCTCCACGGGT
This sequence comes from Streptomyces sp. NPDC096040, assembly GCF_040303265.1. Classification (NCBI taxonomy): domain Bacteria; kingdom Bacillati; phylum Actinomycetota; class Actinomycetes; order Kitasatosporales; family Streptomycetaceae; genus Streptomyces; species Streptomyces sp. NPDC096040. The sequence continues at coordinate 127,075 of NZ_JBEOTA010000027.1, forward strand.
CTGCCGTCGGCCCGTCAGCGCTTCGCGCGTGTGCCCGTCGAAGCCGGCCCCGGCCGCTACGGCTCGGCCCGTATGCCGGCCGTCCACGACGATCTGATGGCCGTTCCGGGCGCGGTCTCCCTCCTGGGTGGCACCGGCATGCGCTCGGTGGTCACGGTCCCGCTGAAGGTCGAGGGCCGTCTGACGGGCTCCCTGGGCGTCGCGGCCGAAGCGCCCGGCAGATACTCCAACGAGGAGGCGCTGCGCCTCCAGTTCGCCGCCGACCGCATCGCCCTGGCCGTCGAGTCCGCCCGCCTGGGCGAGCTGGAACGGCTGCGCCGCGGCTCGCTCAGCTTCCTGGTAGAGGCCTCCGACCTGCTCGCCGGCACCCTGGACCGCGACCAGACCCTCGCCCTGATGGCACAGATGACGGTCCCGACCCTCGCCAGCTGGTGCGCGGTCTACACCATCGCCGACCAGGCCTCCGAGCCGTATCTGTCGTACGTCCTGCACGAGGACGAGGAACTCATCGACGGCATCAAGTCGTTGCTCTCCAAGGTGCCCCCGCCGGACCCGGTACCCACCCCGGGCGCCCGCATCTGGACAGCCCCCGGTGAGCACGCCCACCAGGCCGCCCTGCGCAGCTCCATGCGCAGCCTCGGCCTGACCGGCGGCCCCGCCCGCCAGGTCTCCTCCGCCATCGGCCCGACGCTCGCCACGGCCTCGGCCGTGGCCGGCGAGACCGTGGTGCTCCCCCTGGTGGCGCGCAACCGCGTCATCGGCATGCTCACCCTGGGCAAGGCCGCCGACGAACACTTCCGCCAGGAGATCCTGGAACTGGCCGAGGACCTGTCCCGCCGGGCCGCCCTGGCCCTGGACAACGCCCGCCTTTACTCGGAGCGCACGGCCATCAGCCAGGCCCTCCAGCGCAGCCTCCTGCCCCCGGGTACCCCGCACATCGAGGGCGTCGAGGTCGAGGTCATCTACCGAGCGGCCGGCGAGGGCAACGAGGTCGGCGGCGACTTCTACGACGTCTTCCCCATCGACGACGGCACCTATGGCTTCGCCATCGGCGACGTCTGCGGTACGGGCCCCAACGCGGCCGCCGTGACGGGCCTCGCGCGGCACGCGCTCCGGCTCCTGGCACGGGAGGGCCTGAGCGGCCCCGCGGTCCTGGAGCGCCTCAACTCGGCCATTCTTGACGAGGGTTCCCGCAGTCGCTTCCTGACCCTGCTGTACGGCGAGATGCGCCCGCAGGAGGACGGCAGCGCGGAGATGAAGGTGGTGTGCGCCGGCCACCCGCTCCCACTGCGCCTGCGCCAGGACGGCACGGTGGAGGCCGCCGCCGATCCCCAGCCGCTCCTCGGCGTCATCGAGGAGCTGGAGCTTTACGAGCAGACGGTCGTCCTCGACCCGGGTGACGTCCTGCTGTGCGTCACGGACGGTGTGACGGAACGCCGGGAGGGCACGCGCATGCTGGGCGACGACGGCCTCGCGGACGTCCTGACGACATGCACGGGCCTGACGGCCGGCGCGGTCGCCGCACGCATCATGCGCGCGGTGGAACGCTTCGCGTCGGACGCTCCGTCGGACGACATGGCGATTCTGGCGATGCGGGTCCCCGGCCTTCAGAAGGACTGAGGGCGGGGACAGAAGAGGAAACGAAAAAGTCCCGCCCGAAAAGGGCGGGACTTTCTTGTTGGAGCCCCCAAACGGAATCGAACCGTTGACCTTCTCCTTACCATGGAGACGCTCTGCCGACTGAGCTATAGGGGCCAGTTGCCTTTTCGGGGTTTCCCCCGCAGCAACGGAATAGATCATACCCTGAACGGACCCGAGTTCCCAAACTCGTTCAGAAGGCGGGCTGCAGCAGTCCGCCGAGGGCGTTGCAGGCGGAGACGATCCGCTGCATCTCCCGCTTCGTCAACGAGGCGTCCACCGGCAGCGCCAGCGTCTCGTCGGCGGCCCGCTCGGTCTCCGGCAGTGAGACACAGCGCCGGAATTCCGGCAGCCGGTGCACGGGCGTCTTCACCGGCACCCGGCAGTCGACTCCCTTGCCGCGCAGGGCCCGTGCGAAGGCGTCCCGGTCGGGCCGGCCGTTCCCTGGCACCCGCACGACGTACTGCTGGTAGGTGTGCCCGTCACCACCGTCCGGCGTGCGCACACCGCGCAGCTTCGCATCGAGATAGGCGGCCCGCTGCCGCCGCTGCGCGATCTCGTCGTACGGCGCCTCGGACTCGCCCTGCTCCAGCACCAGCAGCTCGTGCCGCTGCCCCAGCTCACGCAACCGACGGATGTCGGCCCACCGTCCAAAGCGGTGGACGACAACCACGGCCGCGGATCGGGCGGTTACCGCCGCTTCCACCGCCGAGACGTCGAGGCAGTAGGTCACCGGATCTATGTCGGCGAACACCGGAAGCGCGCCGGCGAGTGTCACGGCCTCGGCGACTTCCACGTTCCCGAAGGCCGGCACTATCACCTCGGCACCGACTCCGACGCCGGCGGCCCTGAGCATTGCAGCAGTACCCATGTTGGGATGCTCGGCGCGCAACGTGAACTTTGCGTTACGCATGCCAAAAAAGGGTGGGACCCGGAACGGAAGTTCCGGGTCCCACCCTTTCAATGTCTGTTCGGCGGTGTCCTACTCTCCCACAGGGTCCCCCCTGCAGTACCATCGGCGCTGTAAGGCTTAGCTTCCGGGTTCGGAATGTAACCGGGCGTT
>NZ_JBEOTA010000028.1:0-110207 GCF_040303265.1 Streptomyces sp. NPDC096040
CGGGCAGAAGCCGTCCGTGACGACTTCCTGCCCGCTATACTCCCACCGCTCGACGTTTCCCCAGGTCAAGCCACGAAGTACTGCTGGAGTACTAGTACTCCAGCTGTAGATCGTGATGTGTGCCATGGGCTTGGGGCTGTCTGCCGCTGATGGAAACTCAGGTGGCATCGGCGGGCGGTCCGGGTAGAGTCGCGCCGTGCCCGAGCTGAAGCAGCTGGATGCTGGCCATGCCCCGGCGGTCCTGGCCTTCGAGCTGGCGAACCGTGCCTACTTCGCTGCCTCGATCTCCGACCGGGGCGACGAGTTCTACGACCAGTTCGCCGACCGGCACAGTGCCTTGCTGGCTGAGCAAGAGGCCGGCGGCTGCGCCTTCTATGTGCTGGTCGCCGCGGACGGCTCGGTTCTGGGCCGGTTCAACCTGTACGACGTCAAGGACGGCACTGCCAACGTCGGCTACAGGGTCGCGCAGCACGTCGCCGGCCGCGGCGTTGCGACCGAGACCGTCCGGGAGTTGTGCCAGCTGGCGGCGGCACGGCACGGGCTGCGCACACTGCGCGCAGCCACCTCCCACGCCAATGCCGCGTCCCAGAGGGTGCTGACCAAGGCCGGGTTCGTCCCGGTCAGCCCGGCAGACCCGGCCGACCTCGGCGGTAAGCCGGGCACCTGGTATCAGCGCGACCTGGCACTCCAGCCGTAGACCGCGATCTTGCCGGTGGACCGGCTGCGGGATGGCTGCGGCCACCGTTGATCATCGGTGTGTGAAGGCTGAAGACCACGCGGTGGCCGCGGGGAGCAACGTAGTGCCTGCGCACTGGCAGACCATCTTCGAGGGCCTGATGGGCCGGATTGCTGCCCGGTTCGCCCGGGTTGAACCCCGGCGTCGGACACGGCAGTTGGTGCTCGGGCTGCTGGCGGACCTGCCACGCAAAAACTGCTGGACGATCGCCGAGCACACCGGGGACGCACACCGGACGGACTGCAGCACCTGCTCGGGCGCGCGAAGTGGGACGCCGATCTGGTCCGGGACGACCTGCGTGAATACGTGCTGGAACACCTCGCGGACGATCAAGCCATACTCATGGTCGACGAGACCGGCGACCTGAAGAAGGGCACCCGGACCGTGGGCGTGCAGCGTCAGTACACCGGCACCGCGGGCAGAGTCGAGAACGCTCAGGTCGCCGTCTACCTCACCTACACCTCCCGGCACGGGCACGCAGGCATCGACCGTGCCCTCTACCTGCCCATGTCCTGGACCGACAGCGAAGAACGCCGGGCACAGGCCGCCGTCCCGGACCAAGCCAGCTTCGCGACCAAGCCGCAAAGGTCGCGCCTCGACACCGCCCTCGCCGCAGGTCAGCGCAGTAACAACCCCCAGAAGAACCGAGCATCCCAAGCTGAGAGCTCCGAGGTAGTCGTCCCAGAACAGTCATCATGCTTGCTTGCTTCACTCGCACGCGAATACTCATGCGTGAGTGACGAGTTGCAGTCATGAGTGAACGTGAGTACATTCAAGTCGTCGCGTTGACGTAGAAGTTCACGACTAGGAGGGGCTATGCGACTGATCGACGGCACGCCGCAGGAGATCGCCGAGTTCTTGCGGCTCACCGAGGGGGAGGAGGACGCGGACGCCGGGGCACCGAGCGAGGTTGACCCCGATGCCCCCAGTGAGAGCGTGGGTGGAGCACTGGATTGGGCGCAGATCACGGAGTTGGTGAATGGCCGTGCCCGCAGCCCGGAGATTGCCAAGCGCGTGCATGACTTTCTGCATGGCGCTGTGGCGCTCGGCAACGTCGAAATCGGTCCGGGCGAGTCAGAGCGGACCCGCGATGGTCGTACCGACTACGTCATGGTTCGAGACGCCGGCGTCCGCCGATACGGTGCTGTGGCCTACGTCAAGGCGACCAACGGTGGGCTTACTCTGCGCTTGACCAGAGAGGACGTGGCTGACGTCATCGAGCCGCACATCAGCTTCCGCAATGTCCGTGCCGGTCATCAGTACGTCGTCAATTGCCCGCTGCGCGATGACGCGGCAGTCCAGACGGCGTTGCGCCTTGTTCAGCTTGCCTTGGCGAAGGTTCGTCAGTAGTCGAGGCGTTCCGGGGTGCTGAGCGGCGTCAGGTTGGGGGCAGCCCTCACTTGTACAGCAAAGAAGTACCGTAACCTCAGCAACCTGCCATGCCCGCCAGCAACTCCCAGGCGTCGCCTGGCGACCTCTATGACCATCGCTGTCCGATCTCTGTAGAGCTACGGATCAGAAGGTGTACAGGGTGGGACGCCCCGGCCTCTTGCGGCTCGTCCCACCCTGTAATCAGTTCCATTTGCGCAGTCGACGCAAGGACTTCTGCACTGCGGCGTTATAAGCCGAATTCCGCGTCCACGGCCGAACCGTCCGTATGACGGTTTCCGCGGCTGGTGGCCACACGCAGTACGTCTCGCAATGCGCCGGCTAACTGAGCGGCGAGAAGGCTCAACTCCTCCCCGTTCGCTGTCTCGTCATCGAGCACCGGAGCCGCTTGCTCCAGGAGTTCGGACGCCATGCCGAGCTGTATCGCCTCGATATGGTCCGCCAGGCGGGACATAAAGCCGTCCGCGTCATCGGTGCTCAGGTAGCACGGCTTTCCCTCAGGCCCCGCCCAGGGGAGAAGCCTCAGCCCGTTGTGTGCGGTCATGTCTGCGCGCTGGCCTTTCGATCGTCGATGTCGGATGCCGACGAACCTTCGGCCCCCAGGTCGCTCACCGCTTCAACTCCCTGGGAGCCTAGGTACGGCACCGAGTGGCACGAGCAGTCACACGCCTCATAGATCAGCGGAACGTCGATCGGCGCCAAAGCCGGAGAAGACTCCGCGCACTCGCGGTGGGTGCCGACACGGCAGGCAGTGGAGCGGTAGCGGACGGTCGAGGCGTCAGGGCCGTGCAGTTGCTTTCGAGGAACCATCAGCCAACTCCCAGAAAGACCGGCCGGGTGTCAGCCGACGTGTTGGGGACCGCAACATCCATCGGATGGCGCCCCACTCGCTTCTCCCCGACCAGCACGTACGGGCGTACGAGCGCCACGTCCTCGCCTCTGAGGAGGTAGTGGTGACTCGTCCAGCGGCGGACCAGTCCGAGAGCGACCGTCGGCCTGTCAACGGGTGAAGAGGAGGCAGGGCCACCCAAGGGCCGGGACGGCGCTAAGCGGCGGCGGTGCCTGCCCTTGGAGACGTACCGCGCCCTGGTGCGGGCGACGGCGCGGCGGATACGGTTGAGCACGCTGAATCAGCCCCTATCGCTGATGGCTCGGTCCCCCGGCATTGCCCGCCGTGGGGACCGCTTTGCGTACGACCGCCCAGAGGGTGCGGCCGCTCAAGCTGGTGGCATGGAGCCCGAACCGGTCGGCCTCGGCCACCACCTCCAGGACCTCCCTCCACGACTCAGCGGAGAGCGATTCCGGTAACTCCGCTTCGACCGATGTGAAGTCGGTGTGTTCCGCCACGCGCGTGGGGAGCCCGGCCGATGACAGCCGGGCGGCGATGGCCGCCGCGCTAACTCCCGAAGCGGGCACAGGACAGCCTCCGTCACCAGCGATCACTTTCAGTGAAGCTAGTTAACTAGATTAGAGCTAGTGGACTAGATTTTCTACATGTCTGAGCAGCCGCCTTACCTCCGCATCGCCGACGAACTCCGGCGACGGATCGCGGAGCACGTGTGGGAGCCGGGGGACCGTCTCCCCTCCCGCGCGCAGATCGGCCACGAGTGCGGCGTGGGCGAGAACGTCGTCCGCCGAGCGCAGGAACTGCTGATCTCACAGGGCGTGCTGGAGGGGCGAGCCGGATCGGGCACCTACGTCGCCGAGCCCCGGCAACGCGTGCGGGTCGTCCGCTCCTCGGCGCGTGAGCAGCCGCAGGGGTCGCCGTTCCGCGCGGACATGAAGGCCCTCGGCAAGCAGGGGGATTGGGAGAGCCGGACCGACGCCAAGGTGGCCGCCCCTGACGACATCGCCGCGCGGCTGGGCATCGCCGGAGGCGACCTGTGCGTACGGACCGCGTACGAGTTCCTGGCCGACGGCAGGCCCGTCCAGCTCTCCACGAGCTGGGAGCCCTACGACCTCACCGCCGGCACCCTCGTCGTCCTCCCCGAGGGAGGCCCGCACGCCGGGACCGGCGTTGTGAACCGCATGGCCGCCATCGGGATCACCGTCAGCCACGCCGTGGAGCAGCCTGAGCCCCGGCAAGCCACCGCCGAAGAAGCCTCACTCCTCGGCATCCAGAAGGCCGCTCTCGTCACCCACATCCGGCGGACCTACTACAGCGACCAGGGACGCCCCGTGGAGACCGCGGACATCATCGTGCCCGCCGCCCACTGCGAGATCGTCTACGAGATCCCCATCAATCGATAGTCCATAGCCCTGCCGCAGCCGACGGGTTCGCTGCTGCTCCCGTGGATGCTGATGGGCCTCGGGGGGACAGGCCGATGTCCCGCCGGAGAAAGCACGTGAGCGCCCTCCCCCGGGCCGTCCTCGGGCCGTGGAAGGGCGCTCAGCAGTGACCAACGTCGACAACTGCCGACAGCTCAGCAGCAGGTCAGAGCGGTGATCGATTAAGCGGCCGCAGGTCACGACCCCCGATGGTCAGTTGTGGCTGTGCAGGATCTCGTTCAGGCCGCCCCAGACCGCGTTGTTCGGGCGGGCCTCGACGGCGCCGGTGACCGAGTTGCGGCGGAAGAGGATGTTGGAGGCGCCGTTCAGCTCGCGGGCCTTGACGATCTGGCCGTCCGGCATGGTGACCCGGGTGCCCGCGGTGACGTACAGGCCGGCCTCGACCACGCACTCGTCGCCGAGGGCGATCCCGACGCCCGCCTCGGCACCGATCAGGCAGCGCTCGCCGATGGCGATGATCACGTTGCCGCCGCCGGACAGGGTCCCCATGGTGGAGGCGCCGCCGCCGATGTCCGAGCCGTTGCCGACCACGACACCGGCCGAGATACGGCCCTCGACCATCGAGGTGCCGAGCGTGCCGGCGTTGAAGTTGACGAAGCCCTCGTGCATGACGGTCGTGCCCTCGGAGAGGTGCGCGCCGAGGCGGACCCGGTCGGCGTCGGCGATGCGCACGCCCTTGGGGACGACGTAGTCCGTCATCCGCGGGAACTTGTCGATCGAGGTCACCTGGAGGTGCAGGCCCTCGGCGCGGGCGTTCAGCCGGACCTTCTCGATCTCGTCGACGGCGACCGGGCCGAGGGAGGTCCAGGCGACGTTGGCGAGGAGGCCGAAGATACCGTCCAGGCTCTGGCCGTGCGGCTTCACCAGGCGGTGCGAGAGCAGGTGCAGACGCAGGTAGGTGTCGTGCGTGTCGAGCGGCTTGTCGTCGAGCGAGGCGATGACCGTGCGGACCGCGACGACCTCGACATTGCGGCGGACGTCCGGGCCGATCGCTTGGGCCGCACCCTCGCCGAGGAGTTCCACGGCCTGCTCGGCGGACAGCGTCTCGGTGCCGGCCGGGCCGGGCTCGGCGACCAGCTCGGGAGCGGGGAACCAGGTGTCGAGAACGGTGCCGTCGGCGGCGATCGTGGCGAGGCCGGCGGCGGCGGCACCGGTGGGACGAGGAGCAGTCGTGTCGGTCATGAGGGCAACCTAACCGGCTGGGGGCCTGCGAGGCGAACCAGCGTGCGGGGCGTCTCAGGGGACGGGCCCCGAAGATGCGCCGGTCGGCCCGCACTCCCCCGTGGTGCGGGCCGACCGGGTCCGGGGGCAGGTCAGGGGCGCTCGCCGGCCTTGTCCACCACCGCCGTCGTGAGCAGCTCACCGAAAGCGCTGGCCTTGCCGTCCAAGACCATGCGCGAGCCGATGAACCGGTAGGTCCGCGGGTAGATCAGGACCTGCGTGACCACCCCGCCCTTGCCCTTGTCGTCCGCGGTGAGTTCGTCGGGCAGGGTGGTGACGTCGTAGGCCAGGGCGACGGCCTTGCGACCGGTGGGCGTGTCGACCAGGTGGTCGGTGATCTTCACGGCGGGTAGGAGTGCGAGGGCGCGGTACAGCGAGGCCAGCCCGTGGGGCGGCATGAGGTTGTACTTGACAAGGAGGGTGTTGATCTCGGCGTAGTCGTCCCACGCCTGGGGAGCCCCCTCGGTGTCCCGGACGGCGTTCCTCGCGCGGAGCGCCTGCAGCGTCCCCGCACCGTCGGCCGGCAGTGCGGCCACGAACCGGTACACGTCACGCGGGGAGCGGAAGTCCTTTGACTCCTGGCTCCTCGTGGTCGGCACGACGGTGACCTTGGGATCGCCGGCCACCGGGAGATAGGCCACCAGTCCGCCGTCGTACCGACTCCAGAACTCGATCGGCTGTTCCTCGGGGGCCGAACTCGTCGTCTTCCTCGTGTAGATCCACTGCTTCGCCGTGGGTTCGGTGCCCGTCGGCTGCTTGTCCAGCGTGTCGGCCGCCCGTTCCAGGAAGTCGTGCGCGCTCATCCCCTTCAGGTCGAGGTCCGGCGTCGCGGGCTGCACCCTGCGTCCCCTGCCGACCCCGCCTGCCAGCAGGGCGACGGTGACGGCGACGGCGGTCACGGCGGCCACGACCGCGACAATCACGAACTCCCGGCGCCACCACCCGGCCCGGCGCCGCTCCCCGGCCCGTACCGCGTTGGTGAGACGGGCGCGGCCCGCCGCCAGTCGTGCCCGGTCCGGCACCGGTGCGTCGGCGCGCAGCGCGCGCACCTCGGTCATCTCGTCCATCGCTATACCACCTCCGCGGTGTCGCCCGAGAATGCCGGATCGGCGCCCAGCGCCGTACGCACCTTGCGCCGCGCCCGGTTGAGCCGGGAGCGGACCGTGCCGACGGGAATGTCCAGCGCCTCGGCGACCTCCTGGTAGGTGAGGTCGGCCCAGGCGACGAGCAGCAGGACGTGCCGGTCGCCCGCCGTCAGTGCGGCGAGGGCGCCGGCGAGCGGGCCCTGGGCGTCGATCCGGCTGTCGGTGTCCTCGACCCAGGACTCGCTCCAGGACGCGGCGACCGGGTCGTGCCCGGTGCGGGCCAGCGCCCTGAGCGCCCGTACCTCGGCCCGGCGTTGCTTGCCGATCAGGTTGCCCGCGATGCCGTACAGCCACGGGCGCGCGTTGGGGCGTGCGAGGTCGTAGCGGGAGCGGATCCGGAAGGCGACGAGGAAGGTGTCCGCGGTGATGTCGTCGGCGGCTGTGTCGCCGAGCCTGCGCGCCGCGTACCGGTGGATGTCGGGCGCGTAGCGGTCGTAGAGCCGGGCGAAGAGCTCCGGTTGTTCCAGTGACTGGGCGACGGTCTCCGCGTCGTCCCCCGCCTGTGCCGTGGCCGGCGGCGGTCCGCTCACGAGGGCTCTCCCTGGTTCGTCGGTGCTTGCGTGTCACCCCCTGTTCCCCGATGTCCGCCGGAGGGTTCACGGTGATCCGGCCGGGGCGGCGGGGAGGGCAGTGGCGGACGCGTTCCGCTCAGGGAATCACGCGCCCCAGGACGTCTCGCGCGTACCCCTCGTCGTACGGCGTCCCCGTCAGCAGCACCTGGAGGCAGATCCCGTCCATCAGCGCGACCAGCGCCCGCGCCGTGACCGGGTCGGTGCGGTGGGCGAGCCGTTCGGCGAGGTCGTCGGCCCACTCGGCGGCGACGGGGCGCAGGGCCGGGCGGCGCAGGGCGGCGAGGTAGAGCTCGTACTCCAGCTCCACGGCGGTACGGTCCCCGCTCAGCCAGTCGCCGAGGATCCGTGCGAGGGCGGTGGCGAGGTCGGCCGTTGAGTCGTCCAGGCCGCCGTACGAGGCGACCACCTTGGCGAAGCCCTCGTTGGCCTGCCGCAGCGCGGCGACCATCAGCTCGTCGAGGGTCTTGAAGTGGTACGTCGTCGAGCCGAGCGGTACGTCCGCCTCGGCGGCGACCGAGCGATGGGAGAGCCCGGCGAGCCCTTTCTCCCCCACCACGCGGATCGCCGCCTCGATGATCCGCTGCCTGCGTTCGGGGTCGTAACGGCGTGGCATCAGTGCGCGCCTCCCAGGTTCAGGACCACCACTCCGCCGACGATGAGCACGATCCCGGCGACCTTGACCAGGCTGAGCCCCTCGCCGAACAGCAGCAGGCCGAGCACGGCGATGGCCGCGGTGCCGACTCCGGACCAGATCGCGTACGCCGTGCCGATCGACACGGTCTTCAGGGTCGCGGCCAGGAGCAGGAACGACAGCACGTACCCCAGTGCCGTCACAAGCGAGGGCCAGAGCCTGCTGAAACCCTCGCTGTACTTCATCGCCGTCGTGGCGGCGACCTCGGCGGCTATGGCGCCGGCGAGCGTCAGGTATCCCATGTGTACGATTGTACGCAACGCTGTGTACGGTCGTACACAAGAGGCCTCCGCACAGGAGGAGGTCCGGAACAACAACCGCGCGACGGGCAACGGCACTCTCCGTGAGCACCACCCTCTCCACGCCGATCTCCGCGATCCCGGCGGCAGGCGGTCCGGGGTACTCGTACACGCAGATCAACCCGGCGAACGTCGCCGACGGCGGGGAGACCGGCGGTAACATTCGCCAGTTGTTCCTCTGCAACTCCTCGCGCGTGGGCTTCACTTCGCGCGGCAGCGCCACCGCAGGTGGCGCAGCTGACGTACAGCCCGGGCCGGATCGCGCCCGCCAACTGGGCGTGGGCGGCCTGGTGGACACAGATCGGCGTTTGAACTCCCGTGCGTCGCATGAAGTTGTTTAATCCTCATAGAAACCGCTAGCTGAAACACCTCCCCGTAGCCGCGTGACTCCACTAGTGTGTGCACCTCTGTGATCCACCATTGCTTCACACTTCACCCACCTCCCCCTCACACCCCCGGCCGCCGCTGCCTTGGCGCCGCTGGAGGAAAAGCGCATGCCAGAAACCACCCCCCAACCCCCGCCGCATCCCGCCTGGGAGAACGGCTGGGTCCCCGACGCCTCCCGGGCTCCCGGAACCCGAAGACTCTGGCTGGCCGGCACGCTGGCGATCGCCACGGTCGTCGCCTGCGTCACCGCGATAGCCGTCAGCCGCAGCACCCCTGACCGGGCGTCAGCGGCGCCTCCATCGCCGACCGACGCGGCCCTCGACCACGGCCCCGGCCTGCTCTCCTTCGCCTCACCGACATCGACGGGACCGGCCACCCCCGGCAAGGACAAGTCGGGCATGCTGACGACTTCGCCGACCTCGTCCCCCTCCGCCACGGCGTCGGCCACAGCACCCGCCGCCACCCCGAAGACCTCGCCCTCCGGCGCGAAACCCTCCAAGTCCTCGCCGCCCAAAGGCGGTTCGGGCGGATCGGGCGGCGGCTCCACACAGCAGTCCACCGCCCGGTCGGTCCGCTCGGTCAACTACCCGGACCGCTACTGGCATGTGAGCGACGGTTACGTGAAGCTCGACCCGGTGCGCGGCTCGGAGTCCCGCGAGGACTCCACGTTCACCGTCGTCAAGGGCCTCGCGAACAGCTCCTGCTACTCGTTCCGGACGTCCGACGGGAAGTACCTGCGCCACCGCAACTTCCTGCTGCGCGCCGATCAGAGCGACGGCTCGCCCCTCTTCCACCAGGACGCCACCTTCTGCGCCCGCGCCTCGGCCTACTCCGGCGCGGTCATGCTGGAGTCGGTGAACTACCCCGGCCGCTTTCTGCGCCACCAGAACTTCCAGCTGAAACTGGACACCTACCAGAACAGCGACCTCTACCGCGCGGACTCGGCATTCCGCCTGGTGGATCCCCTGGCCTGAGCACGCGAAAGCGGCGGCACCTGCCCGGTGCCGCCGCTTTCAAGGTACGCGAACGTCAGACGTTGAACCCGAGCGCCCGGAGCTGCTCGCGGCCGTCGTCGGTGATCTTGTCGGGGCCCCACGGGGGCATCCAGACCCAGTTGATGCGCAGTTCGTTGACGAGACCGTCCGTGGCGGACTTGGCCTGGTCCTCGATGACGTCCGTCAGCGGGCAGGCCGCCGAGGTCAGGGTCATGTCGACGGTGGCGATGTTCGCGTCGTCGACGTGGATGCCGTAGATCAGGCCGAGGTTGACGACATCGATGCCGAGCTCGGGGTCGACCACGTCCATCAGGGCCTCGCGGAGTTCCTCCTCCGAGGCGGGCTTCATCTCAACGGTGTCGGTCATGCCGTCTTCCTTTCGGCGTCGGCCGCGCCACCCAGCGCCTGAGCCGTCGCGTCCTTCCATGCCATCCAGCTCAGGAGGGCGCACTTGACCCGGGCCGGGTACTTGGAGACACCGGCGAACGCGACCGCGTCCTCCAGCACCTCCTCCATCGCGTCATCGGGTTCGAGCTTGCCCTTGGACTGCATCAGCTCCAGGAAGGTCTCCTGGATCTTCTGCGCGTCGGCCAGCTCCTTGCCGACCAGGAGGTCGTTCAGTACGGAGGCGCTCGCCTGGCTGATCGAGCAGCCCTGGCCCTCGTACGAGACGTCCTCGATCGTCGTGCCGTCGTACTTCACTCGGAGGGTGATCTCGTCGCCGCACGTCGGGTTCACATGGTGCACCTCGGCGTCGCCATCCCTGAGACCACGCCCGTGCGGGTGTTTGTAGTGGTCCAGGATGACTTCCTGGTACATCGAGTCCAGCTTCACGGTCTCAGTTCACGCCCTTCAGCCGAAGAAGTTCCGTACGTGCTCCAGGCCCGCGACCAGAGCGTCGATCTCGGCCGGCGTGGAGTACAGATAGAACGACGCTCGCGTGGTCGCAGGAATTCCGTACCGCAGGCAGACCGGCCGGGCGCAGTGGTGGCCGACCCGGACCGCGATGCCCTGCTCGTCGAGAACCTGGCCCACGTCGTGCGGGTGGATGTCCCCGAGGGTGAAGGAGATCGCCGCGCCCCGGTCCTCGGCCGTGGTGGGGCCGATGATCCTCAGATCGGGTACCTGGGTGAGACGCCGTACCGCGTAATCCGTCAGCGCGTGCTCATGGGCGAGGATCTTGTCCATGCCGATGGCGTTCAGATAGTCGATCGCCGCGCCGAGACCGACCGCCTGCGCGATCGGCGGGGTGCCCGCCTCGAACTTGTGGGGCGCCGGGGCGTAGGTCGAGGAGTGCATCGACACCGTCTCGATCATCTCGCCGCCGCCGAGGAACGGGGGCAGGTCCTCCAGGAGTTCCTGGCGGCCCCACAGGACGCCGATGCCGGTCGGGCCGCACATCTTGTGGCCGGTGAAGGCGACGAAGTCGGCCTGGAGGGCCTGGACGTCCAGCGGCATGTGCGGCGCCGCCTGGGAGGCGTCGATGCAGACCAGCGCGCCGACCTCCTGGGCGCGGCGGACTATCGCCTCGACCGGGTTGACCGTGCCCAGGATGTTCGACACCAGCACAAAGGAGACGATCTTCGTCTTCTCGGTGATGATCTCGTTGATGTTGGACAGGTCGAGGCGGCCGTCGTCGGTGAGGCCGAACCACTTCAGCTTCGCGCCGGTGCGCTGCGCCAGCAGCTGCCACGGCACGATGTTGGAGTGGTGCTCCATCTCCGTGATGACGATCTCGGTCTCGTGGTCCACCCGGTAGGGCTCGTCGGCCCAGCCGAGCATGTTCGCCACGAGGTTCAGCGACTCGGAGGCGTTCTTGGTGAAGATCACCTCGTCGCGGCTGGGCGCGTTGATGAACTCGGCGACCTTGTCGCGCGCACCCTCGTACAGCGCCGTGGCCTCCTCGGCGAGCACATGCACACCGCGGTGGACGTTGGCGTTGTAGCGCTCGTAGTACTCGCTCAGGGCGTCCAGTACCTGGCGGGGCTTCTGCGAGGTCGCCGCGTTGTCCAGGTACACGAGCTTCCGGTCGTCATGGACCAGCCGGTCCAGGATGGGGAAGTCCTTGCGGATCGCCTCGGTGTCGAGGAGGCCCGGCAGCTGTGTCACGCGGATGCGCCACCCTTCGTGTCGGCTCCGTCGAGCTTCGCATATGCCTCGTAGCCCTCGTCCTCCAGCTTGTCGGCGAGCTCGGCGCCGCCGGACTCGACGATGCGGCCGGCGGAGAAGACGTGGACGTAGTCGGGCTTGATGTAGCGCAGGATGCGCGTGTAGTGCGTGATCAGCATGGTGCCGACCTCGCCGGTCTCGCGGACGCGGTTGACGCCCTCGGAGACGATGCGAAGGGCGTCCACGTCCAGGCCGGAGTCGGTCTCGTCAAGGATCGCGATCTTCGGCTTGAGCAGTTCGAGCTGGAGGATCTCGTGGCGCTTCTTCTCACCGCCGGAGAAGCCTTCGTTGACGTTGCGCTCGGCGAAGGACTGGTCCATGTGGAGGCGCTCCATGGCCTCCTTGACCTCCTTCACCCAGGTGCGCAGCTTGGGGGCCTCGCCGCGGATGGCGGTGGCGGAGGTCCGCAGGAAGTTCGACACGGACACACCCGGGACCTCGACCGGGTACTGCATCGCCAGGAACAGGCCCGCGCGGGCGCGCTCGTCGACGGACATCTCCAGGACGTCCTCGCCGTCGAGCAGCACGGTGCCCTCGGTGATCGTGTACTTCGGGTGGCCCGCGAGCGAGTAGGCGAGGGTCGACTTGCCGGAGCCGTTGGGGCCCATGATGGCGTGCGTCTCGCCCTGCTTCACGGTGAGGTCGACGCCCTTGAGGATCTCCTTCGTGGCGTTGTCGGCCTCGACGGTGACGTGCAGGTCTCGGATTTCAAGCGTTGCCATGGGTGCCTCAGGACTCCTGGGTGAGGGAGACGAGCACGTCGTCCCCTTCGATCTTTACGGGGTATACGGGGACGGGGCGGGTGGCCGGGAGGCCGGAGGGCTTGCCGGTGCGCAGGTCGAAGCTGGAGCCGTGCAGCCAGCACTCGATCTGGCAGTCCTCCACCTCGCCCTCGGAGAGCGAGACGTTGGCGTGGGAGCAGATGTCGTAGATCGCGAACACCTCTCCCTCGGTGCGGACGACCGAGATGGGCGTGCCGTCGAGTTCCACCCGTTTCGGGGTGCCGTCCTCCAGCTCGCTCAGGCCGCAGGCGCGTACGAACGTGGTCATGCGACCGCGGCCTCCAGCTCCTCCTCGATCTTGGCGAGCAGCCGCTCCTCGATGTCGGCGACACCGATCTGCTGGACCAGCTCGGCGAAGAAGCCGCGGACCACCAGACGGCGGGCCTCGTACTCCGGGATGCCGCGGGCCATCAGATAGAAGAGCTGCTCGTCGTCGAAGCGGCCGGTGGCGGAGGCGTGGCCGGCGCCGACGATCTCGCCGGTCTCGATCTCCAGGTTCGGCACCGAGTCGACCCGCGCGCCGTCCGTGAGGACCAGGTTGCGGTTCATCTCGTAGGTGTCGGTGCCCTCGGCCCTGGCCTCGATGAGGACGTCGCCGATCCAGACCGCGTGCGCCTGCTCGCCCTGGAGGGCGCCCTTGTAGGCCACGTTCGACTTGCAGTGCGGGGTGTTGTGGTCGACGAACAGCCGGTGCTCCTGGTGCTGCCCGGCGTCCGTGAAGTAGAGGCCGTACAGCTCGGCCTCGCCACCGGTGCCCGCGTAGGAGACGCGCGGGTGCAGCCGTACGACATCGCCGCCGAAGGTGACGACGACCGACTTGAAGGAGGCGTCCCGGCCGACGAGGGCGTTGTGCTGGGCCACGTGCACGGCCTTCTCGTCCCAGTCCTGGACGGAGACGACGGTCAGCTTGGCGCCGTCGCCGAGCAGGTAGTCGACGTTGGCGGCGAGCACCGCGTCACCGGTGTGGTCGATGACGACGACGGCCTCGGCGAAGGCGCCCAGCTCGATCACCTGGTGGGCGAAGGCGGTGCCGCCCTCGCCGTGCACGGCGATCCGGATCGGCTCGGTGAGCGCCGTCTCCTTGGGGACGCTGACCACGCCGGCCTTCTCGAACGCCGAGTACGCCTGGGCGGCGACCCGGTCCACCGGGGTGCCGGCCCTGCCGAGCCGCGGGTCGTCGCGGTCCACGGTCTCGACGGTGACGCCCTCGGGGGCCTCGACGACGACCTTCACGCCCTCGCCGGTGGCGACGGCGGTGCCGTCGTGCAGTCCGCGCAGCCGTTCCAGCGGGGTGAACCGCCACTCCTCCTCGCGGCCGTGCGGGACCGCGAAGTCCGCGACGTCGAAGGACGGGGGCGCGCTCATGCGTGTCGCGACGGTCGACTCGGCGGCCACCGCGATGGCGCCGGCGGTGGTGGAGCCCACCGGTGGGGGTCCCCCCGCTCGAGCGGAGCCGAGAGTGGGGGAGTTCTGAGCCTCAGCCATGGCTGTCGTAGTGCTCGCTTTCCGTTCCGTAAGTGGCTTGCCGGGAGGGGCGGTGGGGTTAGCCGACCGCGCCTTCCATCTGCAGCTCGATCAGCCGGTTGAGCTCCAGCGCGTACTCCATCGGCAGCTCCTTCGCGATGGGCTCGACGAAGCCGCGCACGATCATCGCCATCGCCTCGAACTCGGAGAGACCGCGGCTCATCAGGTAGAAGAGCTGGTCCTCGGAGACCTTGGAGACGGTCGCCTCGTGGCCCATGGACACGTCGTCCTCGCGGACGTCGACGTACGGGTACGTGTCCGAGCGGGAGATGGTGTCGACGAGCAGCGCGTCGCACAGCACGTTCGACTTGGATCCGGCCGCGCCCTCGCCGATCTCGACCAGGCCGCGGTAGGAGGTACGACCGCCACCGCGCGCGACCGACTTCGAGACGATGTTGGACGACGTGTTCGGCGCCATGTGGACCATCTTGGAGCCGGCGTCCTGGTGCTGGCCCTCGCCCGCGAAGGCGATGGACAGGGTCTCGCCCCTGGCGTGCTCGCCCATCAGGTAGACGGCCGGGTACTTCATCGTCACCTTGGAGCCGATGTTGCCGTCGATCCACTCCATGGTGGCGCCCTCGTAGGCGACGGCGCGCTTGGTGACCAGGTTGTAGACGTTGTTCGACCAGTTCTGGATGGTCGTGTAGCGGCAGCGGGCGTTCTTCTTGACGATGATCTCGACGACCGCGGAGTGCAGCGAGTCCGACTTGTAGATCGGGGCGGTGCAGCCCTCGACGTAGTGCACGTAGGCACCCTCGTCGACGATGATCAGGGTCCGCTCGAACTGGCCCATGTTCTCCGTGTTGATACGGAAGTAGGCCTGGAGCGGGATCTCCACGTGCACGCCCTTCGGCACGTAGATGAAGGAGCCGCCGGACCACACGGCCGTGTTCAGCGACGCGAACTTGTTGTCACCGACCGGGATGACGGTCCCGAAGTACTCCTTGAAGAGGTCCGGGTGCTCCTTCAGCGCGGTGTCGGTGTCCAGGAAGATGACGCCCTGCTCCTCCAGGTCCTCGCGGATCTGGTGGTAGACGACCTCCGACTCGTACTGGGCGGCGACACCGGCGACCAGGCGCTGCTTCTCCGCCTCCGGGATGCCCAGCTTGTCGTAGGTGTTCTTGATGTCCTCGGGCAGGTCCTCCCAGGACTCCGCCTGCTTCTCCGTGGAGCGCACGAAGTACTTGATGTTGTCGAAGTCGATGCCCGACAGGTCCGATCCCCAGTTCGGCATCGGCTTCTTCTCGAAGAGGCGCAGGCCCTTGAGACGGAGCTTGGTCATCCACTCCGGCTCGCTCTTCTTGCCGGAGATGTCCCGGACGACGTCCTCGTTGATGCCGCGCTTGGCAGAGGCGCCGGCCGTGTCGGAGTCGGCCCAGCCGTATTCGTACTTGCCCAGGCCCTCGAGTTCGGGGTGGGCAGTCTCCGTGGGGAGAGTCATGCGGGGTTCCTCCCGGCCGTACTAGCAGATGCGTCAGTGGAAATCTTGGGGATGAACGTCGTGCAGACGCCGTCGCCGTGCGCGATGGTCGCCAGCCGCTGGACGTGCGTTCCGAGCAGCTCGGCGAAGATCTCCGTCTCCGCCTCGCACAGCTGGGGGAACTGCTCCGCGACATGGGCGACCGGGCAGTGGTGCTGGCACAGCTGTTCGCCGACCGGTGCGCTGCGCGCCGTTGCAGCGTACCCGTCCCTGCTCAGGGCCTTGGCCAGCGCTTCCGTGCGGTCGTCGGGGCTCACGGCCTCGATCGCCCTGCGGTAGGCGCTCGCCTGCGCGGCGATCCGGGCCCGCGCGAAGGCGGCGACCGCCTCCTGGCCGCCCCCCTGCTCGGCGATCCAGCGCAGCGCGTCGGCGGCGAGGGCGTCGTACGACTGGTCGAAGGCGTCGCGGCCGCAGTCGGTGAGGGCGAAGACCTTGGCGGGACGGCCGCGCGTCCGCGCGCCGTACACCCGCTGCTCGCGTGGCTCCACGACGTCGTCGGCGACCAGGGCGTCCAGGTGTCGGCGTACGGCCGCCGGGGTCAGGCACAGGCGTCCGGCCAGCTCGGTGACGGTCGACGGGCCGTGGTCCAGGATCGACCGCGCGACCCGGTTGCGCGTCGAACGCTCACCGGTCGCGAGTTCCTCCTGGGGGGTCCCCGTGGGGGTCTCCCGAGCCTCGCCGACGTTTTTCACAACGCCATTGTTGCGTAATTCCTCAGAGCCAGGCAAGCGGCGCCCGGACCGCCGGACGGTGCCCTGCGTCACTTAGGATTACCTAAACCGACCTGCGCAAACGATCTTTGATCGATCATCCCGCACGCAAAACGGTGGCGTCCGGCGGCCCAGTCCGGAACACTCCGGAACCATGCCCACACCTGCTCCGACCGGCCCTCTTGTCACCCGGGACACCCTCGCGAAGCAGCTTCGGCTGCTCGGTGTGAAGACCGGCGAAACCCTCCTCGCGCACACCTCGCTCAGTTCCCTCGGCTGGGTCAACGGCGGAGCCGTGGCGGTCGCCCA
Source organism: Streptomyces sp. NPDC096040 (assembly GCF_040303265.1). Classification (NCBI taxonomy): domain Bacteria; kingdom Bacillati; phylum Actinomycetota; class Actinomycetes; order Kitasatosporales; family Streptomycetaceae; genus Streptomyces; species Streptomyces sp. NPDC096040. Next base: position 16,699 of record NZ_JBEOTA010000028.1, read on the forward strand.
AAGTCTTCTCGACGCCCTTGGGCCGAACGGCACCCTGGTGGTCCCCACCCAGACCGGCGACCTCTCGGACCCGGCGGTGTGGCGGAATCCTCCGGTACCGCAGGAGTGGTGGGAGACCATCCGGGCCACCATGCCGTCGTACGACCCCCGGGTCACCCCCGCGCGCGGGGTCGGCGTGATCCCGGAGACCGTGCGGACCTGGCCGGGCGCCCTGCGCAGCGCGCACCCGCAGACCTCGTTCGCCGCGATCGGTCCCCGCGCGGCCGAGATCGTCGAGGGCCACGCCACCGACTGCCGACTCGGCGAGCGGAGCCCGCTGGGCCGCCTGGAGAAGCTGGACGCGCGCGTGCTCATGCTCGGCACCGGTTACGCCACCTGCACCAGCTTCCACCTGGCCGAATACCGCATACCGTCGCCCCGCGTCCGGGTCGGCCGGCCCGCCCCGGGCGGCGGCTGGGAGGTGGTGACCGAGGTGTCGATCACCTCCGACCGCTTCGACGAACTGGGCTGCGACTTCGAACGCGACCGGCCCGTCGTCGTACGCGGAACGGTCGGCGCGGCCGAGGCCCGGCTCTTCCCCGTACGTGAGGCGGTGGCCTATGCCGAGCGATGGCTGGCCGTACACCGACCCCGTGAGGAGGAGATCTAGCACCCGGCCGTCCGGGTGACGGCAGCCGTCCCTAGACTCTGTCACCATGCGAAGTGAGCCCGTGGTCCAGGTGCGGAACCTGGTGAAGCGGTACGGCACGAAACCCGCCGTGGACGGCCTCGACCTGGTGGCCCGGCCGGGTGTGACCGCCGTACTCGGACCCAACGGCGCGGGAAAGACGACGACGATCGAGACCTGCGAGGGGTACCGCAGGCCGGACTCCGGCTCGGTGCGCGTCCTGGGCCTCGATCCCGTACGGCAGTCCGCCGAGCTGCGCCCCAGAGTGGGCGTGATGCTCCAGTCCGGCGGGGTCTACTCCGGCGCCCGCGCGGACGAGATGCTGCGGCACGTGGCGAAGCTGCACGCGCAGCCGCTGGACGTGGACGCGTTGATCGAGCGGCTGGGCCTTGGCGGCTGCGGCCGTACGGCGTACCGCCGGCTCTCCGGCGGCCAGCAGCAGCGGCTGGCGCTCGCCATGGCCGTCGTGGGCCGTCCGGAACTGGTCTTCCTCGACGAGCCGACCGCCGGACTCGACCCGCAGGCCCGCCGGGCCACCTGGGACCTGGTGCGGGACCTGCGCACCGACGGCGTTTCGGTCATCCTCACCACCCACTACATGGAGGAGGCCGAGCAACTCGCCGACGACGTCGCCGTCATCGACGCCGGCCGGGTGATCGCCCAGGGCTCCCCCGAGGAACTGTGCAAGGGCGGCGCCGAGAACACCCTGCGGTTCACCGGCCGCCCCGGCCTCGACGTCGCCTCCCTGCTCAAGGCGCTCCCCGCCGACTCCTCGGCCGCCGAGCTGACGCCGGGTTCCTACCGGGTCATGGGCAAGGTCAACCCGCAGTTGCTGGCGACGGTGACCTCGTGGTGCGCCCAGCACGGGGTGATGCCGGACCGCATCTCGGTCGAACGCCACACGCTGGAGGACGTCTTCCTGGAGCTGACCGGCAAGGAGCTGCGCTCATGACCACCGCCACGGGCACCCACACCCCGAAGCCGGGTGCCGCCCCGCTCCCCCGCATGATCGCGGCGCAGGCGGCCCTGGAGACGAAGATGCTGCTGCGCAACGGCGAGCAGCTGCTGCTGACGGTGGTGATCCCGACGCTGCTCCTGGTCCTGTTCAGCTCGGTGGACGTCGTGGACACGGGGGCCGGCAAGTCGGTCGACTTCCTGGCCCCGGGCATCCTCGCCCTCGCCGTCATGTCCACGGCCTTCACGGGCCAGGCCATCGCGACCGGCTTCGAACGCCGGTACGGCGTCCTGAAGCGGCTCGCCTCCTCCCCGCTGCCCCGCTGGGGGCTGATGACGGCGAAGACGGCGTCGGTCCTGGTCACCGAGATCCTCCAGGTGATCCTGCTGACGGTGATCGCCTTCGCGCTCGGCTGGTCCCCGCACGGCAACCCCCTCGCCGTCCTGCTCCTGCTGGTCCTCGGCACGGCCGCGTTCTCCGGCCTCGGCCTGCTGATGGCGGGCACCCTCAAGGCGGAGGCGACACTGGCGGCCGCCAACCTGGTGTTCCTGCTGCTGCTCGTGGGCGGCGGGGTCATCGTCCCGCTGGACAAGTTCGGCTCGACGGGCCAGGACGTACTGGGCCTGCTGCCCATCTCCGCACTGTCGGACGGCCTGCGCGACGTCCTCCAGCACGGCGCCGGGATGCCGTGGGGCGACCTGGGGATCCTGGCGGTGTGGGCGGTGGTGGGGCTGGCTGCCGCCGGGCGCTTCTTCCGCTGGGAGTAGACCAGATCGGCAGAGAGCGCCCGATGCCGCATGTCGCCGAGACGCGCCGACGTGCCGCTCACATCCCCGACCCTCGTGAACGCATGCACAAGCGGCCCCCTACGATGGTGCGCGTGCCAAAGCTGACCCCCGCCGACGCCGTAGCGGCCGTGCGCAACCCGCTCGCCTTCATCGCCGACCGCTGGACCCCGGATCCCCGGACCGTCCGGCGCGCGGCCCTCGCCGCACTCGTCATGTCGGTGGTCATCGTGGTCACCGGCGGTGCGGTCCGGCTCACCGGCTCCGGCCTCGGCTGCCCGACCTGGCCCGAGTGCACCGACGGCTCGCTGACCCCGACGACCGCGCTGAGCTACCACAGCGCCATCGAGTTCACGAACCGCATGCTGACCTATGTGCTGTGCGCGGCGGTCGGCTGGGCGATCATCGCCGCCCGGTCCCAGAAGCCGTACCGGCGCAGCCTGACGCGGCTGGGCTGGGCGCAGTTCTGGCTCGTGATGAGCAACGCGATCCTCGGCGGCGTCGTGGTGCTCGTCGGCCTCAACCCGTACACCGTCGCCGCCCACTTCCTGCTGGCGACCGCCCTCATCACGGTCGCCGCCCTGATGTGGCAGCGCACCCGCGAGGGCGACGGGGAGCCGCGCCCGTTGGTCGGCAAGGCCGTGCAGCAGCTGGTGTGGGCCCTGGTGACCGTGTCGCTGCTGCTCATCGCGGTGGGCACGGTGGTGACCGGCGCCGGCCCGCACCCGGGCGACTCCGGCGAGGTGGAGCGCATCCACGTCAGCTGGGCAGGCGTCGCCGAGCTGCACGCGGTGCTGGCCTGGATCGTGGTGTCGCTGACCTTCGCGCTCTGGTTCTTCCTGAGGGGCATCAACGCTCCCCAAGGACCGCGCGACCGCACCCGTGACCTCTTCCTGATCCTGCTCGGCCAGGGCGTGATCGGTTACGTCCAGTACTTCACGCACCTGCCCACGGTCCTGGTGGGTTTCCACATGTTCGGCTCCTGCCTGGTGTGGATCGGCGTACTGCGGGTCCTGCTCTCCCTGCGGGAACGCGCCGACGTCCCGGCCGCCGACCTGCCCGCTCAGTCGTACGACGCGGTGAGCGCGTCGATGGCCGCCCCCAAGTAGTTCCGGGCCAGCCGGGCCCTGCGCGCCGTCCACTCCTCGGTGGGCGGCGCGGGGTCGTCATAGCGACGGCTGCGGATGTCCTCGACGACCTCGACGGGCGCCCCGAGGCCCGGCAGCAGGTCGAGCGACTCCCGTTTGGAGATCAGCCGGCCCTCGCGTGCGGTGACGGTTGCGCGGGCGAAGGTGATCAGGCCCAGGTCGACCCAGATGTCCTGCCTCCAGAGCGGGGCGTTGTCGACGGCGGCCCTCCAGAAGTCCCGCTGGTCGCGTACGACGAAGTCACGGAGTTCCTGGTCCGGCACGGCCGGCAGCAGCTCCGTCGGCGGTCGTCCGTGCAGCACCCGCCCGAAGGCGTGCAGCTCACGCCGGGTCACCGGGGTGACCGGCCGTCTGAACAGCTGCTCGTGCGCCCAGGTCAGATGGCGGCGCGCGGCGTCGTCCGCGGTCGAAGGGGTCAGGTAGGTGCAGTGCAGCCCGGCTGCGAGCGGCACCGCACGCAGCCGGGCGTGCGCTACGGCGATCCTCCATACGACGGCCGGGGTCACCGGGCCCGGCAGCACCGCGACGAGGTCCAGGTCGCTACGGCCCTCCTGGTAGTCGCCACCGGCGAGCGAGCCATGCGCCCAGACGGCGACGGGGTCCAGGGGTGTCAGTTCGTGGCAGAAGCTGGTCAGTAACGTCTCGGTCCGCATGCGCTCAGTCTGTGCGGCTCACTCCAGCCCGTACACCCGCCTCGCGTTCCCCGCCGCGATCAGCTTGGCCACGCGTTGTGCGTCGCCGAGTGACCAGGCGTCCTCGGCCACCCAGGTGCCGAGGACGCGGGCGAGGGACTCGCGGAAGAGGCGGGCGCCGACGACGTGCAGTTCGGGCAGGCCGTGGGCGCCGCTGGAGAAGAGGATCTTGCCGAAGGGGGCCAGTTCCAGGATCTCGGCGAGGATCGTCGCGGCCCGGGCTCCGGTGCGGACCAGGGCCGCGCCCGAGTCGGCGTACACGTGCGAGAAGACGCCGGCGAGGTGGGCGGCGTGGCGGTGGTACGGGTAGCCGTGCAGCAGGACCAGGTCGGTGCCGAGGCCCGCGGTGGCCCGGACGAAGTCGGTCAGCAGGACCGGGTCGGTGCGGTCGATCCGGGCGCCGGGCTCGCCGAGGCCCGCATGCAGCTGGAGCGGGAGACCGGAGGCCACGGCGATCCACAGCAGGTGCCGTAGCAGGACCGGGTCGGTCAGCTCACCACCGACCCGGCGGGCCGCCAGCCAGCGGCCGGCGGCGCCTCTCACCTCGCCGGGTCCGGGCGGCTCGGGGGCCAGGGCGAGGCCGTGCCGCAGTCCGGCGACGGAGGTGAAGGCGACCGCGTTCGCCGCCGCGCCGTGCACCGACTCGGCGAGGTTGGCGAGGAAGGACTCGACGGTGCCGGAGGTGTCGGCGACCTGCTCCGCGAGGAGTTCCAGGCGGACGATCTCCCTCGCCTCGGCGGCGCCGGTGGAGGCCAGCTCCGCGGGGCCGGTGAGGTCGCCGGGGAGGCCGGTGTCGACGAGGTAGGTGGTGATGCCGCTGCCCCGCAGCAGGCGGCGGCCCGCCTCCAGGACGCCGAGCTCGCGGCGCCGGGCGAGATAGCGGGCGGGCGGGCAGTGGGGTTCCAGGCCGAGGAGCGGGGGGCACCAGCGTCGTACCGCGAAACCGGTCTGCGTGTCGAAGAGGGTGGTGCCAGGGGCCGGGGGGCCTTCGGTGCGGGCGAGCTGGGCCTCGAAGGTGCCCAGGCCCAGCTCGGTGCGGAGCACTCCGTGGCAGTACTGGTCCACCAGGGACGGCGTTTCGATCATCCGGGCTCCCCCGTGGACGGCTGCTTGACCGTCTTAACGGGTGAACGGGGACGGAGGTCGCGGTTCAGCTCAGGGGTACGGGTGGTTCGTCGGCCACCGCTTGCGGGTGGTTGCTCGCGCCGTTCCCGGCGCCCCTGAAAACAGCTGCTCAGCCGCCGATCTGGAGGCCCGCCATGCGCTTCCACTCGTACGGGCCCGTCGTCACCTTCGCGGCGAACTCACCGTCGAAGGACTCGTGGACGGTGATACCCGCCTTCTCCACCGCCTGCCGGGCGATCTCGGTGCTCGGGGCCACCAGGTCGCCCCAGCCGCCGTCCTCGCCGACGAGGACGATGCGGGCGCCGCGTTCGCCGATGTAGGCGACCTGGCCCTCGGCGCCGCCGTGGGCCTTGGCGAAGGTGCTGATCTGCTTGGCGAGGCGCGCGACCTTGCGCTCGGCCTTCTGGTCAACCTGCTGCGTGTCTGCCATGAGCAGGATGCTACTCACGAGTAGATCGACTGGCGAGGGCAGGGCGGTGTGATGTGGGCCGACGCAGGGGTCAGCGGAGGAAGGGGTCCACGGCCACTGCCACGAACAGCAGCGACACATAGGTGATGGACCAGTGGAACAGGCGCATCTCCTTGAGCTTCCCGCCCGTCACCTCCGACTTGGCGCGGTTCTGCAGGGCGTGCGCCTCCCAGAGCCACCAGCCGCCCGCCACCAGGGCGACCAGCATGTAGAACCAGCCGGTGTAGCCGAGGGGGGTCAGGAGCAGGGAGACGGCGACCATCACCCAGCTGTAGATGACGATCTGCTTGGCGACCACCTTGTTGGAGGCGACGACCGGCAGCATCGGGACGCCCACGCGCGCGTAGTCGTCCTTGACCTTCATGGACAGGGGCCAGTAGTGCGGCGGCGTCCAGAAGAACATGACGAGGAAGAGGATGATCGGCGCCCACGACATGGAGTCCGTGACGGCCGACCAGCCGATCAGCACCGGGAGGCAGCCCGCGATGCCGCCCCACACGATGTTCTGCGAGGTACGGCGCTTGAGGATCATCGTGTAGACGACGACGTAGAAGAGGAGCGCTCCGAGTGACAGCCAGGCGCTCAGCCAGTTGACGGTGAATCCGAACAACAGGGTGGAGACGACCGCCAGGGTGATGCCGAAGACGAGGCACTCACGCGGGCTGACCATGCCGGTCACCAGTGGCCGCTGCGAAGTGCGGTCCATCAGCGCGTCGATGTCCCGGTCGATGTACATGTTGAGCGCGTTGGCGCCGCCCGCGGAGAGATAACCGCCGACGCACGTCAGCAGCACCAGCGTCAGGTCGGGCACGCCCTGCTGCGCCAGGAACATCACCGGAACGGTGGTGATGAGCAGCAGCTCGATGATCCGCGGCTTGGTCAGCGCCACGAAAGCTTTGACACGGGCCCCGAACGGCCGGTGACTCGGGCTCTCGCTCGCACCGAGTACCCCCGCTGGACGGGATTCGACGGCCGTCACGCACACCCCTGACAGAGACATCCCAGCAAGCCTCCCCGTGTGAAGTAGCGGTAAAGGCTCGCGCGTACCACGCCACTTTAGACGTTGCCCATACCTCGGCCTTCGCGGGGGTGGGGTCGTGTTGGCGGGCGTCTCGGGAGAGCCGGGAGGGGCTCGGTTGAGCAGTCGTATGAGCGGCTCCGTATTCATGTGCATTCATGTGCCGACATGCCTTCCCGGCCAGTCGGGAGGCGGATCCCCGCAAGGCCCGGCAGTCTGGAAACACTCGAAAAATTGCACGTCCTTACGGGGGTAGGCTCGACAGCGGCCGGTGGGCACCCAGTGCACCGGCAGCCGGTGCGGGCGTGTGCCCGTGGGCCGGTAACCGAACATGTGGAGAGGAGCCCTGACCCAGGGTGAGCACCAAGCCGACCACCACAGACCTCGACTGGACCGAGTTGGACCAGCGGGCCGTCGATACCGCCCGTGTCCTGGCCGCCGACGCCGTACAGAAGGTCGGCAACGGCCATCCGGGTACGGCGATGAGCCTGGCGCCGGCCGCGTACACCCTCTTCCAGAAGGTGATGCGACACGACCCGTCCGACCCCGACTGGGTGGGCCGCGACCGTTTCGTGCTGTCCGCCGGCCACTCGTCGCTGACCCTGTACACGCAGCTCTACCTGGCCGGCTTCGGCCTGGAGCTGGAAGACCTGGAGTCCTTCCGGACCTGGGGCTCGAAGACCCCGGGCCACCCGGAGTACGGCCACACCAAGGGCGTGGAGACCACCACGGGCCCCCTCGGCCAGGGTGTCGCCAACGCGGTGGGCATGGCCATGGCCTCCCGCTACGAGCGCGGACTGTTCGACCCGGACGCACCGCAGGGCGAGTCCCCCTTCGACCACTTCGTCTACTGCATCGCCGGTGACGGCTGCCTCCAGGAGGGCATCTCCGCCGAGGCGTCCTCGATGGCCGGCCACCAGAAGCTCGGCAACCTGGTCCTGCTGTGGGACGACAACCACATCTCGATCGAGGGCGACACCGAGACGGCCGTCTCCGAGGACACCGTCAAGCGGTACGAGGCATACGGCTGGCACGTCCAGCGCGTCGCCCCGAAGCCGGACGGCGACCTGGACCCGCACGCCATCTACAACGCGATCGAGGCCGCTAAGAAGGTGACGGACAAGCCGTCCTTCATCGCGATGCGCTCGATCATCGCCTGGCCCGCCCCGCACGCGCAGAACACCGAGGCCGCCCACGGCTCGGCGCTCGGCGAGGACGAGGTCGCGGCCACCAAGCGTGTCCTCGGCTTCGACCCGGAGAAGAGCTTCTACGTCGCCGACGAGGTCCTCGCCCACACCCGCCGGGCCCTGGAGCGCGGTGCCGCCGCGAAGGCCGAGTGGGAGAAGTCGTTCCAGCTGTGGCGTGACAACAACGCCGAGCGGGCCGCCGAGTTCGACCGTGTCGCCGCGTGCGAGCTGCCCACCGGCTGGGAGGAGAAGATCCCGGTCTTCGAGCCCGGCAAGGGCGTCGCCACCCGTGCCGCCTCCGGCAAGGTGCTCCAGGCCCTGGGCGCGGTCATCCCCGAACTGTGGGGCGGCTCCGCCGACCTCGCCGGGTCGAACAACACGACCATCGACAAGGACAGCTCGTTCCTGCCGGCGGACAACCCGCTGCCGGGCGCGAACCCCTACGGCCGCACCATCCACTTCGGTATCCGCGAGCACTCCATGGCCGCGGAGATGAACGGCATCACCCTGCACGGCAACACCCGTGTCTACGGCGGTACGTTCCTCGTCTTCTCCGACTACATGCGCAACGCCGTCCGTCTCTCGGCGCTGATGCACCTGCCGGTGACGTACGTGTGGACGCACGACTCCATCGGTCTCGGCGAGGACGGCCCGACGCACCAGCCGGTCGAGCACCTCGCCTCGCTGCGTGCCATCCCGGGCCTGAACGTGGTCCGCCCGGCGGATGCCAACGAGACCGCGATCGCCTGGCGCGAGATCCTCAGGCGCTACACCAAGGTCTTCGGCAAGGGCGCCCCGCACGGCCTGGCGCTCACCCGTCAGGGCGTGCCGGTGTACGAGTCCAACGAGGACACGGTGCGCGGCGGGTATGTGCTGTTCGAGGCCTCGAACGGGACGCCGGAGGTCATCCTCATCGCCACCGGCTCCGAGGTGCACGTCGCCGTCGAGGCGCGCGAGCAGCTGGAGGCCGACGGCGTACCGACCCGGGTCGTCTCCATGCCGTGCGTGGAGTGGTTCGAGGAGCAGGACCAGGGGTACCGGGACAGCGTCCTGCCGCCCACCGTGAAGGCGCGTGTGTCGGTCGAGGCGGGCATCGGTCTGACGTGGCACAAGTACGTCGGAGACGCTGGCCGCATCGTTTCCCTGGAGCACTTCGGTGCTTCCGCCGACGGCAAGGTGCTCTTCCGCGAGTTCGGCTTCACTGCCGAGAACGTGGCCGCCAAGGCCCGGGAATCCATCGCCGCCGCCCAGCGCTGACGCTCATATACGACACGTAGGAGATGTAATTCCATGACAGACGCACTCAAGCGCCTCTCCGAGGAAGGCGTCGCGATCTGGCTGGACGACCTGTCGCGCAAGCGGATCACGTCCGGCAACCTCGCCGAGCTGATCGACCAGCAGCACGTCGTGGGCGTCACCACCAACCCGACGATCTTCCAGAAGGCGATCTCGCAGGGCGACGGCTACGACCAGCAGCTCTCGGACCTCGCCGCCCGCAAGGTGACGGTCGAAGAGGCCGTCCGCATGATCACCACGGCGGACGTCCGCGACGCCGCCGACATCCTGCACCCGGTGTTCGACGCGACCGACGGCCAGGACGGCCGGGTGTCGATCGAGGTCGACCCGCGCCTGGCGCACAACACCAAGGCGACGGTCGCCGAGGCCAAGCAGCTGGCCTGGCTGGTGGACCGCCCCAACACGCTCATCAAGATCCCGGCCACCGAGGCGGGTCTGCCGGCGATCACCGAGGTCATCGGCCTCGGCATCAGCGTCAACGTCACGCTTATCTTCTCGCTCGAGCGCTACCGCAAGGTGATGGACGCCTACCTGGCCGGTCTGGAGAAGGCCAAGGAGCGCGGCCTCGACCTGTCGCTCATCCGTTCGGTGGCGTCGTTCTTCGTGTCCCGCGTGGACACCGAGATCGACCGGCGCCTGGACGAGCTGGGCACCGACGAGTCCAAGGCGCTGCGCGGCAAGGCCGCCGTCGCCAACGCCCGCCTCGCCTACCAGGCGTACGAGGAGGTCTTCTCGACCTCCCGCTGGACCGCGCTGGAGAGCGCGGGCGCCAACAAGCAGCGTCCGCTGTGGGCGTCGACCGGTGTGAAGGACCCGGCGTACAAGGACACCATGTACGTCGACGACCTGGTCGCGCCGAACACGGTGAACACCATGCCGGAGGCCACCCTCTTCGCGGTCGAGGACCACGGCGACATCACTGGCAACACCATCGCCGGCACCTACGAGCAGGCCCGCGCCGACCTCGACGCCATCGAGCGGCTCGGCATCTCGTACGACGACGTGGTCCAGGTTCTGGAGGACGAGGGCGTCGAGAAGTTCGAGGCGTCCTGGAACGACCTGCTCAAGTCGACCCAGGCGGAGCTGGAGCGCCTGGCCCCCTCGGAGGGCTAAATTGTCGAGCAGCAACCCGCTGCGTGACCCCGCAGACCGACGGCTCCCGCGTATCGCGGGGCCGTCGGGTCTGGTCATCTTCGGCGTCACGGGCGACCTCTCCCGCAAGAAGCTCATGCCCGCGGTCTACGACCTCGCCAACCGGGGTCTGCTGCCGCCGGGCTTCTCCCTGGTCGGCTTCGCCCGCCGTGAGTGGGCCAACGAGGACTTCGCCGCCGAGGTCCACGACGCCGTCAAGGAACACGCCCGCACGCCGTTCCGCGAGGAGGTCTGGCAGCAGCTCATCCAGGGGATGCGCTTCGTCCAGGGCACCTTCGACGACGACGACGCGTTCGAACGGCTCCGCTCCACCATCGAGGAGCTCGACAAGGCGCAGGGCACCGGCGGCAACTTCGCCTTCTACCTCTCCGTCCCGCCACGCTCCTTCCCGGTCGTCATCCAGCAGCTGAAGAAGCACGGCCTGGCGGACCAGGCCGGCGGCTCCTGGCGGCGCGCGGTCATCGAGAAGCCCTTCGGCCACGACCTGAAGTCGGCCGAGGAGCTCAACAAGGTCGTGCACGAGGTGTTCGAACCGGACCAGGTCTTCCGGATCGACCACTACCTGGGCAAGGAGACCGTCCAGAACATACTGGCGCTGCGCTTCGCCAACACCATGTTCGAGCCGGTCTGGAACCGGTCCTTCGTGGACCACGTCCAGATCACCATGGCCGAGGACATCGGCATCGGCGGCCGCGCCGGCTACTACGACGGCATCGGCGCGGCCCGTGACGTCATCCAGAACCATCTGCTCCAGCTGATGGCGCTGACCGCGATGGAGGAGCCCGCCTCCTTCGACGCGGACGCGCTGGCCGCCGAGAAGGAGAAGGTGCTCGGCGCGGTACGGCTGCCGGACGACCTGGGCAGGCACACCGTGCGCGGCCAGTACGCGGCCGGCTGGCAGGGCGGCGAGAAGGTCATCGGCTACCTCGAAGAGGACGGCATCGACGGCAAGTCGAAGACCGACACGTACGCGGCGGTCAAGCTGGAGATCGACAACCGCCGCTGGGCCGGCGTGCCGTTCTACCTGCGCACCGGCAAGCGGCTGGGCCGCCGGGTCACCGAGATCGCGGTGGTCTTCCAGCGGGCCCCGCACTCCCCCTTCGACCACACCGCCACCGAGGAACTCGGGCAGAACGCGGTCGTCATCCGCGTCCAGCCCGACGAGGGCATCACGGTCCGCTTCGGCTCCAAGGTACCGGGCACCTCGATGGAGATCCGGGACGTGTCGATGGACTTCGCCTACGGCGAGTCCTTCACCGAGTCCTCGCCGGAGGCCTACGAGCGGCTGATCCTGGACGTGCTGCTCGGCGACGCCAACCTCTTCCCGCGCACGGAGGAGGTCGAGCTGTCCTGGAAGATCCTCGACCCGATCGAGGACTACTGGGACCAGCACGGCAGGCCCGCCCAGTACCCGTCGGGCACCTGGGGTCCCGTCGAGGCCGACGAGATGCTCGCACAAGACGGACGGAGCTGGCGCCGGCCATGAAGATAGACCTCACGGACACCACGGCCGGCAAGGTCAACAAGGCGCTGGTGCAGGGCCGCCGGGCCATCGGGACGCCTGCCGTGGGCATGGTGCTCACCCTCGTCATCGTCACCGACGAGGAGAACGCGTACGACGCCCTGAAGGCCGCCGGCGACGCCTCGCACGAGCACCCCTCGCGCACCCTGGTCGTCATCAAGCGCGTCTCCCGCTCCCCTCGCGACCGTACGACGTCCCGTCTGGACGCGGAGGTCCGGGTGGGCGTGGACGCGGGCTCCGGCGAGACGGTGGTGCTGCGGCTGTACGGCGAGGTCGCCGACCACGCCGACTCGGTCGTACTGCCGCTGCTGCTGCCGGACGCGCCGGTCGTCGTCTGGTGGCCGGTGAACGCCCCGCTCGACCCGGCGAAGGACCCGCTGGGCGCCCTCGCCCAGCGCCGGGTCACCGACACCTACTCCTCCGAACAGCCGGTACGGGAGCTGACCGCCCGCGCGGACGCCTACACCCCCGGCGACACGGACCTGTCCTGGACCCGGATCACGCCCTGGCGCTCGATGCTGGCGGCGGCCCTGGACCAGGTGGTCTGCGAGGTCAAGGCCGTCGAGGTGGAGGGCGAGGAGTTCAACCCGAGCTGTGAGCTGCTGGCGATGTGGCTCGCGGACCGGCTGGACGTCCCCGTCAAGCGCTCCCTGTCCTCGGGCCCCGGCCTCACCGCGGTCCGGATGGAGACCAGCGAGGGAGCGATCGCGCTGGACCGCGCGAACGGCTCCCTGGCAACGCTGTCCATCGACGGCCAACCGGACCGCGCGGTGGCACTCAAGCGCCGGGAGACGGCCGAGCTGATCGCCGAGGAGCTGCGGCGGCTCGACCCGGACGACACCTACGCGTCGGCGCTGCGGTTCGGTGTGGAACGGCTGAACGCGTCGGCCTCACCGGCCGCGGAACCGGTACCGGCGGCTCCGGCCGCTCCGGCGCCAGCCGCTCCGGCGCCGGAGGCGTCGCCCAAAGGAGAACCGGCCGTCGAAGCCGCTGCCCCGGAAGCTCCCGCACCCGAGGCGGCGGCGAAGGCACCGCTGAAGAAGAGGGCGACATCGTCATGAGCACTCCCCAGCTGGTCGTGCACCGCGACAAGGAGCTGATGGCACAGGCTGCCGCGGCCCGCCTGATCACGAAGATCGTGGACGCCCAGGCCTCCCGGGGCGAGGCGTCCGTGGTCCTCACGGGCGGCCGCAACGGCAACGGCCTGCTCGCGGCACTCGCAGCGGCACCGGCCCGGGACGCCATCGACTGGGGCCGGCTCGACCTGTGGTGGGGCGACGAACGGTTCCTCCCCGAGGGCGACCCGGAGCGCAATGTCACCCAGGCCCGGCAGGCCCTGCTCGACCACGTCCCGGTGGACCCGAAGCGCGTGCACGCCATGCCCGCGTCGGACGGCCCCTGGGGCGCGGACGTGGACGCGGCGGCCGAGTCCTACGCGGCGGAACTGGCCCGCGCGGCCGGTCCCGAGAACCACGGCTCGGTGCCGACCTTCGACGTCCTGATGCTGGGTGTCGGCCCGGACACGCACGTGGCCTCGCTCTTCCCGGAGCTGCCCGCGGTCCGGGAGACCGAGCGCACGGTGGTGGGCGTCCACGGCGCCCCCAAGCCGCCGCCGACCCGGGTCTCCCTCACCCTCCCCGCCATCCGCTCGGCCCGAGAGGTCTGGCTGCTGGCGGCGGGCGAGGACAAGGCCGAGGCCGTCGCCATCGCCCTCTCGGGCGCGGGCGAGATCCAGGCCCCGGCAGCGGGTGCCCGGGGCCGCCAGCGCACCCTGTGGCTCCTGGACGCGGCAGCGGCGGCCCAGCTGCCCCGCTCGCTGTACCCGCCGGCTTCGGCGTGACGAAGCCCTGAAAAGACCGGAAGGGAACCCGTACGGCCCGGCGGCCGTACGGGTTCTTTCATGGCCGGGCCGACCGGGGCTGTCCTGGCCTAACGCCCGCGCAGCTCCCGGTACTTGGCCACCAGAGCCTTCGTCGACGCGTCCAGGCCGGGCACCTCCGCGCCCTCCGTCAGCGCCGGCTCCACGCGCTTGGCGAGGACCTTGCCGAGTTCCACGCCCCACTGGTCGAAGGAGTCGATGTTCCAGACGGCGCCCTGGGTGAACACCTTGTGCTCGTAGAGGGCGACGAGCTGGCCGAGGACCGACGGGGTCAGTTCGCGGGCGAGGATGGTGGTCGTCGGGCGGTTGCCCTTGAAGGTCTTGTGCGGGACCAGCTCCTCGGCGACACCCTCCGCGCGGACCTCCTCCGCCGTCTTGCCGAACGCCAGCGCCTGGGTCTGGGCGAAGAAGTTCGCCATCAACAGGTCGTGCTGCGCCTTGAGTTCACCGCTCAGCTCGGCGACCGGCTCGGCGAAGCCGATGAAGTCCGCCGGGATCAGCTTGGTGCCCTGGTGGATCAACTGGTAGTAGGCGTGCTGCCCGTTGGTGCCCGGCGTGCCCCAGACGATCGGGCCGGTGGTCCACTCGACATCCTTGCCGTCCCGCGCCACGTACTTGCCGTTGGACTCCATGTCCAGCTGCTGGAGGTACGCCGTGAACCTGGACAGGTAGTGGCTGTACGGCAGCACCGCGTGCGACTGGGCGTCGTGGAAGTTGTTGTACCAGATGCCCAGCAGGCCCAGCAGGAGCGGGACGTTGGACTCGGCGGGGGCGGTGCGGAAGTGCTCGTCGACCAGGTGGAAGCCGTCGAGCATCTCACGGAAGCGGTCCGGGCCGATGGCGATCATCAGCGAGAGGCCGATCGCGGAGTCGTACGAGTAGCGGCCGCCGACCCAGTCCCAGAACTCGAACATGTTGGCCGTGTCGATACCGAAGTCGGCGACCTTCTCGGAGTTGGTCGACAGGGCCACGAAGTGCTTGGCGACCGCTTCCTGACCGGCCTTCAGCTCGCCGAGCAGCCAGTTGCGGGCCGAGGTGGCGTTGGTGATCGTCTCGATCGTGGTGAACGTCTTCGAGGCGATGATGAACAGGGTCTCGGCCGCGTCCAGGTCGCGGGTGGCCTCGTGCAGGTCGGCGCCGTCGACGTTGGACACGAAGCGGACCGTGAGGTCGCGGTCGGTGAAGCTGCGCAGCACCTCGTAGGCCATCGCGGGGCCGAGGTCCGAGCCACCGATGCCGATGTTGATCACGTTCTTGATGCGCTTGCCGGTGTGCCCGGTCCAGGCGCCGGAACGGACGCGGTCGGCGAAGTCGCCCATCCTGTCGAGGACCGCGTGCACCTGCGGTACGACGTTCTCGCCGTCGACCTCGATCACCGCGTCACGCGGGGCACGCAGCGCCGTGTGCAGCACCGCGCGGTCCTCGGTGACGTTGATCTTCTCGCCGCGGAACATGGCGTCCCGCAGGCCGAAGACGTCGGTGGCGGCGGCCAGCTCGCGCAGCAGCCGCAGCGTCTCATCGTTGACCAGGTGCTTCGAGTAGTCGACGTGGAGGTCACCGACCTGGAGGGTGTAGCCCGTGCCGCGCGCCGGGTCGGCGGCGAACAGGTCCCGCAGGTGGGTGTCGGCGAGTTCCTCCCGGTGCTTGGCGAGCGCGGTCCACTCGGGCGTCTGGTTGAGCCTGGTACGGCCGTCTGCGTTCATGTGCGACTTCAGCCTTCTTCCTTGCACCTGTTCTGTTGCGTGCCTGCCCCGCTGCCGTTCCAACCTAATTGATCAGCGCGGGACGCGGCCTGCTGTCACGCTGTCCCGCGGCGCAACAACAGGTACGTCCGGCTTGCGCACCGGTATCAACGAGGTGACGGCCAGACCGAACAGGCCGGCGGCGAGCAGCGCGGGCCCGTTCAGGCCGTACGCCCCGGCGACGGCTCCGCCGAGGAGGGCACCGAGCGGCGCTCCCGACGTCGAGGAGGTACGGAAGGCGGAGGCGATCCGGCCGGTCATCGACTCGGGTGCGCGTTGCTGCATCAGCGTGACCTGGTTGACGTTCCACACCATGTTCATCGCGCCGAGCAGCAGCATGCCGGCGACGAGGGCGCCGAGGTGGCGGACGGAGCCGATGAGGACCAGCGACGCCGTCTGGACGGCCCCGGCGACCAGCAGGGCGCGCACCCGCCCGGTGCGGCGGGCTATGCGCTGGGCGAGGAAGCCGCCGGTGATGCTGCCGGCCGAGTACGCGGTCATGGCCGCCGCGTATCCCGCGCTGCCCGCGTGCAGCCAGCGCGTCACATGCAGCACAAGGGTGGCGATCAGGGCGCCCATGCCGATGTTGCACAACAGTGTGGCCACGCAGACCGCCCGCAGGGCGCGGTCCTGCCACAGGGCGCGCAGCCCCTCGCCGATCTCGGTGCGCAGGGTGCTGCCGGCCGGGCGCGGCGCCCGCTCAGGCGGACGTGTCCGCAGGGAGGCGACCAGGGCGGCGGCCGCCAGATAGGTGGTCGCGTCGGCGGCGAAGGGCATGAACGCGCCCGCCGTTAGCAGAAGCGGGACCAGCGGGGCGCCGAGCAGACCGCCCGCGATCTGCTGTCCGGTCATCAGCCGGGCGTTGGCCCCGCCCAGCGCCTGCCGGTCGACCAGGGAGGGCAGCAGGGCCGTGGACGCGTTGTCGAAGAGCGTCTGGAGCGTGGTCAGCGCGAAGGCGAGCAGAAGCAGCAGCGGGATCGAGGCGTGACCGAGCCCCACGGCGAGCGCGAAGGCGGCGACGAGCAGCCCTCGTACCGTGTCCGCGGCCCACATCGCGCGCCGCTGGTCCACCCGGTCCGCGACGGCGCCGCCGAGCAGTCCGAACAGCAGCCACGGCACATAGCCGCAGGCGGTCACCGAGGCGATGGCGAGGGGGTCGTCGGTCAGTCGCGCGGCCAGCAGGGGCAGCGCGGACGTCCGTAACGCGTCCCCGAACCGGGAGACCGCGGCGGCCGTCCACAGCCGCCCGAATCCCCCGCGCCACGTGGGCGCCCGCTCCTTCACCGTCATCATCGCCCCCTCACGATTCGCCGATGCACAAACCGTAGAGGGCACCACTGACAACGGCCGGGGCCGGCCGCGGAGACAGCTCCGGCCAGGCGCCCTCAGGCGCCCGGCCGGTTCCCAACTCCTAGATCTCGCCTCGCAGTTTGGCGAGCGCCTCGGCGAGGATCGCCTCGCCGTCCGCGTCGCTGCGCCGCTCCCGTACATACGCGAGGTGCGTCTTGTACGGCTCGGTGCGCGGCGGGTCCGGCGGGTTGTCCCGGTCCTGACCGGCCGGGAAGCCACAGCGCGGGCAGTCCCAGGTCTCGGGCACCTGCGCGTCGCTGGCGAAGCTGGGCTGCGTCTCGTGCCCGTTGGAGCACCAGAAGGAGATGCGCAGACGCGGCGCGGACTCGCCGCGCTCGGCCTCGCCCATCGGCCCCGCCCCGACCCGGCTACCTCGGATCGCGTTGCCACTTGCCACGGTCGTAACTCCCTGCGTGATGGTGCCGCGAAGCGAGTCGGCGTGTCGCTTCGTTGCGAGCGCCTCAGTCTACGTAAGGCCCAACGCGCGTCCAGTGTTGGGAGTTACCCCGCACCTAGACGCGAGCCCCATGATAGGCCGCGCTCAGGTGCGCGTACCGAACATGGGGCCTTACGTGCGGATTGTGCGTGTGTGCGAGTCGCGGATCAGCTGTTCGTCTTCATCAGCATGCCGAGGACGATGATGCACGCGAACCACAGCAGACCGATCACCAGGGTGATCCGGTCCAGGTTCCGCTCGGCGACCGAGGAGCCGCCGACGGAGGACTGCATGCCGCCACCGAACATGTCGGAGAGGCCGCCGCCCTTGCCCTTGTGCATCAGCACCAGCAGCATCAGCAGCAGGCTGAAGACGATCAGGGCGATCGAGAACCCCAAAACCACGGCTGGACCAACTTCCTCGGATACGGATGGAATGCGGGGCCGAAACCACGACGGAAGCTCGGAACACGCTCCTCATAACAGTTTCGGCCCCGCAAGGGTACGACGGATCGTCGCTACCGCCTACTCGCAGGTCTGCTCACTGGTCGCGGAAGCGCACGATCTTGACGAATTCGTCGGCGTCCAGCGAGGCGCCGCCGACCAGCGCGCCGTCGATGTCGGCCTGCGCCATGATCTCGGCCACGTTGCCGGCCTTGACGGAGCCGCCGTACTGGATGCGGACCTGGTCGGCCAGCTCCTGGCTGTACAGCTCGGCGAGCTTGGCGCGGATCGCGCCGCAGACCTCCTGCGCGTCCCCGGCGCCGCAGACCTTGCCGGTGCCGATGGCCCACACGGGCTCGTAGGCGATCACGATCGACTCGGCCTGCTCGGCCGGGACGTCCTTGAGGCCGCCCTCGACCTGGGCGAGGGTGTGGGAGACGTGGTCGCCCGCCTCGCGGACGTGCAGTTCCTCACCGACGCACAGGATCGGGGTCAGGCCGTGCTTGTAGGCGGCCTTGACCTTGGCGTTCACGAGCTCGTCGGTCTCGTGGTGGTACTGCCGGCGCTCGGAGTGGCCGATGACCACGTATGTGCACTTCAGTTTGGCCAGCATCGGACCGGAGATCTCGCCGGTGTAGGCGCCGGAGTCGTGCGCCGACACGTCCTGGGCGCCGTACTTGATCTTGAGCTTGTCGCCGTCGACCAGGGTCTGCACGGAACGCAGGTCGGTGTAGGGCGGCAGGACGGCGACCTCGACGGCCTCGTAGTCCTTGTCGGCCAGGGCGAAGGCGAGCTTCTGGACGTGCGCGATGGCCTCGAGGTGGTTGAGGTTCATCTTCCAGTTGCCCGCCATGATCGGCGTGCGCGTGCTCATGTAGGTCAGTCCTCCAGTGCGGCGAGGCCGGGGAGCGTCTTGCCCTCGAGGTATTCGAGGGAGGCGCCGCCACCGGTCGAGATGTGTCCGAACGCGTTCTCGTCGAAGCCGAGGATGCGCACGGCGGCTGCGGAGTCTCCGCCGCCGACGACGGTGAAGCCCTTGGACTCGACGAGAGCCTGGGCGACCGCCCGGGTGCCCTCGGCGTAGTCGGGGTGCTCGAAGACTCCCATCGGGCCGTTCCAGAACACGGTCGCGGCGTCGGCGAGCTTGGCTGCGTAGAGGGCACCGGTCTTCGGGCCGATGTCCAGGCCCAGCTGCCCCTCGGGCATCCGGTCCGCGTCGACCACGGTGTGCTCGGTGGGCGTCTTGGCCTTCAGGTCCGGGAATCCGGGGGCGACCACGACGTCGATGGGGAGCACCAGCTCGACGCCCTGCTTCTCGGCGCGCTCCATGTACTCGGTGACGGCCGGGATCTGGTCCTCCTGGAGCAGGGAGGCGCCGACCTCGTAGCCCTTGGCCTTGAGAAAGGTGAAGGCCATGCCGCCGCCGATGAGAAGGCGGTCGGCCTTGCCGAGCAGCTGGTCGATGACGGCGAGCTTGTCGGAGACCTTGGAGCCGCCGAGCGCGACGACGTAGGGGCGCTCGACGTCCTCGGTGAGCTTCTTCAGGACGCCGACCTCGGTGGCGATCAGGTAGCCGGCGTAGTGCGGCAGCCGGGCCGGGAGGTCGTAGACGGAGGCGTGCTTGCGGTGCACGGCGCCGAAGCCGTCGCCGACGTAGACGTCCGCGAGGGCGGCCAGCTGGTCGGCGAACTCGCCGCGCTCGGTGTCGTCCTTCGAGGTCTCGCCGGCGTTGAAGCGCAGGTTCTCGATGACGGCGACCTGGCCGGGCTGCAGCCCGTTCACGGCGTCGTGGGCGGCGGGGCCGACGGTGTCCTGGGCGAAGGCGACCGGGGCGCCGAGGAGTTCGGCGAGCCGCTCGGCGGCCTGGAGCAGGGAGAACTTCGGGTCCGGGGCACCCTTGGGGCGGCCCAGGTGGGAGGCGACGACCACCTTGGCGCCTGCGTCGGCGAGGGCCTTGACGGTGGGTAGGACGGCACGGATGCGGCCGTCGTCGGTGATGAGGCCGTCGGACATCGGCACGTTGAGGTCGGCGCGGACGAAGACCCGCTTGCCGTCGACCCCTTCGGCGAGGAGTTCGTCGATCGTCTTCATGGTTGGGGACTCCTACAGGAGGGCTCTTGGTCGTACGAGGGCTGATCGAACCGTAGACGCAGGGTCGATCCTTACGTGCGTCAGGGCTCGGGCGGCGCGACCGTGCGCTGCCCGAGCCCTGCTACCGCATCGAGGTGCCTGCTTGGCCGATCAGAGCTGGTTGCCGACGAAGACCGTGAGGTCGACGAGGCGGTTGGAGTAGCCCCACTCGTTGTCGTACCAGCCGAGGATCTTCACCGTGTTGCCGTCCTGGACCATGGTCAGGGAGGAGTCGAAGGTGCAGGAGGCCGGGTCGCCGACGATGTCCGAGGAGACGATCTGGTCCTCGGTGTACGCCAGGTAGCCGCTCAGGTCGCCGTCCTCGGAGGCCTTCTTGAACGCGGCGTTGACCTCGTCCTTGGTGACCTCGCGCTGAAGCGTCACGACCAGGTCGGTGGCCGAGCCGGTCGGGACCGGGACGCGCATCGCGATGCCGTCCAGCTTGCCCTTGAGCTGCGGCAGGACCAGGGCGGTGGCCTTCGCGGCACCGGTGGTGGTCGGGATGATGTTCTCGGCGGCGGCGCGCGCGCGACGCAGGTCCTTGTGCGGGAAGTCCAGGATCCGCTGGTCGTTCGTGTACGCGTGCACCGTCGTCATCAGGCCCTTGACGATGCCGAAGTTCTCGTCGAGGACCTTCGCCATCGGCGCCACACAGTTGGTGGTGCAGGAGGCGTTGGAGATGACGTGGTGGTTCGCCGGCTCGTACTTGTCCTGGTTGACGCCCATCACGATGGTGATGTCCTCGTCCTTGGCCGGAGCCGAGATGAGGACCTTCTTCGCACCACCGGCGATGTGCTTGGCGGCGTCTTCCTTCTTGGTGAAGATGCCGGTCGACTCGATGACGATGTCGACGCCCAGCTCGCCCCACGGGATGTCGGAGGGGTTGCGCTCGGACAGGACCTTGATGGTGTGCCCGTCGACCGTGATGGTGTCGGCGGTGTGCGACACCTCGGCCTTGAGGCGCCCGAGGATCGTGTCGTACTTCAGCAGGTGCGCGGTGGTCGCGGTGTCACCCAGGTCGTTGACAGCCACGATCTCGATGTCAGCACCCTGCTCCAGCAGCGCGCGGAAGTAGTTGCGACCAATGCGGCCGAAGCCGTTGATGCCTACGCGGATCGTCACGAACCGATCTCCTCGTTGGTACGCCGGCCATGCGGTGCCGGCGAGCTGTATTTGGGATGTCCCCGACCACCCACGACCCTACCTCCCTGAGGCTCCCGAGGTGACATCCAGATGCCCCATACACGGCGAGGCGGTCCGTACCCGCCAGTAGGGGTACGGACCACCTCGGATCGGGGGCGGTATCACCCCGTTTTGTCACGGAATGCCGACCGTCTTTCGGCGCGATGTCACTCGTTCGTGAGCGGGTCGGCTCACTTGTCGAGTGCCTTTCAGGTCATCTGCCGAGTGCCGTCAACGCCTTCTTCACCAGAGCGGCACGCTCGGCGGCCGAAGTGACCTGTTCCAGGCCGAAACCGAGCAGCACGGTGCGTCCGGTGGTGACGGACCCGTACGTCTTGAACAGGGCTCCGGTGCGCGCCCAGTCCTTGAGGACGGCCGGGCTGCCCGCCGGCGGTCCTGTGACGCTCCAGGGGCCCAGCGAGGTTTCGAAGCCGTCGGTCTCGGTGGCCCTGCCGCCAATCACGAGCGAGGCGTCGTCGACGAGGACGCCGTGCCCGCCGCTGCTCGGGTCGGTGATGTAGCCGAGGGAGATCTCGACGGTCTTCCCGGCGTAGGCGCTCAGGTCGAACTTCACGGCCTGCCAGCCCGCGGAGCCGCCGGTGAGGCTGTGCCAGGAGCCGGTGGTGCCGCTCGGGGCGCACTGGTTGTCGGCGATGGTCAGGTAGTGCTTGAGCCACGGGTGCTCGGCGATCAGGAAGCCGGCCCCGCACTCGCTCGGCACGGCGTCGCTGGTGGCGCCGCCCGCCTCGGGCAGGGTCGTCCAGTCGTCGGCGCCCACGATGTGCGCCTCGACCACCGCGTGGTCGTAACCGGGCTCGGTGTCCCAGAGCAGCTTGGCGCTCAGAGCCGGCTGGTCGGCCGCGCTGACGCCGGTGAGGTCGATGGTGCGGGTGAGGCGCTTGTAGGCGTCGTCGGTGTGGACGGCCGCCGCCATGTACGACCCCGAGTACGGCCCGTACGGGTTGGCGGTCCCCGCGAACTGGCCCGCGCCCGCGCTGGCGAACTGGGGGTAGGTGTCGGCGGAGAGTTCGTCTGAGGTGACGGCGTAGGTCCCGGCCTTGTCGAGCGGGTTGGCGGAGGTACCGCTCAGGGCTCCGCTGAAGCCGGTCAGCGCGCCGGAGCCGGTGAAGCCGGTGGCCCCGGGGGTCGAGGTGCGGGAGTAGGCGCCCAGGTAGTACTGGCTGAAGTCGTTGGACGGGGTGCCGTCGCCGAGGTCGACGCTGCCGCCGGCCAGTTCGCCCGCCTCGATCAGCTTGCCGCCCTCGTTGAGATAGGCGCGCAGCTGGAGCTGGGTGTCGTTGCCGGGGCCGGTCGTGCCCGAGTAGTGCACGACGGTCCTGAAGTGCTTCAGCACGCCGAGCGCGTCGGGCGTGCCCTGGGTGGCGACGTCCCAGACGGCCGCCTTGTGCCCGGCCGCCTTCAGCGCGTCGACATAGGTCTGCGCCTGGGTGGCTTTGGCGCCTTCCTCGGCGACCACCAGGGTGTCCGCCTTGGGGCGCGCGGCGACGGTGTACGTGAAGTGTGCGCTGGAGACCTTCCTGCCGCTCTTCGTCTCCCCGGTGAACCACACCTCGACCTTGTCGCCCGGTACGCCGTCCTTCACCTTGGCCCGGTACTCGTCGAAGTAGAGGTTGTCCTCACCGCCGTAGGTCTCACCGCCCTGCCAGGGCTTGAGCGCCATGTCCAGCGTACGGCCGCCGTTGACGCGGTACTTCAGCTCCTTGTCGCGGATCGCCTTGCGGACGACGGCGGAGACCTCCTGGTCGGCGCCGCGCGAGTACGACGTGGAGAACGTGGCCGGGGTGAAGTCGGCGGCGCTCAGGCCGACCGAGGAGACCGGCTGGTCGGGGTGGGCGGCGGTCTCGGCGACGGAGAGCGCGAACGGGACGTTCTTCGCGAACTCGTCCTGGATCAGCTTCTCGTCGTCCGGGAAGTTGAAGACCGACTGGCAGTCGGCGGCGTTCCAGGCGTCGTTCGGGTCGATGTTCGAGGCCGTCTGGCAGGTCGACATCTCGGGGGTGAACATCGCCATGCCGTTGACGTTCGACGCGTGGCCGTCCGCCTCGCCGTTGGTGGTGTACAGCTCCGAGGAGACCTGCGAGCGGTAGCCGGGGACGGCCGGGTTGTCCGGGGTGCCGGCGAGCGCCTTGTAGAGGACGTCGTCCGGGGTCGGGGTGGCCACCTGCCAGCCGACGCCGTAGAGGAGCAGCTCGGCGGCGGAGTGGTAGTTGATGCCGTACGTGAACCCGACACGCTTCTCGAAGTCGTCGAGCGCCCTGGTCTCGGGCTCGGACTCGGGACTCGCGCCGCGGTATGTCTCGCTGGTGGGGTTGGGGGACGACCCCTCGTCGTCGTAGCCCCACTTGTAGCCGAAGTTGCGGTTGAGGTCGACGCCGTCCCCTGCGCTGATGACGCCGTCACCGTTGACGTCCCGCAGGTTCTTGCGCCACAGGCGGGTGCCGGAGTCCTGGAAGGTGTAGTCGTAGCCGTCGGGGTTGGCGGACAGCACGAACCACAGCTCGGTCGAGTCGAGGATCTTCTTGATGCGTTTGTCGGCCGTGTAGTTGTCCAGGTAGTAGTGCATCAGCCGGCGGGTCATCTCCGGCGTGATCCACTCGCGCGCGTGCTGGTTGGACACATACAGCACGGACGGCTTGGAGCCGTCCTTCGAGCTCTTCGCACCCTTGGTCAGTTTCAGCGCGAGGATGTCCTGGCCGTCGACCGTCCTGCCGATGGACTCGACCTTGGTGAGGCCGGGGTTGGCCTGCGCGGTCCGCAGGATCTCCTCCTCGAGCCCGCCGCTGCCGCTGTACGGGCGGAACACGCC
Organism: Streptomyces sp. NPDC096040; assembly: GCF_040303265.1. Classification (NCBI taxonomy): domain Bacteria; kingdom Bacillati; phylum Actinomycetota; class Actinomycetes; order Kitasatosporales; family Streptomycetaceae; genus Streptomyces; species Streptomyces sp. NPDC096040. The sequence continues at coordinate 40,704 of NZ_JBEOTA010000028.1, forward strand.
CTGGGAGGCGTTCGCGACACGTGTCTCCGCCTTGGCCGACAGCGTGTGCTCGGTGAGGTCGACGCCCTGCTTCTCCAGGGTCCGGGCCTGCCCGTCGGTGAGATAGAGCTCGACTTCCGTCTTGCCGGATGCGGTGACCTGGTCGCCGAGTTCATGGCCGTCCTGGCCGGCCTTGAGCAGCAGGGGAATCTGCTTCTTGGTGACGTCGGCGCGGTAGACCTTGACCTCGTCGGGGCCGGGCTTCGCCGAACCCCCGGTGTGCGCCTGGGCCATGGGCGCGAGTGCGGCTCCGCCGATCAGGAGCGCGCCGACAGCGAGGATCGATCTCGCTCTGTGTCTCATGAACCCCCCTAGCAGTGGTCCGCCACGGCGACGGACCCCTGCCAGGCTCATGACACTCCATGATCGAGTCAAGGGCACCTCATAGACAGTTCACGGTGGCCTAAAAGGGATGCAAATCCCGGTGCCGGCGACCGCTTTGGGCCGTCGGCACCGGTGCGCTGACGGTGCCTCAGACTGCGAGGTTGTCGGCCAGTTCCTCGCTGAGGTTGGCCTCGGTGCCCGGGATGCCCATGTCGGACGCGCGCTTGTCGGCCATCGCCAGCAGACGGCGGATCCGGCCCGCGACGGCGTCCTTGGTGAGCGGCGGGTCGGCGAGCGCGCCCAGCTCCTCCAGGGATGCCTGCTTGTGCTCCATGCGCAGCCGGCCGGCCGCGGCGAGGTGCTCGGGGACCTCGTCGCCGAGGATCTCCAGGGCGCGCTGGACCCTGGCTCCGGCGGCGACGGCCGCGCGGGCGGAGCGGCGCAGATTGGCGTCGTCGAAGTTGGCGAGGCGGTTCGCGGTGGCCCGGACCTCGCGGCGCATCCGGCGTTCCTCCCAGGCCAGCACGGACTCGTGCGCGCCGAGGCGGGTCAGCAGGGCGCCGATGGCGTCACCGTCCCGGACGACCACCCGGTCCACTCCACGCACCTCGCGGGCCTTCGCGGCGATGGACAGCCGACGGGCGGCACCGACCAGCGCGAGCGCGGCCTCCGGGCCGGGGCAGGTCACCTCAAGGGAGGACGAGCGGCCGGGCTCGGTCAGCGAGCCGTGCGCCAGGAAGGCGCCGCGCCAGGCCGCCTCCGCGTCGCAGGTCGCCCCGGAGACGACCTGCGGGGGCAGGCCCCGGATGGGGCGGCCCCGGCCGTCCACGAGCCCGGTCTGGCGGGCCAGCTGGTCACCGCCCGCGACCACCCGCACCACATAGCGCGAGCCCCGGCGCAGTCCGCCGGGTGCCATCACGATCAGCTCGGAGCTGTGTCCGAAAATCTCCAGGATGTCCCGCTTGAGGCGCCGGGCCGCCATCGCGGTGTCCAGCTCCGCCTCGATCACAATGCGCCCGCTCACCAGGTGGAGGCCGCCCGCGAACCGCAGAATGGCGGAGACCTCCGCCTTCCGGCAGCAGGTCCGGGTGACGGGTAGCCGGGAGATCTCGTCCTTCACCGCTGCCGTCATCGCCATGGGCCGATCCTTCCATGCATCCGAAAAATACGGTCGTACGCGGCGGCCAACAGCTCCGGATCATGCCGGGGTGATCCGTCGGTCCGGGCCACGGGGCCCAGCTCGACCGCGGCTCCCAGCCGCTTGGCGGCTTCGGTGAGCGAGTCGCGGTCGGGCACGGCGGCCTCGTCGGCCAGCACCACGTCCAGGGCGAGTTTAGGGGCGTGTCGGCCCAAAACCTCCAAATGACGCTGCGGTGAGAAGCCTTCGGTTTCACCCGGCTGCGGTGCGAGGTTCAACGACAGGACCTTCCGGGCCTTGGTCTCGGTGAGCGCGTCGAGGAGATCGGGGACGAGCAGGTGCGGGATCACCGAGGAGAACCAGGACCCCGGGCCCAGCACCACCCAGTCCGCGTCGAGGACCGCCTCGACTGCCTCCGGCACGGCCGGCGGGTCGTGCGGCACCAGGTGCACGGACTGCACCTCGCCGGGCGTCAGCGCCACCGTGGCCTGCCCCCGGACGATGTCCACCTCCTCCGGCCGCTCCGGGTCGTGCCCCTTGACCAGGGCCTGCAGCTCCAGCGGAACGGCGGACATGGGCAGCACCCGCCCGTGCGCGCCGAGCAGCTTGCCGACCAGGTCCAGGGCCTGGACGTGGTCGCCGAGCTGTTCCCACAGGGCGACGATCAGCAGATTGCCGACCGCGTGCTCGTGCAGCTCGCCCTTGGACTGGAAGCGGTGCTGGATGACCCGGGCCCAGGTCTGGCCCCAGTCGTCGTCACCGCACAGCGCTGCGAGGGCCTTGCGCAGATCACCCGGAGGAAGCACACCGAGTTCGTCGCGGAGGCGCCCGCTGGAGCCGCCGTCGTCGGCCACGGTGACGACGGCGGTGAGGTCGCCGGTGATCCGGCGCAGCGCGGCGAGCGAGGCGGACAGGCCCATGCCACCGCCCAGCGCGACCACCTTGGGCTGGGCACCACGGCGGCGCGGCCGGGCGCCACGGGCCTCGACTGGGCGGCCCGCGCGGGACTCGGGCACGACCCGGCGCAGCCTGCTCAGCCGTGGAGTACGTCCGGTCACTCGCGCCCCATGTCCCTGTGCACGACTACGGTCTCCACTCCCTCGGCGGCCAGACGGGCAGCGAGCTTCTCGGACACGGCGACCGAGCGATGCTTGCCGCCCGTGCAGCCGATGGCGATGGTCACATAGCGCTTGCCCTCGCGCCGGTAACCGGTCGCGATCAGCCGCAGCAGCTCGGCGTACCGGTCGAGGAACTCCTTGGCGCCCGGCTGGTTGAAGACGTACGCCGACACCTCCTCGTTGAGGCCGGTGTACGGGCGCAGCTCCGGCACCCAGTGCGGGTTGGGCAGGAACCGCATGTCGGCGACCAGGTCGGCGTCGACCGGCAGGCCGTACTTGAAGCCGAACGACATCACGGTGGCCCGCAGCTCGGGCTCCTCCTCGCCGGCGAACTGGGCGTCCATCTTGGCGCGCAGCTCGTGCACGTTGAGGCTGGAGGTGTCGATCACCAGGTCGGCGTCGCCGCGCAGCTCGCGCAGCAGCTCGCGCTCGGCGGCGATGCCGTCCACGATCCGGCCGTCGCCCTGCAGCGGGTGCGGGCGGCGCACCGACTCGAAGCGACGGACCAGGGCGTCGTCCGAGGACTCCAGGAAGACGATCCGGCGGGTGACGCTCCGGCTGTCGAGGTCGGCGAGGGACTCGCGCAGGTTGTCGAAGAAGCGCCGGCCGCGAACGTCGACGACGACCGCGATCCGCGCCACGTTGCCCTGGGAGCGGGCGCCCAGCTCCACCATGGTGGGGATGAGGGCCGGCGGGAGGTTGTCCACGACGAACCAGCCGAGGTCCTCCAGGCACTTCGCCGCCGTCGAGCGGCCCGCTCCCGACATGCCGGAGATGATCACCAGCTCGGGGATGGCCGCCTCGGGCGCTCCGGCCGGAGTGGCATCCGTACTCACTTCTGCTCCGTTTTCCTGGACCGCTTCCGCTTCCTGCGGCTGATCCTGGCCCACCTCGTTGTGCGTTTCCTTGGGCGGACCCTGGGATTCGCTGAACGCCGGATCTCGCTGGGCTGTGTGCTGTGCCTCGTGCTCGGTCATCTCTCCTGCCCCCGTCGATCGTCCGGGGCGCCCGCGGGTACGGGCTCCCCCGAGGCGTCCGCCGTCGTCTCGGGCGCCTCGTCTTCCCTGTCATCCATGATCTCTCCGGTCGCCGTGTTCACGGCAGGCGCGGCCGGGGCCGCCTGGGCGAGGGCCGCGGCGATGGTCTCGGCCGTCTTGCGGCCTATCCCGGGCACCTCCTGGATCTGCTCGATTGTGGCGGACCGCAGCTTCTTCACCGAGCCGAAATGCTTGATCAACGCCTGTTTGCGGGTCTCGCCGAGACCCGGTACGTCGTCCAGCGGGCCGGAGCGGAAGCGCTTGGCCCGCTTGGTGCGCTGGTAGGTGATGGCGAAGCGGTGCGCCTCGTCGCGGACGCGCTGGAGCAGGTAGAGGCCTTCGCTGGTGCGGGGCAGGACCACGGGGTCGTCGTCCTCGGGCAGCCAGACCTCTTCGAGGCGCTTGGCGAGGCCGCAGACTGCGATGTCGTCGATGCCCAGCTCGTCGAGCGCCCGCTTGGCCGCCGCGACCTGGGGACGGCCGCCGTCGACGACCACGAGCTGGGGTGGGTAGGCGAACTTCCTGGGGCGGCCGTCGTCGTCCTTGAAGCCGTTGATCGGGCGGCCGTCGCCGTCGGTCTCGGCGCCTGTGGATGCGCCGACGTCTGCGGGCGCGCCGTTGTCTGCGGGCGCGCCGCTGTCTGCGGGCGCGCCGTTGCCCATGTGTGCAGCGGTGTCCGTGTCCGTGGGTGCACCGGCGTTGGTGGGTTCACCGGCGTCCGTGAGCGCACTGGTGTCCGCGGGTGCACTGGTGTCCGTGAGGGTGCTTGGCGTGTCGTCCTCCACCCACTCGCCGGTCCTCTCCTTCTCGGCGAGGTAGCGGCGGAAGCGGCGGGTGATCACCTCGTGCATGGAGCGCACGTCGTCCTGGCCGGCGAAGCCCTTGATCTGGAAGCGGCGGTACTCGCTCTTGCGCTGCAGGCCGTCCTCGAAGACGACCATGGAGGCCACGACGTCGTCACCCTGGAGGTGCGAGATGTCGTAGCACTCGATGCGCAGCGGGGCGCTGTCCAGGTCCAGGGCGTCGGCGATCTCCTCCAGGGCCCGGGAGCGGGTGGTGAGGTCGGAGGCGCGCTTGGTCTTGTGGAGGGCGAGCGCCTGCTGGGCGTTGCGCTGCACGGTCTCCATCAGGGCCTTCTTGTCGCCGCGCTGCGGGATGCGCAGCGAGACGTTCGACCCACGGCGGACGGCGAGCCATTCCTGGACCGGCTCGACCGGCTCGGGCAGGGCCGGAACCAGCACCTCCTTGGGGACGGCGTCCCCGGTCTCCTCACCGTAGAGCTGCTGGAGGGCGTGCTCGACGAGCGCCCCGGTGGTGACGTCCTCCACCTTGTCCGTCACCCAGCCGCGCTGACCGCGCACTCGACCGCCGCGCACATGGAAGATCTGGACGGCCGCCTCCAGCTCGTCCTCCGCGACGGCGATCAGGTCGGCGTCGGTCGCGTCGGCGAGCACGACCGCGTTCTTCTCCATGGCCTTCTTCAAGGCCTCGATGTCGTCGCGCAGGCGGGCGGCCCGCTCGTACTCCATCTCCTCGGCCGCCTCCATCATCTGCTTCTCCAGCCGGCGGAGGTAGGTGCCGGTGCGGCCGGCCATGAAGTCGCAGAACTCATCAGCGAGTTCGCGGTGGTCCTCCGGGGAGATCCGGTCGACGCAGGGGGCCGAACACTTGCCGATGTAGCCGAGCAGACAGGGGCGGCCGGTGCGGGTGGCGTTCTTGAACACCCCGGCGGAGCAGGTTCGCACCGGGAACACGCGCAACAGCAGGTCGACCGTGTCCCGGATCGCCCATGCGTGGCCGTACGGCCCGAAGTAGCGGACGCCCTTCTTCTTGTGACCGCGCATCACCTGGACACGCGGAAACTCCTCATTCATCGTCACCGCGAGGTACGGGTAGCTCTTGTCGTCGCGGTACTTGACGTTGAACCGGGGGTCGTACTCCTTGATCCAGGAGTACTCCAGCTGGAGCGCCTCGACCTCTGTGGACACCACGGTCCACTCCACGGACGCGGCCGTGGTGACCATCGTCCGGGTGCGGGGGTGCAGGCTCGCCAGGTCCTGGAAGTAGTTCGCCAGGCGCTGGCGCAGGCTCTTCGCCTTTCCGACGTAGATCACCCGGCGGTGCTCGTCACGGAACCTGTACACCCCGGGAGTGTCCGGGATCTGTCCCGGCTTGGGGCGGTAGCTGGAGGGGTCGGCCATGTCTCACACCCTACTGGCGCCCGCCGACACCGCGACGGGCCTGTGGACAACCCTCGACGAGGCCGGAGGGGACCGGCGGGACCGGCGAACGTCGGGAATGCGGAACGGGAGGGACAGAAAGGGCGCCAGGCGTGCAGGGGGCCCGGGCGGAGGGGGCTCAGGCGGCGGGGACTCGGCCGCGGGGGCTCGGGCGGCCGGGGGCTCAGGCGGCGGGGGCTCGGCCGCGGGAGCTCGGGCGGCGGGGGCTCGGGCGGCCGGGGGCTCGGGCGCAGGGGGCTCGGGCGCAGGGGGCTCGGGCGCAGGGGGCTCGGGCGCAGGGGGCTCGGGCGCAGGGGGTCGGGCGCAGGGGGTCGGGCGACGGCCGACTCGGGCAACGGCGGGCTGCGGGGATCAGGGGGGGGCCTGGGGCGTCGGGGACGCTGGGGCAAGGAGGGCTTCTGCGGTATCCGAAGACGCCGGGCGAGACGGCGCCGGGGGCACTGGGCGATGCGGCTCCCGGCGTCACGGGGACTCCGGAACAGGCGGGCTCCGGGGCGCTCGCAAAGCGGGCTCCCGGCGTGTCCGGGGTCGCCGGGAGAGGTGGGCTCCGGGGCGCTCGGCGAAGCGGGCTCGGCGTGACCGGGACGCCGGGCGAGGCGGCCTCCGGCGCGCTCGGCGAAGCCGGCCTCCCGGCGTGAGCGGGGACGCCGGGCTGACGGGGCAGAGAGCCCTCGGAGCATCCGGTGACGGTGGGCTGAAAGGAGGGGCTCCGGGCTGTCCGGAGGCGGCACACCGGCCGGGGTCCCGGAGACGCGGGACCGGCGGCGGCATCTGCCCTGACGCGGCAGCGCAGGCCCGTCGTGCGTAGGCCCCTCGTGGTGCGGCTCGCCGCCTCGCGCCTCCGAAGTAGATCTCGGAATCGGCCACCTCGGTGGCATCGCGAGCCGTCCCGGCACCCCGCCCGCGCCTGCCCGGTCCGTGACCGGCGCCGAACCGCCGAGCCGATCGCAACGTACCTTGCACGGCTTCCTCCCGAAATCGGCGCCCTGTGTGCGAAGGGCGCTCGGTCTCCCGGACAACGATGGCGCCCTCTCCCCCGCACGGTCCTACCGGCGACGGGGTCACGCCTCGGCCAGGTGGGGGCCCTCGGCCGGCCGAAGGTGTTGTCGGGGATTGGTCAACACGCTTCAATGCGGGGGAACTCGGGGCCGTGAGCGGCGGCCTGCGGACGCGGCGTACCCAGGTGCGGCCGCCCCGACGCCGACGGGGTGGCCCCGGACCCGCGCCAACGGCCTGACCAGCCGTGGTGAACCCCCCAAGAGAAAGGCCCCTCTGCATGCGGCACGGCACACAGCACGCGGACGTCGCCACCGCGGAACTGGACTCGGCCCTGCGCGGCGGCCCCTTCCATGTGGCCCTGCGCGCCGCGATCGCCGCCCGCGGACTGCCGCTCCAGCGCGTGCAGCACCATCTGTCGCGCTACGGGGTCAAAGTAGGCGTCACCAGCCTGAGTTACTGGCAGCAGGGGGCCCGCCGACCCCAGCGCCCGGAGTCGCTGCGGGCCGTCCGCGCGCTGGAGGAGATACTCCAGCTCCCGGACGAGTCCCTGATCCGGCTGCTCGCCGATACCGACCAGGGCCCCTCCGTACGCCGCCCCGCCGCCCGCTCCTACCGCTCCCTGATCGAGGCATCCGACGTCCTGGACCGGCTGCAGGCCGAGCTCGGCTGGTCACTCGACGGCGGTCTGCACACCCTCGGACACCACGAGCGCGTACGGATCGGCGCCCACCGCGAACTGGCCGCCCGTGAATCGCAGCACATCGTGCGCGCCCACCGGGACGGCGTCGACCGCTTCGTGGCCGTCCACCACGGCGACCCCGGCTGCGCCCCGCAGCACATGACCGTGCGCGCCCTGGAGAACTGCCGCATCGGACGCGTCCGTTCGGACCCGGAGACCGGCCTGCTCGTCGCCGAACTCCTCTTCGGCGCCCGCCTGCGCTCCGGCGACACCTTTCTCTTCCGCTACGCCGTGGAGGACGGCACGGCCGGTGTCTCCCGCGAGTACGTCCGCGACTTCGGCTTTCCCGGCGGCCAGTACACCCTCCAGGTGCGTTTCGCCGCCGACGCACTGCCGATTCGCTGCCACCGGTTTGCCCAGCACTCCGCGGCGGCCCCGCGCAGCGGCCGGCAGGCGCTGCCGCTGAGCGGGCTGCACCGCTCCGTCCACCTGGTCGAGCCCCGGGCGCGGCCGGGCCTTCTTGGAATCGGCTGGGACTGGGAATGAACCGGCGTTGAACCGGCCCCGGGGATCAGGCGCCCGGCCCCGCCACGAGCCGGCCGTTCGCGGCCTTGACCGGCAGCTCGTTCAACGGCTCGGTGGCCGGCGACCGCACCACCTTCCCGGTGACCGCGTCGAACTCACTGCCGTGGCACGGGCAGACCAGCGTCGTGCCCTGAAGCTTGTTGATCGGGCACCCTGCGTGCGTGCAGATCGTGCTGTACGCCTTCAGGGCGCCGTCGGTGGACCGGCTGACGACGACGTTGTGCTCCCGGTAGAGCTTCGCGCCGCCCTTGGCGATGTCGCTCTCGGCTCCGAGGTCGACCGGGGCGGTCGGCGTCGCGTCCGCCGAGGCTCCGCCACCGGGAGCCGAGCAGGCGGTCAGCCCTAGCCCGACGACCGGTGTGACCGCCGCCCCGCGCAGGACGGTACGGCGGCTCGCGGAGGGTCGAACGGGCATGAGGGACTCCAGAGGGGGTGAGGCGCGAGGCCGGGGCCGTGGCGAGGCAGAGCGACGATACCTGGGCGGATCGCCCCGCTTCGGGGTGGGTCGGGTTATGGGGGCGAGGCCTGATGGCGCCCGGGGCCGAGGTGGACGCTGGTGGGCGCTGAGGGAGGCGTGAACATGCCTGGTGAGAGTTTCCACCCGATCGGACGTAAACGCTTACGTAAGCGTTTACGAGAGGGGTCCGGATGGGGTAGCTTCCCGGCCGAGGTGCGCGGCAACCCGGGGGAAACGGCGGCCTTACCCAAGGGCGGGAAGCGAAGGAGGGGAGCCCCATGCCCACCATGGCCGATGTCGCCCGTAGTGCCGGTGTATCGGTGGCGACCGTCTCCCATGTGCTGAACGAGACGCGACCGGTGCTCCCCCACACCCGTCAGGCGGTTCTCGACGCCATCGAGGAACTGGGCTACACACCCAACACCCTCGCCCGCTCCCTGGTGACCTCACGCACCCGCTCCATCGGGCTCGCGGTGTCGGCGATCAGCAACCCCTACTTCACGGAGATCCTTCAGGGCGTCGAGGCCGCCGCCCTGAAGCACGGCTACAGCCTGCTCATCGCCGATCCGCACGACGACCCCGGGCACGAACGCAAAATGGTCCAGCTTCTGCACGAGCGCCGCGTCGACGGCTTGATCGTCGCGCCCTCGGCCGACCCGCGCGAACTTCTTGCCTACCTCGGCCGACACGCCGTACCGACCGTCCTCCTCGATCGCGTGCTCGACGAGCACGCGGACAGCGTCCCGCGCTTCGACCAGGTCTGCGCCGAGAACACCGAGCCGATGGCCCGGCTCGTCGCCCACCTCGCCGGTCTCGGGCACCGCCGGATCGGCCTGGTCGCGGGGCTGCCGGGGCTCAGCACCACCAGCGAACGGATCACCGGCTACCGGCAGGGGCTCGCCACCGCCGGGCTGCCCCGTGACGAAGGCCTGGTGGTCCCCGGCAACTCCGAGTCCGCCGGAGCCGAGCGGGCCGCCGCCGCTCTGCTATCGCTTGCCATGCCGCCGACGGCGCTCGTCACCGCCAACAACGCGATGACCATCGGTGCCCTGCGTGCCCTGCTCACACACGGCCTCGCGGTGCCGGACGACATCGCCCTGTGCTGCTTCGACGACTTCGCCTGGGCCGACCTGTTCTCGCCCCGGCTCACCGCCGTCGCCCAGCCCAGCAGAGAGATCGGTGCCGAAGCGGTCCGGGTGCTCCTCGAACGGCTGGCCGCACCGGACCGGCCCGCCAGGACCGTACGACTTCCGTGCACCTTCGTGCACCGGACGTCGTGCGGCTGCCAGGAGGAGGATGGCGGGACGGAGAGGATCGCGTGGGCACGGTCGGCCTGGTCAGGCCGCTCGGCCCAGTCGGCGCGGTCGAGTCAGCTGTCTGCACGCTCCGAGCAAGTCCCGCAGTCCGGGCAGGCCGGCCCTCCCCGGCACCCCGAGTACCTCGAGCACCCCGAGGAAGGAACCCTCTCGTGATCGTCGTCGCCGGTGAAGCACTGATCGACCTGGTACCGCAGGGCACGGGCGCCCTCGCGGCCCTGCAGCCGGCGCTCGGCGGGGGTCCGTACAACACGGCCGTGGCCCTCGGTCGCCTCGGCTCCCCCACCGCGTTCTGCTCCCGCACTTCCTACGACGCCTTCGGCGAGGCCCTGCTGGACGGGCTGCGGCGCGCGGGTGTCGATCTCTCCCTCGTGGAGCGCGGCACGGAACCGACCACCCTCGCGGCCGCCACGATCGACGCGCAGGGCTCCGCCTCCTACTCCTTCTACGTCGACGGCACAGCCGACCGCCTGTTCACCGCCCCCGCCGGCCTCCCCGCCACGACCCGCGCCATCTCCTTCGGCACACTCTCGCTCGTCCTGGAACCGGGAGCGAGCGCCTACGAGGAGCTGATGCGCAGTGCGGCCGGGCAGGGTCTGTTCACCGCCCTCGACCCGAACATCCGGGCAGGTCTCATCACGGACCCGGACGCGTACCGGGCGCGCTTCAAGAGCTGGCTGCCCTCGGTGACTCTCCTCAAGCTCTCGGAGGAGGACGCGCTGTGGCTGGGCGGCACCCCGCGCGAATGGCTGGCGTCGGGACCCTCTGCAGTGGTGATCACTCACGGCGGTGACGGTCTCAGCGCCTTCACCCCCGACGGCACCGTGTACGCCATCCCCGGGGAGGAGGTCGCCGTCGTGGACACGATCGGCGCCGGCGACACCGTGAACGCGGCTCTGCTGCACGGACTGGCCGCCCAGGACGCCCTGTCCGCCGGGGCGCTCGCGGGACTGGGCGCCGACGGCTGGACAAGGCTGCTGCGATTCGCGGCGCGGGCAGCCGCGATCACCTGCTCCCGGGCGGGCGCGGAGCCGCCGTACGCCTCGGAACTCGGGGGGCTGTAAGGGATGTTCGGCCTCTCCGTCGCCGATCCACCCGTTTCACCGGTTTCACCCGTTTCACGGCGCCGCTGATTCCGCTATTGATGAGTCAAGGTTCGTCGTAGCCGCGGAGATCGGGCGGCTGATTGTGCAACGTGCGGCGCCCCCCGGGAAGTTCCCGGGGGGCGCCGCACTTTTCTGGATTTGTCCGAGCCGGTTACCCGGGGGCTCAGGCCTTGCGGGCCCGCGTCGTCGTCTTCTTCGCGGTCGCCGTCTTCCTCGTGGCCCCGGCCGCCTTCTTCGTGGCCGTGTTGTTGGCGGTCGTGGCGGTCGTCGTCCTCTTCGCCGCCGACTTGGCCGCGACCGTCTTCTTCGCCGCTGCCTTGCGCGGGGCCTTCACCGAGCTGGCGTCGCTGATGCGATCCGCGCCGAGGACCTCGCGCAGGAACTTGCCGGTGTGGCTGGCCGGGACGGCGGCAACCTCCTCGGGGGTGCCCTCCGCGACGACGAGTCCGCCACCGGCACCGCCTTCCGGACCCATGTCGACGACCCAGTCCGCGGTCTTGATCACATCGAGGTTGTGCTCGATCACGATGACCGTGTTGCCCTTGTCCACGAGGCCGGCGAGGACCTTCAGCAGCTTGCTGATGTCCTCGAAGTGCAGACCGGTGGTCGGCTCGTCCAGGACGTAGACCGTGCGCCCGGTGGAGCGCTTCTGCAGCTCGCTGGCGAGCTTCACCCGCTGCGCCTCACCGCCGGACAGGGTGGTCGCGGACTGGCCGAGGCGGACGTAGCCGAGACCGACGTCGTTCAGCGTAGTGAGGTGACGGTTGATCGCCGGGACGGCCTCGAAGAAGTGCATCGCTTCTTCGATGGGCATGTTCAGGACCTCGGAGATGGACTTGCCCTTGTAGTGGACCTCCAGCGTCTCCCGGTTGTACCGGGCTCCGTGGCAGACCTCGCACGGGACGTAGACGTCCGGGAGGAAGTTCATCTCGATCTTGATGGTGCCGTCGCCCGCACAGTTCTCGCAGCGGCCGCCCTTTACGTTGAAGGAGAAGCGGCCGGGCAGGTAGCCGCGGACCTTCGCCTCGGTGGTCTCGGCGAACAGCCTGCGGACGTGGTCGAAGACGCCGGTGTACGTCGCCGGGTTCGATCGCGGGGTGCGGCCGATGGGCGACTGGTCCACGTGCACGACCTTGTCGACGAGGTCGTCGCCGTCCACCCGGGTGTGTCTGCCGGGGACGTTCCGCGCACCGTTCAGCTCGCGCGCCAGGTGCGTGTACAGGATGTCGTTGACCAGCGTCGACTTGCCGGAGCCGGACACACCCGTGACGGCCGTGAACACGCCCAGCGGGAAGGACACGTCGATGTCCTGGAGGTTGTTCTCGCGGGCGCCGTGCACCGTGAGCCGGCGGGACGGGTCCTGCGGGCGGCGGATGTCGGGCAGCGGGATCGCCTTCTTGCCGGACAGGTACTGACCGGTCTGCGACTCCTCGTTGGCGAGCAGTTCCTTGAGGGAGCCGCTGTGCACGACCTTGCCGCCGTGCTCGCCGGCGCCGGGGCCGATGTCGACGACCCAGTCGGCGACCTTGATGGTGTCCTCGTCGTGCTCGACGACGATGAGCGTGTTACCCATGTCGCGGAGCCGGACCAGGGTCTCGATCAGCCGGTGGTTGTCGCGCTGGTGCAGGCCGATCGACGGCTCGTCCAGGACGTACAGGACACCGACGAGACCGGAGCCGATCTGGGTGGCCAGGCGGATGCGCTGGGCCTCGCCGCCGGAGAGCGTGCCGGCCGCGCGGTTCAGCGAGAGGTAGTCCAGGCCGACGTCGACCAGGAACCGCAGCCGCTCGTTGACCTCCTTCAGGACGCGCTCCGCGATCTTCTTGTCGCGGGCGTTGAGCTTGAGTTCGCCCAGGAACTCCGCGCAGTCGCTGATGGACATCGCCGAGACCTCAGCGATCGACTTGTCCATGATCGTGACGGCGAGGACGATCGGCTTCAGGCGCGTGCCCTGACAGGTCGGGCAGGGCACCTCGCGCATGTAGCCCTCGAAGCGCTCACGGCTGGCGTCGCTCTCGGCCTCGCTGTGCCGGCGCTTGACGAACGGCACCGCACCTTCGAAGGGCGTGGTGTACACGCGTTCGCGGCCGTACCGGTTGCGGTAACGGACCTCGATCTGTGTCTTGTGGCCGTAGAGCAGGGCCTTCCGGGCGCGCTGCGGCAGGCCGGCGAAGGGGATGTCGGTGCGGAATCCCAGCGCGTCCGCGAGGGCCCCGATCAGACGGCCGAAGTAGTCCTTGGTGTGCCCGTGCGACCAGGGGTGGATGGCGCCCTCGTCGAGGGACTTGTCCTCGTCCGGGACGATCAGCTCCGGGTCGACCTCCATGCGCGTGCCGATGCCGGTGCACTCGGGGCAGGCACCGAAGGGCGAGTTGAAGGAGAAGGAGCGGGGCTCCAGCTCCTCGAAGGACAGGTCGTCGTACGGGCAGTACAGGTGCTCCGAGTACATGCGCTCGCGCTCGGGGTCGTCCTCGGCGAGGTCGACGAAGTCGAGCACGACCATGCCGCCGGACAGGCCGAGCGCGGTCTCCACGGAGTCCGTGAGGCGGCGCTTGGCGGTGTCCTTCACCGTGAGACGGTCGACGACCACCTCGATGGTGTGCTTCTCCTGCTTCTTCAGGGTCGGCGGTTCGGAGAGCTGAACGGTCTCACCGTCGACACGCGCGCGGGAGTAGCCCTTGGTCTGGAGATCGGCGAAGAGGTCGACGAACTCGCCCTTGCGCTCGCGCACCAGCGGCGAGAGCACCTGGAAGCGGCTCCCCTCCGGCAGCTCCAGGACCTTGTCGACGATGGCCTGCGGCGACTGGCGGGAGATCGGGCGGCCGCACTCGGGGCAGTGCGGCTTGCCGATGCGTGCGAAGAGCAGACGCAGGTAGTCGTAGACCTCGGTGATGGTGCCGACCGTCGAGCGCGGGTTGCGCGAGGTGGACTTCTGGTCGATGGACACCGCCGGGGACAGGCCCTCGATGAAGTCCACGTCCGGCTTGTCCATCTGCCCGAGGAACTGGCGGGCGTACGAGGAGAGCGACTCCACATAGCGACGCTGGCCCTCGGCGAAGATCGTGTCGAAGGCCAGGGAGGACTTGCCCGACCCGGACAGCCCCGTGAAGACGATGAGCGAGTCACGAGGCAGGTCGAGCGAGACATTCTTCAGATTGTGCTCGCGCGCGCCACGGACGATGAGACGGTCGGCCACAGCCGGTCCGCACCTTTCTTGAGAGAAGTGACAGGGGCAGGGCCCCGTGCTTCTTCAGACTAGGGGGAGCCACTGACAACGCCGGTCGGATTCCTGGATGCGTAAACAATCCCGGACCATCCAGCATGCCCGACGCCGCTACCGACGATATAGCACGCCCATTCGATTAACGGAGCCCGTGCGAAACCTTCACCCGAAGGGGTGGCAGGGCTACTGTCAGCCCCATGATTGATCACGCTCATGACCTGGCGTCTGTACAGGAAGCGACGGACCGGCTCCTCACCGCAGTCGCCAAACTGGACAACGCCTCCGTAGCGCGACCGTCACGGCTGCCCGGCTGGACGGTCGGTCACGTCCTGGCCCACCTCGCCCGCAACGCGGACGCGCTCACGAACGTCCTCGGCGGACGTCCCATGTACGTCTCCGGCGAGGCCCGGGACGCCGACATCGAGCGGGACGCACCGCGCCCACTCGACGCCCAGCTCGCCGACCTGCGCGAGAGCGAAGCCCGCTTCCGGGCCAGAGCGGCAGAGCCGGCAGACTGGACGCGCACGGTGGAGCTGCGCAACGGGGTCACCGACGCGGCGGCACGGGTGCCGTTCCGGCGCTGGGCCGAGGTCGAGCTGCATCATGTCGACCTCGGCATCGGCTACGAGCTGGAGGATCTTCCGGAGGAGTTCAAGGAGCGGGAGATCGACTTCCTGGCGGACCGCTTCCTCGCGCACTCCGACGTCCCGGCGACTCGGATCACAGACGGCACGCGCGCGTGGAGCACAGGACGGCAGGCGTCCCGGCCGGAGGTCACCGTCACCGGCCGTCCTGCCGACCTGCTCGGCTGGCTCGCCGGGCGCCGTCCAGGAGCCGCCCTGGAGGTGTCCGGCGGGCCCCTGCCCGCGCTTCCTCCGCTGTAGCGCACGGCACCTCGCCGGCCACTCCCCGCTATAGGCTGACCGCCATGACGTACAGCGGAGAGGTGACGGTCGGCGGGCCGGCGGACGTGCACGAGCTCAAGGACCTGATGATCACCAAGATCGCGGTCGGGCCGATGGACAACAACGCCTATCTGCTGCGCTGCCGCGCCACGGACGAGCAACTGCTGATCGACGCGGCCAACGACGCGGAGACGCTCCTGGGCATGATCGGTGACGACGGCATCGCGTCCGTCGTCACCACGCACCAGCACGGCGACCACTGGCAGGCGCTGGCCGAGGTCGTCGCCGCCACGGGCGCCCGGACGTACGCGGGCCGCGAGGACGCCTCCGGCATCCCGGTCCCCACCGACGTCGCCGTCGACGACGGCGACGTCATCCAGGTCGGCCAGGTCGAGCTGACCGCCCGCCACCTGGTCGGCCACACCCCCGGCTCCATCGCCCTGGTCTACGACGACCCGCACGGCCATCCACATGTCTTCACGGGGGACTGTCTCTTCCCGGGCGGCCCTGGCCGGACAACACAGCCGGGGGAGTTCAACTCCCTGATGGACGGCCTGGAGACCAAGCTATTCGACGTCCTGCCCGACGAGACGTGGATCTACCCCGGCCACGGCAACGACACCACCCTCGGCACTGAGCGGCCCCACCTCGCGGAGTGGCGCGCGCGAGGCTGGTAACCGCCCAACGCCGACTGGTTCTTTACGGCCACGCCGCACACGCGCAGCGCCGTGGCCGGGCGGCAAGGACTTCGCGGCGTACCCACGCCCTGGTGCAGTTCGCCCCTGTCCGCGCGAACCCGTGGGCAGCGCAGGAGGTCACAAGTGGCCGGCCAAGGGGCCGGACGGCAAGTCCGTGGGTTTGACCGTGACTCCCCGCAACACTAGACACATCATGAAGCCGCCACGCCATGAGCACGCCCCGACCCCCTATACCCGGGGCGCCTTCCTGGCCGTACTGCGCAAACGGCGTAGATCCCTCTACCGATCCTGTCGGTTGCTGCGGCATCCACGTCCCCGGCCATCGCCCACCCGGCCGACGCCGACCTCGACACCTACCTGGCCAGCCTGACTCCCGGGACTGCTGCGGGTTTACGTCTGTGATCGGACCGCACCGCAACGTGTGGTGGCTCTGTCAGGAGGTGAGGATGGAGATGCCGTCTCCGAGCAGTTTCAACCCGAGGACGAAGAACAGGACTGCCATCACGGCGATGTTGTGCTGGGCCGCCCAGTCTTTCCAGTTGCCGAGTGTGGTCTTGGCACGGACTCCGCCCAAGAGGAAGACGCCGAGCGGGACCAGCAGGCCGAGTGTGGCGATCACGACGAAGATCGCCAGTGATGCGATCTGCTGCCCGACCGGCAGTCCGGCTGAGCCGATGGCGGCGCCGGCGGCGATGGTCAGCGGGGCGTTCTTGGCGTTGAGCGCGGCCAGGGCCGTTCCGAGTCCGAAGACCTTGACCGGCGTGAGGCGGTCGATCGCGCCCATCCACTTCGGCAGCTTTGCCTGCGAGTGATCCTTTGGGCGCCGCCGCCACTGCCGGGCGCCGAAGAAGAGGAGGAGCAGGCCGAGAGCGAGCTTGAGAGCCCCCACCCAGGTGGCCGGGTGCTTGTGCGCGGAGGCACCCGCCGGGGAGGCGATCGCCAGCATCACGGCGCCCAGGGCCGATAGCCCGAGGATCCAGCCGACGGTGAAGAGGATTCCGTTGAGCCGTCCTCGGGGCGTGGCGAGGATGAGGATGACGGCGATGATCGGAAGCGGGCTGACCGCGACGCCGGCCGCGAAACCCAGCACGTCACCGAGAACTGCGCCCATGGCTGCCTCCAGCTGGGGTCAGGGGGCGATCCGCCTGCCCGGCGCGAGGGGTTCTTGAGCGAAAGGTCGCGCCGCGGCTTCACGGCCGCGTGGAAACGGCGGACCGAGAGGGTGACAACCCCGTACTCAGCACGCACGGCCCAGTCCCATCTTCCTGTCCCCGGCTCGATCTGTCCTCGGCAGCTTCGACTCGGGCCGCGTTCCTCGGCGACCGAGATGCGAGGCTGTGCATCCGTGGTGAGCATGGACTGGTGAGGGCGATGGTGCCCTGGGTTCGGGCGCTTGGTGACCCTCACCCCGATCCGTGGCAGGGGAGTCTCACGATGACTGCAACGGCACAGAGTCAGTCGGCTCAACCCGAACGTCCGGGCAGGTCGGATGGGGTTTGCAGCGAGTTCACTGTGTTCACCGAGATCAAGCCTGGCCATGCTGACGGGCTGCGGAAGGATCTCGCCGCGATGTCCGACGCGGCCGTGTCGGAGAGGGTTCATGCGGCGGTGCGCCAGATCGGCACCCTGCATGACGCACGGCACGTGATCTTCGACAACGACACCCGGTTCATGTTCGCCAGCGTCTTCGACGGCTCGTGGGACGCCTACATCGACGACTTCGCCAAGACGGTGGTCGGGGAGCGCTTCGACAAGGTCTTCTCCCACAGCGTGGGGTTCCCCGGCGTCAAGGATCCCGGGGTGAAGGACTGGTTCGTGGCCCGCCAGGCGCCCGCGAACGTCTTCGTCAGCGCCTATCCCGATCTGACCGTTCAGCAGATCTACAAGGACCATCGCGTGGAGGAGGCGTTCGAAGAGGTGCTGGACACCGCCGAGTTCCGCGCGGCGCTTGAGAACCCGGCCAACGTGGAGCTGGTGAACACGCCTGCCTTCCAGAAGCTGCTGGAAGAAGCCTCAGCCTAGAACCCGGGCGCAGCTGTCCCGCAGAGCTGTGCCGACTTCGGTGGAGCGCGTCGGTGGGCGCGAACCAGCCTCTGCGGGGCTGTCCGGACAGGAACCGATGCGGAGGCCAGAAAGATCATGAGCACGGCAGACAGCGGCAGCGGGGCCGGTGTACGCGTCGAGATCGAGGACGTCCAGAGCGGGGCGCTGCGCCCGCGGCCCGTCCCCTACGAGGGGAAGTTCACTTTCCTGCACGTCGACGACCGCCGTGCCGGGCGTGCCCTGTTGCGGCGGTTGCTCCCGCTGACCTCGGGCGGCCTGCCGAGCGTGGACCGGAGCCGGGATGCCTGGGTGGCTGTGGCGTTCACCTATCAGGGACTGAGGGCCCTTGGGGTGCCCCAGGAATCGCTGGACAGCTTTCCGCGGGCGTTCCGTGAGGGCATGGCCGCTCGGGCGGAATTGATCGGTGATGTGGGCGAGAACGCCCCGGCTCAGTGGGAGAAACCGTTCGGGACGGGCGACATCCATATCGCGTTGAGCGCCCTGGCCTCAGATGCGGCGCAACTCGACCGGGAACTGGAGCAGGCCCAAGTCGCTTACCAGGAAACCCCCGGTGTCCAGGTGATCTGGGAACAGGACGTCCACCAGCTTCCGACCGGACGCACCACCTTCGGCTTCCGGGACGGCATCAGCCATCCGAACATCGAAGGTGTCGGACTGCCCGGCTCCAATCCACAGGAAGCCCCCATCAAGGCCGGCGAGTTCATCCTCGGCTACCCCGACGAAACCGGCAATCTGCCGGCCATGCCCAGCCCCGAGGTGCTGGGACGCAACGGAACCTACGTGGCCGTTCGCAAGATTCACACCAACGTGGCGGCCTGGCGCCGGTACCTGCGCGCCAACAGCTCCAACGCCGAGGAGGAAGCACTCCTTGCGGCGAAAATGGTCGGACGCTGGCCGAGTGGCGCGCCGCTGACGCTGACGCCGGAGCACGATGACCCGGAGCTGGCGGCGGACCCGCAGCGCGTCAACAACTTCCTGTACCGGGACAACGACGATCGCGGCTTGCGATGCCCCGCCGGCGCACACATCCGCCGGAACAACCCCCGCGACGCCACCATCATCGGCGACGCGCGGATGCATCGGATCATCCGCCGCGGCACCACCTACGGCCCGCCGCTGCCCGAGGGCGTCCTGGAAGACGACGGTGCCGACCGGGGCCTGGTCGGCGTCTTCATCGGGGCCCACCTGGAGCGGCAGTTCGAGTTCATCAAGGCAGAGTGGGTCAACGACGGCAACTTCATCGGCTACCCCGGCGAGCAGGACCCGGTGGCCGGGCATCACGACGGAACCAGCAGCGTCACCATCCCCGCCAAGCCGGTCCGGCGCCGCCTGCGGAACCTGCCCAGCTTCGTGGTCACCCGCGGCGGTGAGTACTGCTTCGTACCGGGGCTGCGTGCCCTGCGCTGGCTCGCCGAACTGGAGGACTGAAGGTAAACCCCCACCCCTGAGGCCCGATCTCGCTTCTCGGAGGAGAGGTCGAAGTCATGGCAGCACAGTTCGTCCCCTACACGCCTGACGTCGAGGTACAGGACCCGGACTTCGACCAGCACGTGCAGACGGTGATCGAGAAGACAGAGAGCTACATTGCCGAGTCCGTCCAGGCCGGGGGCACCGGACAGGCCCTGCGCGACGCCCACGCCAAAGGCTACGGACTGGTCCGTGGAGAAGTGGAGATCCTGGACGGGCTGCCCCCCGAGTACGCCCAGGGCATCTACGCGACGCCGGGAACCCACGATGCGCTCATCCGGTTCTCCAACGGCTCGCCGCACGCCGGCGCCGACGCGCGACTGGGTGCCGCCACCGGACTGGCGCTGAAGGTCTTCGACATCCCCGGCCCCACCCTGCTGGAAGACGAACCGGACACGGGCACCTTCGACTACGCCAACATCAACGGACCGATCTTCTTCTGCAACACAGTCGAGCACTACCTCTTCATCCAGGAACTGTTCCTGAACGCAGCGGCCTACTTCTCCCAGGGCCGGCCCGGCGCGCATCGCTTCTTCACCGAGTTCGTGACCGGCAAGGGAACGCTGGACCAGGACAACTGGGCATGGGACGAGTTCCTGGCCTTCCTCCGCCTGTCGAAGACCCCTCCGGCAAACCTGCTCCTGTCGAGCTACTGGACGATGGGCGCGGTCAGACACGGCGACTACATCGCCAAGGTGCGCATCACACCCGACCCGGACTGTGCCGCCGCGGTGGTCCGGCGCACCATCGACCCGTCCTCCGCGCAGGAGGTCTTCCGACCGGCCCTCCAGGCCGAGTTGCAGGAGCGGCCCTACGCCTTCGACATCCAGGTCCAGCTCTGCACCGACCTGGAACGCATGCCGGTGGAGGACACCACCGTGGAGTGGCCCGAGCAACTGTCGCCGTCCGTCATCGTGGCCAAGCTGCGGCTCCCCCAGCAGGACATCTCCGGTCCGGAGAACCTGGCGAAGATGGACTCACTGTCCTTCACACCCTGGCGCGTCACCGCCGAACACGCCCCACTTGGCAACATCATGCGGGCCCGCAAAGAGGTCTACCGACAATCCTCCATCCAACGCCACAAACTCAACCAGCAGCCACGCAAAGAGCCCCGCAGCGCCGACGAGGTGCTTGACGCCCGATAAGCCTCAGTAAGCTTCCGCCAGCTTGAAGACGTCGGCGGCGAGGCGAGCCGGGTACGCCGTCCACGCCTCTACCGGACACACCTCCGGGTCATCCTGGCGGTTGATCTTCGCGTCACGGCACTGTGCTTGGTCTTGCCGGTGAGCACCGACACAACCATGCCGCGCGGCGTCAGGGCGACATCGCCGGACTGAAGGCCGGCGGGGTCCTGGGCGCGCGAGGCATAGTGGAAGCCGGTCAGGATGAGCGCCTTGTCCCGGGCTCCGGCGAGAGTGTCGGGGCAGGTGCGGGCAAGGACCCGCAGCCCGTCGGCGCCGACCGCCTGTCCACGGCCGCGCCGTTCCCCGTTCTGCAAGAGTTTGACCGTCAGGCCCTCCAGCGCGGCGCGAGCCTCGCCCTGGTCGTCGCCGGAGACCTGCACGCCGCGCTGGCGCAGCCCAACGACGGCGGCCGCCAGATGCGTGGAAGCCGAAGTGGAGGCGTAGCCCGTGCCGTTCTGCTGCCCCTCACGCAGCATCCAGGTCACGAACGTCACCAGGGTGCCGCGGGAGCCCTCCAGCTCCGGCAGGCCGGTGGAGGCGCAGAACCTGCCCCACACCCGACACGACTTCGTGTAGGTGTCCACGGTGTTGTCCGGGGTGATCTCCTTTCCCGGCGGGGTCGGCAACACGCGCAAGGACGCGAAGGCCTTCGCCAGCCTGATCCACGACGTCGAGACGAAGATCTTCGACGTACTGCCGGACGAGACCTGGGGGTACCCGGGGCACGGCAACGACACCACCCTGGGCACCGAGCGCCCGCACCTGCCGGAGTGGCACGCGCGCGGGTGGTGAGCGCGCGTGCACGCCGTGCGTGTGAGTACAAGGCCCGGCGCACGGGTGTCACCGCGCTCGGCGCACGGTTCTCAACTCGCGCCCGGCGCACGCCCCTTCGCCCGCGCCCCGCGCATGCAACCCCGCACGCCCCGCGCTGACCGATCGCGCGCCCCGTGTGAACAGTTCGCACGCGCCGGGGGACGGCGCACGCTCCCCGCGTGCGTCGTCGCAGGGTCAACTGGTAGCAGCCCCGCGCAGGATGACGGCTCCTGAGCGGTACGGGCCGCCGGTCACCATTCCCCGCCCTCGACCGGCGGCCCCGGCGTGTCCACCTCGCAACCAGCAGCCGGCAACGTTCACAAGACCGCAACACCGGTTCCCAGTATGCGGACAAATACCCTCTTGACCTGGACATACGCGGTGTTCGCTGTCACTCTCCCGCCATGCACCCTGCCCCGAGCGCACTGCGCCACGCTGTCGCCGCCGCCACCATAGCCCTGCTCGCCACCGCTGTCGGCTGTGCTCCGCAGCCGGACGACAAGGCTTCCGGCGGGTCCTCCTCGTCGACCGGAACCACCTGCGCCAAGGGCAAGTTGGCCACCCAGACGTCCGGCAAGCTGACGATCGCGACGGACGAGCCGGCGTACGAGCCGTGGTTCAAGGACGACAAGCCGGCCAACGGCGACGGCTTCGAGTCGGCGGTCGCGTACGCCGTGGCGAAGCAACTGGGGTACGGCAAGAACGCGGTCGTCTGGCAGAGCGTGCCTTTTAACAAGGCGTTCGCGCCCGGTGTCAAGACCTTCGACTTCGACATCAACCAGGTGTCCATCAGCGCCGAGCGCAAGAAGGCCGTCGACTTCTCGTCGGGCTACTACGACGTGCGTCAGGCGGTCATCGCGCTCAAGGACAGCAAGGCCGCGAAGGCGACCAGCATCGCAGGTCTGAAGGGGCTGAAGCTGGGCGCCCAGGTCGGCACCACCAGCCTCGACTACATCACCGACGTGGTGAAGCCGTCGCAGCAGCCCGCCGTGTACGCCAAGAACGACCAGGCCAAGTCGGCGCTGAAGAACGGCCAGGTGGACGCGATCGTCACCGACCTCCCGACCGCGTTCTACATCACCTCGGCCGAGGTGACGAACGCGAAGATCGTGGGCCAGTTCGAGAACCAGGGCGGAACGCCGGAGCAGTTCGGTCTGGTGCTCGACAAGGGCAGCGCGCTCACCTCGTGCGTCACGAACGCCGTCGACACGCTGCGCAAGGACGGCACGCTGGCGAAGATCGAGCAGCAGTGGCTCTCCGACGCCGTCGACGCCCCGGTGCTCAAGTGACCGTCATCAAGGACGAGTCAGGCCGGGAGGGCGCGGACGGCACGAGTGGCATGCCCGCGCACGGGGACGACGGCTACGCCCCGTCCGGACGGCGACTGGAGCGGGAGCGCTACCAGCGTGCCCGGGCCCGCCGTGCCACCGCGATCGCCGCGCTCTCGACGCTGGTCACGGCGGCCGTGCTCTACCTGGTCGTCGTGAACGCGCCCGGCTGGCCGCGCACCAAGGAGACGTTCTTCAACGGGCAGTACGCGCGCGAGGCGTTTCCGAAGGTCCTCGAAGGGCTGTGGCTGAACGTCCGGCTGCTGGTCGTCTGCGGTGCCGCCGTACTGGTCCTCGGCATGCTGATCGCCATCGCCCGCACACTGCGCGGTCCGGTGTTCTTTCCGCTGCGGGCGCTCGCGGCGGCGTACACCGACTTCTTCCGCGGACTACCGTTGATCATCAACCTGATGATCGTGGTCCTGGGCGTCCCGGCGCTGCGTCTGCAGGGTGTGACGGTCGACCCGGTACTCCTCGGCGGGACCGCGCTCACACTGACGTATTCGGCCTACGTCGCCGAGGTGTTCCGGGCCGGTATCGAGTCCGTCCACCCCTCGCAGCGCGCTGCGGCCCGCTCCCTCGGCCTCACCAACCGGCAGGCCCTGCGCCATGTCGTGCTTCCGCAGGCGGTACGGCGTCAGGTGCCGCCGCTGCTCAACGACCTGGTGTCGCTCCAGAAGGACACCGGTCTCGTGTCGATCGGCGGCGCGATCGACGCCGTACGGGCGGCCGACATCATCGTGGGCCGCAGCCTCAACTACACGCCGTACATCGTCGCCGGGCTGGTTTTCGTGGCGCTGACCATCCCGATGACCCGCTTCACGGACTGGGTGACGGCCAGGATGGACCGGCAGCGGGCCCAGGGAGGATCCATATGAGCGACACACCTGTTCTGCGCATGGAGTCCGTCCGCAAGACCTTCGGCGCTTCGGTGGTCCTGCGGGACGTGGACCTGGCGGTCGCCCCGCACACGGTGACCGCGCTGATCGGCGCGTCCGGTTCCGGCAAGTCGACGCTGCTGCGCTGCGCCAACCTCCTTGAGGAGATCGACGACGGCGCGATCTGGCTGGACGGCGAGGAGATCACCGACCCGCGCGCGGACCAGGACGCGGTGCGCCGCCGTATCGGCGTGGTCTTCCAGGCGTACAACCTCTTCCCGCACATGACCGTGCTGGACAACATCACCCTGGCGCCGCGGCGAGTGCACGGCGTCTCCCGCGCGGAGGCCGAGGAACGGGCCAGAGAGCTCCTGGAGCGCCTCGGGCTGGCCGGCAAGGCAGGCGCCTACCCCGACCGGCTGAGCGGCGGTCAGCAGCAGCGGGTGGCGATCGTGCGCGCCCTCGCGGTACGGCCCCGGCTGCTGCTGCTCGACGAGATCACCGCCGCCCTCGACCCGGAGCTGGTCGGCGAGGTGCTCACCGTGGTCCGGGATCTGAAGGGCCAGGGCATGACCATGGTGCTGGCGACGCACGAGATGGGCTTCGCCCGGGACGTCGCCGACCAGGTGTGCTTCCTCGACGGCGGCGTCGTACTCGAACACGGCACTGCCGAGCAGGTGTTCGGAGACCCGCAGCAGGAACGCACCCGGCGCTTCCTGCGGCGGGTCGTGGAGGCCGGACGGCTCTGAGACGTCACGCGTCGGCGGTCGTGGCGCCGGCCAGCGCCGCCACCCGCTCCACGCCGAACACATAGCCCTGGACACCGCAGCCGGCGATCACGCCGTCGGCACGCAGGGAGACATAGGAGTGGTGCCGGAACGACTCGCGCTTGTGGATGTTGGAGATGTGGACCTCCAACACGGGCATCCCGTCACAGGTGTTGAGGGCATCCAGGATGGCGACCGAGGTGTGCGAGTAGGCGGCCGGGTTGATGACGATCCCGCAGTGGTTCAGGCGTGCCTCGTGGATCCAGTCGACCAGTTCACCCTCGTGGTTGGACTGCCGGAAGTCCACGGTGCCACCGTGCGCGGCCGCCGCCTTGACGCACAGAGCCTCGATGTCGGCGAGTGTGTCGGAGCCGTAGATCTCGGGCTGGCGCTGGCCGAGCAGGTTCAGGTTGGGCCCGTTGAGGATCATGATCGGGGCGTTGGCCAGGGTGCGGGGCACGCTTCCTCCGGTCCGTTCGGACGATGAGCGGCCCTGGGTGGACCGCGGCTCAGACCGGTTTATCACGATGCGCCGAGGCGCCCGCGAAGGGCGCCGTGCGCCCCCGTAACTGACGGTCACGGTGGGTAGTTGACGCGACATGCACGATGTACGCACCGTAAAGGTTTCCTCGATGCCGCGGCTGGCGGCCGCCTCGCTCGCCGGAACCGCGATCGAGTTCTACGACTTCTTCGTCTACAGCACGGCCGCGGCGCTCGTCCTGGGGCCGCTGTTCTTCCCGACGTTCTCACCGCTCGCCGGGACGCTGGCGGCGTTCGGAACGTTCGGCGTCGGGTTCGCTGCCCGGCCGCTGGGCTCGGTGCTGTTCGGGCAAATCGGCGACCGGCGTGGCCGACGTCCGGTGCTCGTCGCGTCCCTGCTGCTGACCGGCATCTCGACGGTCGCGGTCGGCTGTCTGCCGACGTACGGCACGATGGGCGTCGCCGCGCCCGTACTGCTGCTCGTGCTGCGCTTTCTGCAGGGGCTGGGGCTCGGCGGGGAGTGGGGCGGGGCGGTGCTGCTGACCGCGGAGCACGCGCCCCCCGGGCGGCGCGCCCTGTGGTCGAGCTTTCCGCAGATCGGCCCGGCCGTCGGCTTTCTGCTCGCCAACGGCGTGATGCTGGCCCTGTCGGCGTCACTGTCGGAAGCGCAGTTCGCGCAGTGGGGATGGCGGGTCCCGTTCTGGGCGGCGGGAGCGCTGGCGCTGAGCGGGCTGTGGCTGCGTTCGTCGCTCGCCGAGAGCCCCCGGTTCCTGGAGCTCGACGACCACGCGCGTGTGCCGATCGCCGAGGTCGTACGACATCACTGGCGGCTGGTGCTGCTGACGGCGGGGGCGCTCGCGGTCGGGTACGCGGTGTTCTACGCGGTGACCACCTGGTCGCTGGCGTACGGGACGGACCGGCTCGGGGTGAGCCGTACCGTCATGCTGATCTGCATCATGGGCGCCGTGGTGGTGAAGGGCTCGCTCACTCCGGTGATGGCCCTGCTCGGCGACCGGTACGGACGGCGGTCGCTGTGCCTGGTGGGGTGTACGGCCTCGGCGCTGTGGATGTTCCCGATGGTCGCGCTGCTGGCGACCGGTGAGCCTCTGCTGATGTTCCTCGGGTTCACGGGCGCGCTGGTCTCCTTCATCACCATGTTCTCGGTCATCGCCGCCTATCTGCCCGAGCTGTACGAACCCCGGGTGCGCTGCACCGGCGCCGCCGTCGGCTACAACCTCGGCGGTGTCTTCGGAGGCGCGCTCACACCGATCGCGGCGACGGCCCTGGCGGAGCACAGCGGGCGCGTGCCGTGGGCGGTGGGGGCGTACCTGACGGCCATCGCGCTGCTGAGCCTCGGCTGCTTCGCGCTGCTGCCGGAGACGCGCCCGGTGCCGGTGGCGGCGGCCGAGCCGGTCACCGGATGAGTGGAGCCTAGGGGTTGATCGCCAGCTCCAGATAGGCGGCGAACAGCACCAGGTGGACGCCGCCCTGGAGCGGTGTGGCCCGGCCCGGCACGACCGTGAGGGAGCTGACCACCACGGTGAGCGCGAGCAGCAGCATGTGGGTCGCGCCGAGGCCCAGGACCAGGGGGCCGGAGAGCCAGATGGAGGCGAGGGCGACGGCGGGGATGGTCAGACCGATGCTGGCCATGGCCGAGCCGAGCGCCAGGTTGAGGCTGGTCTGCACGCGGTCGCGGCGAGCGGAGCGCAGGGCGGCGATGGTCTCGGGGAGCAGCACCAGCAGGGCGATGATCACACCGACGACGGCGGGGTGCAGGCCGGCCGCCTCCACGCCGGACTCGATCGTGGGCGACACGCCCTTGGCCAGTCCGACGACGCCGACGAGGGCGAGGCCCAGCAGGCCGACGCTGATCCAGGCGGCGCGCGCGGAGGGTGCCTCGGCGTGATCGTCGCCGTCGATCACCTCGCCCTGCCGGGTGATCGGCAGGAAGTAGTCGCGGTGCCGCACGGTCTGGGTGGCGACGAACAGGCCGTACAGGATCAGTGAGGACAGGGCCGCGAAGGTCAGCTGGACGCCGGAGAACTCCGGGCCCGGTCTGCTGGTGGTGAAGGTCGGCAGGACCAGGCTGAGCGTGGCCAGGGTGGCCACGGTCGCGAGGGCGGCGCCGGTGCCCTCGGGGTTGAAGACCGCGGTGCCGTGGCGCAGGGAGGCGACGAGGAGACAGATGCCGACGATGCCGTTGCAGGTGATCATCACGGCGGCGAAGACGGTGTCCCGGGCCAGGGTGGAACTCTTGTCGCCGCCGTCGACCATGAGAGTGACGATCAGGGCGACCTCGATGATCGTCACGGCGATGGCGAGGACCAGGGAGCCGAAGGGTTCGCCGACCCGGTGGGCGACGACCTCGGCGTGGTGGACGGCGGCGAGGACGGATCCGGCGAGGACCACGGTCGCCAGTGCGACGACCGCGCCGGGCAGCTCACGGCCCCAGGTGAACAGGAGCAGGACGACCGCGACCACCGGCACGAGGAACGTCCACTGAGTGGTGAGCGACCCGAGCCGAGTGATCATGCAGCGATGGTGGCAGAGGTGTACGAGGTTCGCATTCCAATCCTTTCGGACTCCGGGGGCCTGCAGCCGGCACGGCACGGCACAGCCCCCGGTCCTAGGAGGGTGCTCGGTCGAAGGGTTACTGCCCACGACGTCACAGTCGGTGAAGGACGGCGGGCGGGTGCACAGGGCGGCCATCTGCTCGGCGAACTTGCTCGTCTCGGAGTCCTCGCTGTTCCGCATGGCCTCCTCGTAGGAGTCGAACTCGATCACTCCCAGGTAGTGGCCGGGCCGGCTCCGGTCCCTGAGGATCAGGCGGCGGGTGGGGCCGTCCTCATGGCCGGCGAGTTCGTTGCCCATCTCGTCCGCCAGGGCCCTTCATCTCGTCGATGCGGTCGGTCTCGAAGTCGATGATCTGGACGAATGTCACGGTTGCCTCCACCGGGTGGCGGCGCCCCCGACCGGGGACGCTCCGCCACCCAACGAAGCACCGGGAGCGGTGGGTCGGCAATGCGCTTCGCACGGCTCGACGGGGTGGTGGTTCCTACGTCCGACGTCGTCAGACGTCGATGCTGTCCTTCGGAGCTCCTTCGCTCCTGGCCTGCGCCGTCTCGGCCGCCGCCTGCTTCCTGGTGGCCCGCAGGCTGGTGATCGTGGTGACGATCAGGACCGCGCAGATGACGCCGAGCGAGACCGGGATGCTGATCTCCGGGACATGGACGCCGGACTCGTGCAGAGCGTGCAGCACCAGCTTGACGCCGATGAAGCCCAGGATGATCGACAGGCCGTAGGAGAGGTGGACCAGTTTCTTCAGCAGTCCGCCGATGAGGAAGTACAGCTGCCGTAGACCCATCAGCGCGAAGGCGTTGGCCGTGAAGACGATGTACGGGTCCTGCGTCAGGCCGAAGATCGCCGGGATGGAGTCCAGCGCGAACAGGACGTCGGTCGTACCGATCGCGAGCATCACGACCAGCATCGGGGTCATGACCCGCTTGCCGTTCTGCTGGATCCACAGCTTGGTGCCGTGGTAGCGGTCGGCCACGCCGAACCTGCGCTCCGCGGCCTTGAGCAGCTTGTTCTCCTCGAACTCCTCTTCCTCCTCGTCCGCCCGGGCCTCCTGGATCAGCTTCCAGGCGGTCCAGATCAGGAAGGCTCCGAAGAGGTAGAACACCCACGAGAAGTTGGCGAGGATCGCGGCGCCCGCGGCAATGAACATGGCTCGCAGGACCAGGGCTATGAGGACGCCGACAAGCAGCACCCGCTGCTGGTACTGCGAGGGCACGGCGAACTTCGCCATGATCAGGACGAAGACGAAGAGGTTGTCGACGCTCAGCGACTTCTCGGTGATGAAGCCCGCGAAGAACTCGCCGGCGGGCTGACCGCCGGAGAAGACGAGCAGGCCGAGGCCGAAGAGTCCGGCCAGGGCGATCCAGACGACGGTCCAGATTCCGGCTTCCTTGACGGATACGTCGTGCGGCTTGCGGCCGATGAAGAAGTCGACCGCGATCAGGGCGGCCAGACCCACGATGGTGAGGACCCATAGGGTCACGGATACATCCACTGCGCCTCCGGTTCGTGAACGGCAAAGAGTCAGCGTCGTCGCTGCCGGAGGTCTCTTCCACCCGAGACGGGCCGACGCCCCGGGATCCGATGGGATCCGTATTGACGGGTACGCCGCAGCAGACAGGGAGTACTCCCCTCCGTACGGAAAACAGTACCCCAATCACCAAAGGAAGGTAAAGTGATTGGCAAAAGAAAGACCAAAACACCTGGTCAGAGTGTTTACATATGCTTGGTGTGAGCGATCGCGACCTGGTCGAGCACCTGCTGGAGCACCTGACTGCCGGCAGGAACGAGGCAGGGCTCATACGTCCATGCATGGCCCACCCACGGGTCGGCCAGGTGATCGTCCGGTACCGGTGTGAGTCGCATCAGTGAACGCCACAGCGGATCGAGCAACGGTCCGTAGGCGGCGGCGTCCTCGCGGTCGGCGACCAGCAGGAGATGGACACCGACATCCGGGCCCTCGTCCGCGAGATAGCGCAGCTGGGTGACGGCCCGGTCGTCGAAACCGTGCGGGAATTCGTTGACGATCAGCAGGTGCTGCGAGGTGTCCAGACCGGGCGGCAGGGCGTCGGCCGCGCCGCCGCGTACGGCCATCTGCACCAGATCGACGCGCTCGGTCAGCCGCCCCAGCACGTCCGCCACACCGGTCGCGCCTGTCGCGGGTGGCCCGGCCAGTACGCCGGCTCCCGTCAGCGGGGCGAGTGCGGAGGCACCGGAACCGGCCGGATCGATGACCTGCACACCGAACTCCCCTGCCGGATGCACGGCGAGCAGCCGGGCCGCGAGCGCCACCGCCGTCTGCAGAGCGAGGTGCCGCAGCTCACCGGCGTCGGGAAAGGCACCGTCAGGAGTCGCGGTGAGGCCGCTGTCCATCCACAGGCCGCGCTCCAGAGGCAGCCGGACCAGCATTGGGATCCGCAGCGGTTCGCTCTCGGCGAGGTGCAGATCGCCCAGTCGTACGGCCATCGGCGGCTCTGCCGGTACCCGGTAGGCGTGCCAGACGGGGTTGTCCCAGCGTGCGTACGCCGGTGGGAGGGCGGGCTCGACGACCTCGGACTCGGCGGCGAGCTGGGCAAGGTCACGGTCGAGGACCGCCTGGGCCTGGTCGATCAGCTGGGTCTGCCGGGTGCGGGCCGCCTCACGTGCGGCGTCGCCCGCCGAGCCCAGACGGCTGCGGGGGTCGGCGAGGACATGGTCGAGTTCCTCCTCCATGCGCGACTCGGCGAAATCTACGGCACTGCGGTACGCGGCGGTGGAGCGGGCCAGGTCCTCGAACATGCCCCAGACCTGGTTGTACAGCCGCTCGTCCATGGACCAGCCGACCGCATCGCCCGCGACGGGCGGCGCGGGACCGTCGGCGGATGCCGCCGGGGCCGTGGACGGGGACGCCTGGCGGCGCTTCGGATGTGTGTAGTCGATGGGGCCGTCGGCGGGCGTCGCGGCCTCGGCAACAGCAGGTTCCTCGAAGGCAGCGGGTTCTTCGGAGGCCGGGGACCGGCCGCCACTGGACGCCGGCCCCGGTTCACCGGGGCCGGCGGAAGGAATCGGCCCATCGCTGCCCTCCCCGGGTGCCTGAACATCGTACGGGGACCCGGCGACGGTGCCGGACAGCTCGGGGCGGGCGACGGAGGCGGCCGTACGACGGGAGCGGCTGGTGTCCGTACGCACCGGGACGGACCGCGCCACACCGCGCGCCACCGCCTCCTCGATCCCGCAGGCGAGTTCGGCGGCCCCGGTCAGGCCCTGGTCGGCGAGGAGAGCGGTGAGGCCCTCCGCGTAGCCCTGGCCGACCGCGCGGATCTTCCAGGCACCCTGGCGGCGGTAGAGCTCCAGGGCCACGACCGCCGATTCGGCGTCCAGGCCGGCGAGGGTGTAGCCGACGACCTCGGCGCCGTCGAGGCCGGTGACCGCGGCGCGCGGCGCGGTGAGGGCGCCGAAGCGGAGCGGGGCGCCGGGCGTGGCGGGCAGGGCGATCAGGATGCTGACCCGGTGCACGGCCTCGGGCAGGGCGTCGAGGTCGACGGCGAGCCGGTGTTCGGCGGCCGCCTGCCGGGAGACCTCGATCCCGGGCAGGGTGGGCGCGCCCGGATGGGCCACCCGGTCGGCGCCCCCCACCCGGCCGCTGTCGTCGGCGAGGGTGGCCCCGGCCACGACCGGCACATCGGCCGAGATCCGGATCTCGACGCGGTTCCACGAGAGCGGATGGTTCTGCCCGCGCCCCAACTCGGCCGCCATCGCCCATGACCCCCTGTGTGTCGTGTCGTCGTGCGCCGCGGGGCCTCTCCTAGAGGACCGGCAGGATCGTGGGCACCAGGTCCTGGAAGGTGCGGCCCTTGGCCGGCACGCCCAGGGCAGTCAGCGTCCAGCCCGAGCCGGACCGGTGCACCTTCGCCATGATCTGGGCGGTGTACTCGCCGCCGCCGTCGAGCGTGTAGCGGGCGAGTTCCTGGCCGTTGGTCTCGTCGACCAGTCGGCAGAAGGCGTTCTGTACTTCCTGGAAGGTCTGGCCGGTGAAGGAGTTGACGGTGAAGACGATCTGGTCGATGTGGACCGGGACGCGCGCGAGGTCGACGAGGATGGCCTCGTCGTCGCCGCCCTGCCCCGCGCCGCCGACGAGGTTGTCGCCCGTGTGCCGGACGGAGCCGTCGTCGCTCACCAGATGGCGGAAGAACACGACGTCGACGGGCTGCTTGTCGGCGAACAGCACCGCCGAGGCGTCCAGGTCGATCTCACGGGTGCGCGAGCCGAACAGCCCGCGCCTGGGTGCCGCCTTCCAACCAAGACCCATGCGGACCGCGCTCAGGGAGCCGCCGTCCTTCTTCTCCAGGCTGATGGCCTGACCCTTGGTCATGTTGACGGTCACGGCTGCTGTCCCCTCGTCGGATGTCCCCGGTCGCCGCGAAGTGCGCGGTTGTCCAAAACCCTATGCAGCGCCGCTGACAGTGCCGAACCCCGGCCCGCGGTTTGTGTCGGTGTTGCAACACTTCGCGCACATGCCGGGGTCCGGCGGCGGCCCAGGGTTCAGGCCAGGCCCGCCTCCCTCATCTGGCGCAGTTCCTTCTTCATCTCGGAGACCTCGTCACGCAGCCGGGCCGCGATCTCGAACTGCAGATCCGCGGCGGCGGCACGCATACGCTCCGTCATCTCCTCGATCTGCTCGGCGAGTTCGGCCGCCGGTCGATCGGTCGGCACCGCTTCCTTCGCCTTGCCCCTGGCCGCCTTGCCGGCCTTCGCACCCTTGGCCGCCTTGTCGCCCAGCGCCGGGACAGGGGCCTTGGCTCCCTTGCCGTCCTTCTGCTTGCGGTAGCCGGAGCCGAGCAGCTGTTCGGTGTCCACCTCTTCGCGGGCGATCTGCGCGACGATGTCGTTGATCTTCTTGCGCAGCGGCTGCGGGTCGATGCCGTTGGCCGTGTTGTAGGCGATCTGCTTCTCCCGGCGTCGGTTGGTCTCGTCGATGGCCCGCTCCATCGCCGGGGTGATCTTGTCGGCGTACATATGGACCTGGCCGGAGACATTGCGCGCCGCGCGGCCGATGGTCTGGATCAGCGAGGTACCGGAGCGCAGGAAGCCCTCCTTGTCGGCGTCGAGGATCGCCACCAGGGACACCTCGGGCAGGTCGAGGCCCTCACGCAGCAGGTTGATGCCGACCAGGACGTCGTACTCGCCGGCGCGCAGCTCGCGCAGCAGTTCGACGCGGCGCAGGGTGTCGACGTCGCTGTGCAGATAGCGCACCTGGATGCCGAGCTCCAGGAAGTAGTCGGTGAGGTCCTCGGCCATCTTCTTGGTGAGCGTGGTGACCAGGACGCGTTCGTCCTTCTCCGTGCGCTTGCGGATCTCGTGCACCAGGTCGTCGATCTGGCCCTCGGTCGGCTTGACGACGACCTCCGGGTCGACAAGGCCGGTGGGGCGGATGATCTGCTCGACGAAGCCGTCCCCGCGGGACAGCTCGTACGTGCCGGGGGTCGCCGACAGATAGACGGCCTGCCCGATCCGCTCCTGGAACTCCTCCCACTTCAGGGGGCGGTTGTCCAGGGCGGAGGGCAGCCGGAAGCCGTGCTCCACGAGGGTGCGCTTGCGGGAGGCGTCGCCCTCGTACATGGCACCGATCTGCGGCACGGTGACATGCGACTCGTCGATGACCAGGAGGAAGTCGTCCGGGAAGTAGTCGAGCAGGGTGTTGGGCGGAGAGCCGGGCAAGCGGCCGTCGAAGTGCATCGAGTAGTTCTCCACGCCGGAGCAGCTGCCGATCTGGCGGAGCATCTCGATGTCGTACGTGGTGCGCATGCGCAGCCGCTGGGCCTCCAGGAGCTTGCCCTGCTTCTCCAGCTCCGCGAGGCGCTCCGCCAGCTCCTTCTCTATGTCGTTGACGGCGCGCTCCAGGCGCTCGGGACCCGCGATGTAGTGAGAGGCCGGGAAGACGTACAGCTGCTGGTCGTCGCTGATGATCTCGCCGGTGAGCGGGTGCAGCGTGGACAGCGCCTCGATCTCGTCGCCGAACATCTCGATGCGGACGGCGAGCTCCTCGTAGACCGGGAAGATCTCGATGGTGTCGCCACGGACGCGGAAGGTGCCGCGGGTGAACGCCATGTCGTTGCGGGTGTACTGGATGTCGACGAAGCGACGCAGCAGCTCGTCGCGGTCGATCTCGTCGCCGACCCGCAGCGGGACCATTCGGTCGACGTACTCCTGCGGTGTACCGAGGCCGTAGATGCAGGACACGGAGGCGACCACGATGACGTCGCGGCGGGTGAGCAGCGAGTTGGTCGCGGAGTGGCGCAGTCGCTCGACCTCCTCGTTGATCGAGGAGTCCTTCTCGATGTAGGTGTCCGACTGCGGGACGTACGCCTCGGGCTGGTAGTAGTCGTAGTACGAGACGAAGTACTCGACCGCGTTGTTCGGGAGGAGCTCGCGAAACTCGTTGGCCAGCTGGGCGGCCAACGTCTTGTTCGGCGCCATCACCAGGGTGGGGCGCTGGAGCTTCTCGATCATCCACGCGGTGGTGGCGGACTTGCCGGTGCCGGTCGCGCCGAGGAGGACGACGTCCTTCTCACCGGCCTCGACGCGCTTGGCCAGCTCGGCGATGGCCGCCGGCTGGTCGCCGCTGGGCTGGTACGGGCTGACGACCTCGAAGGGCGCCACCGTGCGTTCGATGTGGGAAACGGGCCGCATGGCATCCACCGTACGACCCCGCACTGACAACCGGCTCTGATCAGCGATTTTGCGGAGTGCGCGGGCTGTGGTGGCTCTACTGGCGGCCGATGCGGAGCTGCGGGCGGCGGCTCGGGTGGTGGGTGACCTCGTCGGCCGGGACACCCGGCTTGTGCTCCACCCGGAGCCGGTCGGGCCTACCGATGATCATCATGGGGTCGAACATCACGACGACGGCGGCGAGGCAGAGGAAGGCCAGCGGGCCGATCAGCATGGGGGCGAGCAGAGCGGCGGGCGATTCGCCCGGGGGCGTCCCACCGGTGTTGTGGAGGTGGACGCTCATGGCGGCCATGCCGGTGTAGTGCATACCGCTGACGGCGAGTCCCATGACCAGGCTCGCCCCGACGCTCCACAGGAAACCGCGGATCTGCCCGGCCGCCCACAGAGCCGAGGTGGCGGCCACGACCCCTATCAGGACCGACGCGACCACGGTGGCCGTGTTGTACTCCAGGGTCCCGTTGAGGCGCAGGCCGGCCATGCCGAGGTAGTGCATCGAGGCGATGCCCAGGCCGGTGACCGTACCGCCCGTGAAGAGCGCCGTTCCGGTGGCGCCCCGGTAGCCGACTATGAAGATCCCGACGCCCACCATGACGATGGCGAGGCCGAGGCTCGCAAAGGTGATCGATTTGTCGTAGTGGATCGGCGTCCCCTTGACGCTGAAGCCCATCATGGCGACGAAGTGCATCGTCCATATGCCGGAGCCGATCGCCGCCGCCCCCAGGGCCAGCCAGGCGGGCCGCCAGGACCGGGCCACCAGCATCGCCCGGGTCGTGCAGCGCAGCCCGAGAGCACCGCCGAGGCAGGCCATCACATAGCCCACCAGCGGCGTGACCACCCCGTAGCTGAATCCGTCGACCGTGCCCTGCATACGTGGCTGCCCTTCACGCTTTGCGTCCCGGAATATTTGATATGCGCCCCCGTCCCAGGACCGCCCGAACGGTCAAGGTTGACGCAGAGAGTATGACCCGCACCGGAACGGTCGAACGATTTTCCGGCAAAGAAACACGGCCTTGCCTCAGTTGTGCGGCATCAGTGAGCGGACTTGGGTGACTCCATTCGATCTGTGGCCATCCCGCGCCCGGCCGCTGTTGACTCCTTGCTGTCAGTCTTGTGCTGTCCGTATTCGCCACACGTGAGGAGTACGCATGCGCGCGCGTGCCGTAGCCGCCACCACCACCGCGCTGCTTGGAACGGCCGCTCTGCTGAGCCCGGTGCCCGCCGCCCGGGCGGGCGACGCACGCGAGCCCACGGTGCTGGCACACCGGGGTGCCTCCGCCTACGCACCCGAAAACACGCTGGCCGCCGTCGACAAGGCGGCGGCGCTGGGCTTCGCCTGGGTCGAGAACGACGTCCAGCGCACCAAGGACGGCCGACTGGTCGTCCTCCACGACGACAGCCTCGAGCGCACCACGAACGTCGAACAGGTCTTCCCCGGCCGGGCACCCTGGAAGGTGAAGGACTTCACCGCCGCCGAGATCGCCAGGCTGGACGCGGGCAGCTGGTTCTCCGCCGCGTACACGGGCACGCGCGTGCCGACTCTGGCGCAATACATGCGCAGGGTCGAGCACAACCACGAGAAGCTGCTCCTGGAGATCAAGAACCCGGAGCTGTACCCGGGCATCGAGCGGCAGATCCTCGAGCTGCTGGGCAACGAGGGCTGGCTGGACGGCCGGCACCTCGGCCGGATCGTCGTGCAGAGCTTCAGCGCGGACAGCCTGCGCATCGTGCACGGTCTCAGGCCCGCCGTGACAACCGGCTACCTCGGCACACCGCCCGTGGCGTCCCTGCACCGGTACGCGGGCTTCACCGACCTGATCAACCCGTCCGTGGGTTCGATCTCCGCCGGTTACGTCACCTTCGTGCACTCGTTCGACGGCCCGCACGGCAAGCCGCTGCGCGTCTTCACGTGGACGGTGAACGACGCGGCCACCACGTGGAAGGCCGTCCGCTACGGCGTCGACGGGATCATCACCAACAAGCCGGACGTGGTGCGGGCCGCGCTGCGCGCGAGCTGAGCGCGGCCGTTGTCAGTGGCGGGTCGTACGGTGGGTCGCATGGACAGCGAAGGGCAGTACGAGCAGCGGGTGGTGTGGGCGGTCGTGGGCACCGACATCGGTCCACTGCTGCTGGCGGCGACCCGCGAGGGCCTGGTCACCGTGGTGTTCCACGCCACGGACACGGTGCGGGAGCGGACTCTGGAGCGGCTGGCGGCCCGGCTGGGCGCCGAGCCCGTCGAGGACGCCGCGGCTCCGGTGCTGGCCGAGGCGATACGCCAGCTGCGGGCGTACTTCGAGGGCGAGCGCCAGGACTTCGACCTGCCGCTGGACTGGTCGCTGATCTCCGGCTTCAACCGGCAGGTGCTGCGCGAGCTGGCCGCCGGTGTCCCATACGGCACCGTGGTCGGATACGGCGATCTGGCCGGACGGGTGGGGCAGCCCGGCGGGGCGCAGGCGGTGGGGGCGGCGATGGGCGCCAATCCGCTGCCGGTCGTCGTGCCGTGTCACCGGGTGGTGGAGAGCCACGGCGGCATCGGCGGGTTCGGCGGCGGTCTGGAGACCAAGCGGAAGCTGCTCGCCCTGGAGGGCGTTCTGCCCGAGCCGCTGTTCTGAGGCGCCCCGGCGGGAGCGACGGTCAGCCGTAGTGCCGCGCCTCGACGACGTTGCCGTCCGGGTCGCGGAAGTAGAAGTTGCGCGGGGCCTTCCCGCGGGCGCCGAAGGAGTCGTGGCCGACCTCGGTCATGGGGACGGCGTGCTCGGCGAGGCGGGCGCGCAGGGCGTCGAAAGCGTCGGACGGCAGGGACAGACAGATGTGGTGCACCGGGTGGCCCGCACTGTCCGCGGAGCCGGGGAGCGCCGGCATGCGCTCGGCGAGGGTGTGCGGCGCGAGGTCGAGGATCGTCTCCTCGTTGACGCGTACGGAGGGGAAGGACACCTCTCCCGCAGTGAACTCGGCGACCCGCAGGGGCTCCAGGCCGAGCATCCGCTCGTAGAAGCCGGCCGCGGCGACCGGATCGGCGACCCAGAGGACGACATGGTCCAGACGTGCCGTGTGATTCGTCATGCTGCCCAGGCTGGTGGCGTCCCGCACGGGCCGCAAGCGTTTAGCCGGGCGTGCCGCCCGCCAGAGATGAGGGAAGACCGACGGACAGGAGGCAGGCGCGTGGTGCTGGTGGTGTCGGAAGAGGTCCGTGAGGCACTCGGCGCGGGCCGGGCAGTGGTGGCCCTGGAGTCCACGATCATCGCGCATGGGCTGCCGCGCCCGCGCAACCTTCAGGTGGCGCTGGAGCTGGAAGAGGCGGTACGGCGCGAGGGTGCCGTGCCCGCGACCATCGCGGTGCTGGACGGGCGGCCCCATGTCGGCCTGGCCAAGGACCAGTTGGAGCGGGTCGCCAACGAGGACGGGATCCGCAAGCTGGGCCACCGCGACCTGCCGCTCGCCGTGGCGGCGAGGGCGAGCGGGGCGACCACCGTGTCGGCGACGGCGCAGCTGGCTTCGCTGGCCGGCATCCGGGTGTTCGCGACGGGCGGTCTCGGCGGGGTCCACCGGGAGTGGACGGTGACCCAGGACGAGTCCGCCGACCTGGGACTGCTGGCGCGCACCCGGATCACGGTGGTGTGTGCGGGCGTGAAGTCGATCCTGGACGTGCCGGCGACCCTGCAGCGTCTGGAGACCCTGGGTGTGGCGGTGGCCGGCTACGGCACGGCCCGCTTCCCCGGCTTCTATCTGTCCGACTCCGGGTATCCGGTCGACTGGACGCTGGAGACCCCGGTGCAGGTCGCGGACGTCATGCGGGCGCAGGACGCGCTCGACGCGGCGGATACGGCGCTGATCGTCGCCCATCCGGTCCCGGAGGCGGAGCAGCTCGATCCCGCGCTGCACGCGCGGGTGCTCGCCGACGCGCTGCACGCGTGCGACGCGGAGGGGATCACCGGTCAGGCGGTCACGCCGTTCCTGCTCGACTATCTGGTCCGGCACACGGACGGCGCCTCGCTGGAGGCCAACCTGGCGGCCGTACGGGGCAACGTACGGCTGGCGGCGCGGATCGCCTCGGCGTGGGCCAGGGGGTGACGACAGCCGGAGAGGGCGCGCTGCTGGTCGTCGGGGACGTCGTCACCGACGTCGTCGCGCGGCACCGGGGTCCGCTCGCGACCGGCACGGACACGGCCGCGGTGATCCGTACCGTGCCCGGCGGGGCAGGTGCCAATGTGGCCTGCTGGGCCGCCCGTACGGGCTGTGCGGACGTACGGCTGCTGGGGCGGGTCGGCGCGGACGCGGCCGAGTGGCACGAGCGGGAGCTGGTCGCGGCCGGGGTGCGGCCAAGGCTGGTGGTGGACCCGGAGGCCGCGACGGGGACGGTCATCTGCCTGGTCGACAACGGCGCCTCGGCCGAGCGCACCTTTCTCACGGACAGCGGGGCGTCGCTGCGGCTGGAACCCGCCGACTGGTCGGACGCGCTGCTCGACGGGGTCGCCCGGCTGCATCTGTCCGGTTATCTGCTGTTCTCCGGGCCGAGCCGGGCGCTGGTGGCGGTGGCACTGGCGTCGGCACGCGCGCGTGGCGTGCCGGTGAGCCTGGACCCGGCGTCGGCCGGGTTCCTCGTGGCGCTGGGTGTGGACCGCTTCCTGGCGCTCGTCAAGGGCGTGGACGTCCTGCTGCCGAGCCGGGACGAGGCCTGTCTGCTCACGGGGCTGCCCGATCCGGCAGAGGCGGCGGCAGAGTTGAGCCGCCATGTGCCGCTGGTGGTGGCCAAGGCGGGGGCGGACGGCGCACTGGTCGCCGAGGCGGGCGACGTCCTCGCGCGGGTTCCGGCCGAACCGGCGACGCCTAGGGACACCACGGGTGCAGGTGACGCCTTCACCGGGGCGTTCCTCGCCGCGCTGATCGCCGGCGCGGATCCCGGGGAAGCGGCGGCGCGGGGCTGCCGGGCGGGCGCGAGGGCGGTGGAACGCGTGGGCGCCAGACCGCCCGTCCACGGCTGACACGGCACCGCGGCCCAAAGCGGCGGGCCGGCGCCTTGTCCGGCAGGCCTGCCTTGCCCGGCGGACCTACTCCTTGCGGCCCCATGCCGAGATCATCGGGGCTGTGGCGAGGTCCATGCTGCCCGCCGCCACGTTGGCCAGGTGCTGGTCGATCTCCTCGTCGGTGGCCAGACCCGCGGTGACGAGCTGGTCGCGGATCTGCCGGACCGTGGCGGATTCCAGGGCGGTGCAGGCGGGCGAGGCGACAGGGAAGTAGGCGTCGGCCTCCACGTGGTGCAGCCCGGCCTCGCGGAGCAGTTGCGGGAGTTTGCGGCCGTACGACAGGTCGGCGCCGCGTTCGGCGAGGAGCTTGCGGAAGCCCTGGCGCAGGCGGTTGGCGAGCTGTTGCTCGGGGCCGTACTCGTAGGGGCAGGTCAGGGGCTGGAGGGCGGGGTCGGCGTCCTCGATCAGCAGCCGTCCGCCGGAGCGCAGGGCCTTGATCATGGAGCGCAACGCCCGTTCCCGGTCCGGGACATGGACCAGCACGAGCCGGGCGTGCACCAGGTCGAAGCCTTCCCCCGGCGGCTCCTCGGCCCCGACGTCGTGGGTGCGGACCTCGACCGGTGGGTGGGCGGCCGTGGCGAGCAGCGAGGTGTTGATGTCGGTGGCGACGACCTGCCCGGTCGGTCCGACCTTCTTCGCCAGCCAGGACACCACGGAGGTGCCGCCGGCCCCGACCTCCCAGCAGCGCCGGCCCGGTCCGAGACCGAATGCCTCAAGGTGCCGGAAGGTGGTGGGGTCGAAGAGGGTGGCGAAGGCGTCGAAGCGCTGTCCGGCCTCGCTCTTGCGGTTGTCGAGGAGATATCCGTCGGCCTGTGTCATGAAGCGATCATCCCAGTTGCCCGGCTTGTCCGGGAGGGGAGCCGGGTTGTCCACAGGCGGGAACCAACCGGAATCCGCTGCTCCCACAGCCTTACCCGTGCCTCACGCCGGGCTGGCAGACTTGCCCGGCAGGGCGCGGAAGCGTTGCGCGAGGGATCCATGCAAGGAGATCCGGATGACGATGGCAGGGAATCTGCGGAAGGTCACAGGGCTTGGCAGGGCCGGCGGCCTGCGCAAGGTGGCACGGCTGGCCCGGCGGCGGCCCCGCGTCGACCTGAACCATCACGCACGGTCCCCGTTGGGCTCCTCGGTGGTCAATTGCGTCACATACGAGGAGGGGGTGCGGGTCCCGGAGTGCAGCGATCTGTACTCCGCCGTGGAGCGGGTGCGTAAGAAGGGCGAGGGGTTCGTCTGGCTGGGGCTGCACGAGCCGACGGACAGTGAGTTCGCGGGCATCGCCGACCTGTTCGACCTGCACCCGCTGGCCGTGGAGGACGCGGTCGAGGCCCATCAGCGCCCGAAGGTGGAGCGGTACGGCGAGACGCTGTTCGCGGTGTTCAAGACGGTCTGCTACGTGGAGCACGAGACGCTGACGGCGACCAGCGAGGTGGTGAACACCGGCGAGATCATGGTGTTCGTCGGCGAGGAGTTCGTGATCACCGTGCGGCACGGCCGGCACGGCTCGCTGGGGCCGCTGCGTGAGGAGCTGGAGGCGACGCCTGGTCAGCTGGCCAAGGGTCCTGCGGCGGTGCTGCACGCGATCGCGGACCATGTGGTCGACGACTATCTGAACGTCACGGACGCGGTGCAAGCCGACATCGACCAGGTGGAGGCGGATGTGTTCGCGGAGAACGGCGCGCGGGCCGACCCGGGGCGGATCTACCAGATGAAGCGTGAACTCCTTGAGCTGAAGCGGGCGGTGGTACCGCTCGGCAGGCCGATGGAGGAGCTGACCACCCGGCCGATACGGGTGATCGCCCCGGAGATACAGGCCTACTTCCGGGACGTGCTCGACCATCTGATGCGGGCCAAGGAGCAGATCGCGTCCTTCGACGAACTGCTCAACTCCATTCTCCAGGCGCATCTGGCGCAGGTGACGGTCGCACAGAACGAGGACATGCGGAAGATCACGGCCTGGGCCGCGGTGATCGCCGTGCCGACGATGGTGTGCGGGGTGTACGGCATGAACTTCGATCACATGCCGGAGCTGCACTGGCGGTTCGGCTATCCGCTCGTCATCGGTGTCATATCCGTGGCCTGTCTGGTGCTGTACCGGGGTTTTCGGCGCAACGGCTGGCTCTGAGCTCCACGACCGGCTCCGAGGACCACGGCCCCCGAGGCCGCCTCAGGCCGAGAAGGCGACGACCCTGCGCGGGACGACCCTGATGATCACGCGCACCTCGTCGTCGTTCTCCGCGGGCGGGTCGATGCCGAGGTACTTGTGGGAGAGCTCGCACGGGAGCCGCTTGCCCTCGTCCGGGAGAATCTCGGCGGTGCCGCGGATCTCCGCCGAGTGGTAGGGGTCGGCCAGGTCGAAGACGGTGAGACTGACGCGGGGGTCACGGCGGAGGTTGCGCACTTTCTGGCGGCCGTCGGTGGAGGAGAACAGCACCGTGTCGCCCTCGCGTTTGATCCGGACCACCGAGTTCTGCGGGGCACCGTCGGGGCCGAGCGTGGCGACGGCGGCGAAATTCTTGCCGTCGAGGAGGACGCGCACGGAGTCGTCGAAGGTGACGGAGGTGTTCGTGGAGATCGTCATCCGACCAGACCAGTTACATGCACACGCATAAAAGCGGTTTGCCGAATCGGCCGCCGAGAGCAGATCGCCGGGCCCGCCGCGGAACGCTCAGCCGCTCCACGCCGGATGCCGTGGGTCGTCGGCCCGGACCAGGACGTCGGCCGTGCCGGCAGGGTCGGTCTCGGCCTCGTAGCGTTCGAAGGCGGGGAGGGTCCATTGGTCGGTCTCGGGCGTTCGGCGGCGCAGGGCGCCGGGTGACAGGAGGAGGTGAACGGTCAGGTCGAACGGGAACCAGTGCCGCAGCAGGAGCGGTCCGTGCAGCAGCAGGAAGCCACCGGGCTGGAGGTGGACATAGGGGGTGCGGGTGGCTCGGTCGGTGGCCGGGTCCCACAGGTCGGGCAGGACGCGGCCGGTCCCGCCGGGGTCGAGGGGGCCGAAGACCTCCCGCCACAGGGCGTTGGTGTCGAACCAGCCGCCGTAGTACGACTCCGCGTCACGGCGGCCGTACTCCAGACGCAGCGAGGCGGGGCGCAGGAAGCCCTCGGTGCCCACGACGAGCGAAGGCCTGCCCCGTACGCGCAGTGCCTCCGCGACGCGCTCCGCGAGATCCCCGGGGCGGGCGGCCGGGGCGCCGTCGAAAGCGACGCGCGGCCAGGCACCCCCGTCGGCGGGCTTCAGTTCGAGGAGCCGATCGGCGAGACGCTCGGCGAGCCGGTCCCAGGTGATCGCTTCGAGTCGCACGGGGTCATGATGCCGTGTGGGGCGGGGCCGCCGGGCAGGCCGGGGCGGTTTCGGCGTCCGTCGACGGTCGTCAGCGATGGCGGTGGGTGTCACGGGCGCGCGAATTGCCTCGGGATGGACGGGCGGCCCGTGATGGACGACCCGACGGTGTTTCCGGTGGAGATACGGCCGTTCGCGCTGGCGCACACCGCGGGGCTGGCGCGCTTCCGGGAACGGGGAGAGGAGGCCGTCGACTGGGTGATGCTCACACCGGCCGGCTTCCCGGAGCACGGCGGGGAACGGACCGGGCTTTACCGGGTGGGCGGCGGGAGCTGGTGCCCGAGGGCGAGCCCTGGCTGTCGTACGCGGATCTCGCGGTGGCCGTGGTCGACGAGATCGAGAGACCGGCGCGCCACCGTACACGGGTGTCGGTGTTCAACTTCCGGGAGGAGGCCAAAAGGGCGTAGCCGACGTGGGTTCCAGCCGTGGACAGGGGAAAGAACCGCATATGACGCGCCTCGCAACTCCCCCGCACCACGGCGGACTTCTGGCTGTGCAGCCCCTTCGGCACAAGCGGTGTGCGGCCTGTCGGCGCGGGCCGTTGTCGATGCTGGTGCTGGAGGACGGGGCGCCGCGATGTCTGGAGTGTGCCGATCTCGGGCATCTGGTGTTCCTGCCGCGTGGGGACACGGCTCTGACCCGGCGGTCGCGGGAGGAGAGCACGCTGTCGGCCGTGGTGGTGCGGTACAACCGGCGCAAGAGCCGGTACGAGCGGCAGGGCGTCCTCGTAGAGGAGGCCGCGCTGGCCCGGGCCGAGGCGCGGTGTCTGGCCGACGCCGAGGCACGGCGGCGTCGCCGGGCGCGGGACGCGAAGCGGCGGGCGGCGGAGGATGTGCGGTTCACGGAGGCGTTCGCGGCGGAGATCCTGCGTTTGTTCCCGGGCTGTCCGGTGGAGCGGGCCCTGGCGGTCGCGGCGCACGCGTCGCTGCGGGGCAGCGGCCGGGTGGGGCGGACCGCGGCCGGGCGGGCGCTGACTGAGAGCGCCGTGGTCTCGGCGGTGGTGGCGGGGGTACGGCATGTGGACACGCCGTACGACCAGCTGCTGATGAGCGGGGTGCCACGGTACGAGGCGCGGCGGCGGATCGCGAGGACGGTGGAGGCGGTGCTGCGGGGGTGGGAGGCCGGGGTGGAGATCCGCTTGACCGGCTGACCCCGGGCAGCGCTGCGCAGGCATCGCCGGGATGCCGGTACGGCGGCGCAGCGGGGACGGGGCCGGGGACGGGAGGGATTTCGGCGGATGTGTATGTGGACATGCTTCACAGCCATGGGAATCGGTCAGTCGTGGGCATTGACTTGAGTGACGGCGGTGTCGGAGGCGAGGGGCGAGAGTGAGTGTGGTGGTCGTGATCGACGGGCCGTATTACGTACTGGTCCTGCTGGGGGTACTGGGGACCGGGCTGGTGGCGGGGGTGTTCTGCGGGTTCTCGGCCCTCGTGATGCGTGGGCTGGCCTCGTTGCCGTCGGCACAGGGGGTCGCCGCGATGAACGCGATCAACCGCGCGGCCCTGACCCCGGCGTTCATGCTGGTGTTCGCCGGGTCGGCGGTGCTGTGCGCGATGATCGCGGTGGTGACGTTCGTGGTGTGGCCGGACGAGGGGAGGACGGAGCTGCTGCTGGGCAGCGCGCTGTATCTGTTCGGTTCGTTCGGGCTGACCTTGGTGAAGAATGTGCCCAGAAACGAGGCGCTGGCCAAGCTGGAGCCGGGCACGCCGGAGGCCGCCTCCTACTGGCCGGCGTATGTGCGTGAGTGGACGCAGTGGAACCAGGTGCGCACCCTCGCGGCGGCCACGGCGGCGGTCCTGTATGTACTGGCCCTGTTCTGAGGGAGGCATGGGAGAAAACTGACGCCGGACTGGCCTCTGGCTGGCCTCCGGCTGGCTCCCGGCTGAGGAAGCCCCCGGCAGAAGGCGCTGTCAGCCACTCTGCGGGCGTAACCGAGCGGACGTATCGTGGCCGAAAGAGTGCCGCCCGATGACGCACGGCCTGGGGCAATCGCACGCGAGGAAGTCGACCATGG
This sequence comes from Streptomyces sp. NPDC096040, assembly GCF_040303265.1. Lineage (NCBI taxonomy): Bacteria > Bacillati > Actinomycetota > Actinomycetes > Kitasatosporales > Streptomycetaceae > Streptomyces > Streptomyces sp. NPDC096040. The sequence continues at coordinate 85,209 of NZ_JBEOTA010000028.1, forward strand.
CCGACCCCAAGGGTTTCATGACCACGCCGCGGGAGGAGTGGCCGCGGCGGCCGGTCGAGGAGCGGGTCCGGGACTGGGACGAGGTGTACGTCCCCGGGGCGCTGCTGCCCATCATCAGCAAGCAGGCGGACCGCTGCATGGACTGCGGGGTGCCGTTCTGCCACGACGCCTGTCCGCTGGGCAATCTGATCCCCGAGTGGAACGACCTGGTGTCGCGGGAGGACTGGCTGGCGGCGAGCGACCGGCTGCACGCGACGAACAACTTCCCCGAGTTCACGGGGAGGTTGTGTCCGGCACCGTGCGAGGCGGGGTGCGTGCTCGCGATCAACCAGCCGGCCGTCACGATCAAGAACGTCGAGTGCGCCATAGCCGACCGGGCCTGGGCGGAGGGGTTCGCCTCGCCACGGCCGCCGGAACGGCTGTCCGGGCGGACCGTGGCGGTGATCGGCTCCGGTCCGACCGGGCTCGCGGCGGCGCAGCAGCTGACCCGGGCCGGTCACACCGTCGCCGTGTACGAGAAGGACGACCGGCTCGGCGGGCTGATGCGGTACGGCATCCCCTCGTTCAAGATGGAGAAACACCATCTGGAGCGACGGCTGGGCCAGATGCGTGCCGAGGGAACGAAGTTCCGTACGTCGGTGGCGGTGGGGCGGGACATCGGGGCGGCGGAGCTGCGGGGGCGGTACGACGCGGTGGTGATCGCGACCGGGGCGACGGCGTGGCGGGAACTTCCGGTGCCGGGTCGGGAGTTGGATGGAATACACCAGGCGATGGAGTATCTGCCGCTGTCCAACCGGGTGTGCGAGGGGGATCTGGCGCGGTCGCCGCTGTCGGCGGCCGGTAAGCATGTGGTGATCGTGGGCGGGGGTGACACGGGGGCGGACTGTCTGGGGACGGCGGTGCGGGAGCGGGCCGCGTCGGTGACCCAGCTGGACATCTACGCGCAGCCGGGAGCGGAGCGGGACGAGGACGTCGAGCCGTGGCCGACGTATCCGAAGATCTACCGGCTGTCGGCGGCGCACGAGGAGGCGCGGGATCTGGAGACGGCACCCGCGGCGCACGCGGACGCGCGGTTGTTCGCGGCGTCGACGCTCCGCTTCACCGGCGACGAGAACGGGCATGTGAGGTCGCTGCACCTGACGGAGGTGGACGCGGCGCGGCGCCCGGTGCAGGGGACCGGTCGGACGCTGCCCACCGACATGGTGCTGCTCGCACTCGGTTTCTCGGGGCCCGACCGGGAGGACGGGCTCATCGACCAGCTGGGGGTGGTGACGGAGCCGCGCGGGACGATCGCCCGGGACGCGGAGTTCACCACGAACGTGCCTGGTGTGTTCGCCGCCGGGGACGCGGCGCGCGGGCAGTCGCTCATCGTCTGGGCGATCGCGGAGGGGCGTGCGGTGGCGGCGGCCGTCGACCGCTATCTGACGGGGAGTTCGCAGCTGCCGGCGCCTATATCGCCGTACGACCGGCCGATGACCGTGTAGGTGACCGTGTGCGTGAGGGGCGGGGTGGCTGGGAAGAGCAGGGCGGGCGGGGCCGGGTCAGAGGTGTCGGCGTTCGTCCAGCGGTTCCTGGACGTTGTCGCGGATGCCCCGGCGCATGTGGGCGTGACTCTGGTCCCGGCCGCCCGCAAACACCGAGGCGCCCGGTTACGGCTTGCGCCCCACCGCCCCGTACCCCGGAATCACCCCGTCGTCCTGCCCCGGCACCGGCTCACCCAGCTCCGGATGCCAGTGGTGGACCACCGAGACGCCGGGGTCGACGAGTTCCAGGCCGTCGAAGAAGCGGCCGCACTCCTCCCGGGAGCGCAGCGCCAGGGTGACTCCGGCCGCTTTGAGCTTCGCGGTGGCCGCCGCCGACTCCTCCGGGGTGAAGTCGGCGGTGGCGTGGGTCATCATCAGGTAGCTGCCGGACGGCAGTTCGGCAAGCAGCCGGCCGACCAGCTCGTGCGCCCCGTCCTCGTCGGGGACGAAGTGGAGCAGGGCGACGAGCGACAGCGCGACCGGACGGTCGAGGTCCAGGATCTCGCGTGCGCCGGCGACGATCGCCGCCGGGTCACGCACATCGGCCTGGAGATACTCCGTCGCACCCTCGGGTGTGCTGCGCAGCAGGGCAGCCGCGTGAGCCAGCACGATCGGGTCGTTGTCGCAGTAGACGACCCGGGCCTCGGGCGCGACGCCCTGGGCGATCTGGTGCAGGTTGGGCTCGGTGGGGATGCCCGTGCCGATGTCCAGGAACTGCCGTACGCCCTGCTCGGCCAGCCACCGGGTGGCGCGGTGCATGAAGGCACGGTTGACCCGCGCCATCACCGGCACCCGGGGGTCGAGGGCGAGCATCTGCCTGCCCATCTCCTCGTCGACCGGGTAGTTGTCCTTGCCGCCGAGATACCAGTCGTACATCCGCGCGGGATGCGGCTTGCTGGTGTCGATCACGGTGCGGTCCTGCCCGGTCATGAGGCACTCCATAAGCGTCCGACGCGGTCAATGATCAATTTAGTACCAGGAAAAGGGAGTTGAATCGAAGCTGAGCGTGCTGAAGAAGCTGAACAAGGGGAAGAGCAGGGTCAGGAGAGCAGGAAGTCGGCCTCCCCCGCCTTGGCGCCCTCGATGAAGGCAGTCATCTCGTCCGTGGTGTAGATCAGCGCCGGTCCGTCGGGGTCGGTCGACTGGCGGACGGCGATCCGGCCGTCGGCCAGCTTCATCGCCTCCAGGCAGTTGCCGCCGTTGCCGCCGCTCCACGGCTTGTGCCAGCCCTCGCTGCCCAGTTCCCGGGCGGGCATGCCATTGTAGATCCGCTCGGTGCGGTTCCGCGGCCCGGACTGGGGCTTGATGCGATCCATTCACAGCTCCTTGCGGAGATCCCGGAGGATCTCCTTCGTGCGTTGTGCCGTAGCGGCCTGCGCCGCCATGCGGTCCATGACCTCGAGGTGGGTCGCCACCTCGGTGCGCGCGTCCAGGTAGACGGCGCCGGTCAGGTACTCGCTGTAGACCATGTCCGGCAGTTCGGGCATGGCGAATCGGAACAGCACGAAGGGCCCGTACGTCCCCGGGTGCGGCCCGCTCTCGAACGGGGCGACCTGGAGCGTCACATTGGGCAGCTTCGTGACCTCTAGCAGCCGGTCGATCTGCGCGCGCATCACCTCCAGGCCCCCGACCGGGCGGCGCAGGGCGGTCTCGTCCATCACGGCCCAGAAGCGGGGAGCGTCATCACGGGTGAGCAGACCCTGGCGCTGCATGCGCAGGGCGACATGGCGCTCGATGTCCTCCGGCCAGGTCTGGCCGACGGCGCCCGACTTCAGCACCCCGCGTGCGTAGTCCTCGGTCTGCAGCAGCCCGGGCACGAAGTGCGGTTCGTAGGAACGGATCAGGCTCGCCGCGCCCTCCAGGCTGACGTACATGGAGAACCAGCTCGGCAGGATGTCATGGAACCGCTGCCACCAGCCGGGCTGGTTGGCCTCCTCGGCGAGCCGGACGAAGACGTCGGCCTCGTCGTCGGTCACCCCGTAGGCCTTCAGGAGCAGTTGGAGGTACGGGATCTTGAGGGCGACCTCGGCCATCTCCATACGGCGGACGGTGGCGGGCGCCACGCGGAGCACACGGGCGGCCTCCTCACGCTTGAGCCCGGCGCGTTCGCGCAGGTCAAGGAGGCGCCGACCGAGGACCACCTGACCCACAGTCGGCGCGGACCGCGGCTCGCTCACGCTCCACCTCCACGAAGTTCCCCGGCTGGGCGGCCACTTGCGTTGGTCGGCGGCACGGCGGCCGCCACCTACAGGTGTCACCTGTCACCGGCATGCTGACAGCCCAGCGGCGCCATTCGAAGGCTCATTCGAGGATCTGACGGAATGACCAGACAGGGCAGAGGACCGAATTGACCGGAACAACCGGAAACTTCCGGTTCGGTCACATCAATCGCATTGGCCCGATCGGCCCGCCGAATCCTCACTGATCCCAACTGGCGCCGCTCGACATGCTGTTGCGAGCAGTGTGCCACGGCCCCTCACCGCGTCACACAGCACTCTGCATTTTTCAGAGTGACTCTTGCCAAGTGTTCACGGCGGGGCGATAGTGGCAAGCGTGATTCCGTCCGCGCCCTTAGGAACAGACGCCGCCGCAGACCGTTTCGGTCTCGGCGCTGCCGCGGTGGTCGCCCCTGGTAGGGGCACTGCCGAGCGCCGGTTCCGGTTCGAGCTGGCCGCTCATCCGGGTTCTCCCGCACAGGCCAGACGCCTGGTGCGTGCCCGGCTGACCGGCTGGTCGGTGTGCGCGGACACCTGTGACACCGCCATGCTCGTCATATCCGAGTTGGTCACCAATGCGATCGTGCACACCGCGAGCAGTCGCGTCGTGTGCGAGCTGCATGACCACGACGACACGGTGCGCATAGCCGTGCACGACGAGGGCTGTGCACCGGATGAGCCCCACCCGTCCCCGCAGCGTCCGGAGGAGGAGCACGGGAGGGGGTTGCTCCTCGTCGAGGCGCTGTGCCAGGCCTGGGGGGCTCAGGAACACGGTCCTGGGCTGCTGGTATGGGCGGAGCTGCCGCGCCAGACCGACGCCGCCCAGGACACCGCCGAACCCCGCAACGACCTGGGGTGGGGCGCCCGCCCCGACCCGGGCCCGTCGCGCGGCTCGTCCCGCGGGCCCTCGCGCGACCCGTCGCAGGGGCCCGCGCACAGCCCGGTCCACCGTCCCTCGCCCGGTTCCGGGGAAGAGGGGCAGTCGGAGGCGGCGCTGCGCCCGGTGCCCGGGCGGAGGCAGGCGTGAACGGCATCCCCGGTTCCGGCCGGTCGCTGGGTCTCGACACCCTGGTCCGGCTGCAGCGCGGGCAACGACCGGCGGCCGCGGGCGGTGTGCGTCGGCTCCCGGTGCCCGAGGGCATGACAACACCACTGGGCTGCGACACCGTGGCCGTACCGGCGCGCCTCGGGCCGCTGGTGGTACCCCGGCTGCCACGGGTGGGCTGTGTGTACGCCGACGGCACGCGCTGGTGGTGGATCGTCCCGGCGGACTCCGACTACGCCCTGACCTGGCCCGCACCGGCTCACTACAGTCCGGGGGCCCCGCTGCCCGGCGCCGCCCGGCTGATCCACCGCCCCGACGGCACGGTGCCGTACACCCCGCCGATACCGCTCTACCTCGCCCTGTGCCGGGTGACGGGGACGACGCCGGAGTGGTCCCGCCCACTGAGCGCGTGACCGCTGCGCGGCTTCAGCCGACAGGGGCGGCGCGAGAGACCGGGCGGCGGGGATCGGCTCGGCTGTTCTGACCGAGGGCCAGGGCTGCTGTTCGAACCGAGGACCATCTCGTCTGCCGTCCGGACCGAGGACCATCTCGGCTGCTGTCCGGACCGAGGACCGGATCGGGTGCTGTCCGGACCGAGGACCGGATCGGGTGCTGTCCGGACCGAGGACCGGATCGTCTGCTTTCGAACCGGGGATCAGCTTCGCTGCGTGAGCCAAGGGCCGGATCGCCTGTTCGAGCCGAGGCCCGACTCGCCTGTGCGAACCGAGGACCGGGCTCGGCTGCCTTCGGACCGAGGACCAGTTCGGCGCTGCGAGCCGACGGCGGCCGGATCGGCTGCGCGAATCGCTGACCGGCCTGGTCGCCCGCAACGAAGACTCGCCCGACCATCGGCACCGAAGACCCGCCCAGCCGCCGCGCCCAAGACCCGCCCAACCACCCGCACCAAAGACCCGCCCAGCCGCCACACCCAAGACCCGCCCAACCACCGCACCGAACTCCCAAAAACTCGCCCGGCTGGTTCAGCCCACCCTCGGCCCAGACCGCCCCCGGCCCAGCCCCCCTCGTTCCACCCCACCCTCGATCCACCCCACCCTCGATCCACCCCATCCCCGGCCCACCCCACCCCCGTTCCACCCCCTCCCACCCCGCACTCCCAGCGCACTCCCCCGCGCCCCGCGAGCCCCGTCGCACGCCCTGCCCGGGGGCCGTCGTGCCCGCGATAGTGGCCGTTCGTCGACGGCCCTGGGAGGAACGCGGTGACGAAGAGGCGGGACACGGAGGCGTGCGATGTGTCGGAGTCGGAGCGGCTGCTGTTCGGAGGGCCGCTCCGCTACGACATGGGTTGGAACCAGCACCGGGACGCCTTCCTGGAGCTGGACCTCCGCGCGATGCTGACCCGTCTGCCCGGCATGCTCACGTCCAGCCTGCGGCTGGCCCGCCAGGCGGACGCCGGCGCCGCGCGCGTGGTGCTGGCCGCGCAGGTGGCCATCGGCGTGTCCCAGGCCGTGAGCCTGCTGGCCGTGAACAGCGTGCTGGGCCGGCTGATCGGCACCGGCACCATCGAGGAACGGCTGCACGGCGCCGCCCCCGCCCTGGTGATCATGGCCACCGTGATGTTCGTGGCCGCCATGCTGCGTGCCGCCTCCACCTACGCCACGGGCCGCCTCGAACCCAAGGTCGAGCGGGTGGCGACCGAGATGTACCTGGAGCGCGCCGCGGCCGTCGAACTCGCCGCGATCGAGGACCACGCCTTCCACAAACTGCTGGACACCGCGCAGTACGGCGCCTCCTCCGCCCGCCGCATGATCATGTACGGCACACGTGTGGTGAACGCGATGATCTCGCTGATCGCCGCGGCCGGTGTACTGACCGTGCTGCACCCGGCCCTGCTGCCACTGCTGATCACGATGACGATTCCCAGCGCCTGGGGAGCCCTGACCAACGCCCGGCGCCGCTACGAGTCGTTCCACACCTGGGTGCAGCACGCCCGCGCCGGCCATCTGATCAGCGCCCTGCTCACCGAGCCTGAGGCGGCGCCGGAGATCCGGGTGCACGGGGTGGGCCCGTTCCTGCTGCGGCACTTCCGGGCGATGTCGGAGACGGCGGAGGCCGAGCAGGCCCGGCTGGCCCGGCTCGCCGCCCGCACCGGCCTGATCGCGGCGGCCTGGACCGGTCTCGCGACCGTCGCCACCTACGCGACACTGGGCGCCCTGCTGCTGAGCGGGGCGATGGCCCTGTCGGTGGCCGGTACTGCGGTGATCGCGATCCGCACCGGCTCGGCGAGCCTCAACACGCTCGTGTTGGAGATCAACACGCTGCACGAGGAGGCACTGTTCGTCGGCGACCTGGAGCGGCTGTACGTCGAGGCCGCCGAACGGGCGATCCCGATCGGCGGCGACCCGCTCCCGGAGGATCCGCGGGAGATCCGCTTCGAGAACGTCACGTTCACCTATCCGGGTGATTCCACCCGCCCCGCCCTCGACGACGTCACCCTGACGCTCCCGCTCGGCCGGATCGTCGCCCTGGTCGGCGAGAACGGCTCCGGCAAGACCACCCTGGTCAAGCTGCTGGCCGGGCTCTACCAGCCGGACCGGGGCCGCATCCTGTGGGACGGGGTCGACGCGGCGAAGGCCGACCGGCACCGGCTCGCCGAGCGCGTCGCGATGCTGGCCCAGGACTTCAAGCGCTGGCCCTTCACCGCCAAGGTCAATGTGGCCGTCGGCCGCTCGTCGGCGCCGCTCACCGAGGAGCGGCTGACCAGGTCTGTCTCGGAGGCCGGCGCAGAGGAGGTGGTCGAGGACCTGCCACGCGGCCTCGAGACCCTGCTGGCCCGGAACTTCAGCGGCGGGCACGAGCTGTCCGGCGGTCAGTGGCAGCGGCTGGGCATCGCGCGGGCCGCCTACCGGCGCGGGCGCATCCTGATCGTGGACGAGCCGACGGCCGCCCTGGACGCCCGGGCCGAGCTGGAGGTGTTCGAGAAGATCCGTGCGCTGGCGGGCAGCGGGCAGACCGTCGTACTGATCACGCACCGGCTGGCGTCGGTCCGCCACGCCGATCTGGTGCACGTCCTGGACCAGGGCCAGGTCGTGGAGTCCGGGACCCCCGACGAACTCCTGGCGAGCGGCGGGGTCTACGCGGAGCTGTACGCACTCCAGGCGGACCAGTTCACGACCAAGGTGCCCGTCCGGAAGGTGGGGTAGCCCTTTGGCCGGCGCTCGGCTAGCCCTCGGCTCCGTCGCCGCCGCGCACGATCACCAGGAACGTGTCGGTCGCCAGGTCCATCACGACCTCGGCGGGCATGCCTTCGAGTCGCCGCGCGTGCGCGAACTCCTCCGCCGGCCATGATCCTCGCGGTCCGCCTGCGGGAAAGCCCTCGAGCACCGTTCGCCCGTTCACCATCCTGCACCTCCAGAAGTGCGTCGTACTTGTAGGAGTTAACGCTCTGGAGAACACGAATGGCTCGCCCAGTGACGGTACTGAGACATAGCCGACACGTCACCGGCGCGGAGGGTGAGAGTCCGCCGACTTTCGGTCACTTTCGTGTCCGCTTGTGTCAGTCCTCGTACTCGTCGTGGTAGCGCACCCGGTCGCTGCCCGCGGGCACCCGGCCGAGCGCCGTGAGGTCGAGCAGGGAGCTGGTCGAGCCGAGTCCGTCGAGGCCGCGGTCGTGGGCGGAGTAGGTGTGGAAGACCCGGTCGTGCTCCCGCAGGAAGCAGCTGATTCCGGGCCGTTCGACCGGTTCGTCGTCGACCACGAGGGTCGCCCTGAAGTCGCGGTTGAAGTCGCTGTGGTACGACGAGTACCAGGGCAGCGTCCAGCCCATCCGCGCCTTGAACGGCAGGATCCTGGTGAACGGCGCCCGGGACACCGCGGCGAACGCGGTGCCGCGCGCGCGCAGATGGGCGAGATGGCCGATCTGGTCCAGGAACGCAGAACAGTTGGGACAGCCGGCCTCCCACTCCGGGGCGAACATGAAGTGGTAGACGATCAGTTGGGCCCGTCCCTCGAAGAGGTCGAGCAGGGTGACCTTGCCGTCGCCGCCCTCGAACACGTACTCGGGGTCCACCTCGACCATCGGCAGCCGGCGCCGCTCGGCGTTGAGTACGTCCCGCGCGCGTGTGAGCGCCTCTTCCTTGAGCAGTAACTCCTCACGCGCGGCACGCCACCGCTCACGCGAGACGATCTCCGGAAGCGACATGGGCCCCTCCTCTACGACGGTCGGTTCCGGGTGGTGACCGCCGGAGGGAAGAGAACTCATCGGCGCGGCCGAAGATTTTTTTCCGCGCCACCGCCGGATGCGGCTCCGTCGGACACGCCACGGCCGGCAGCGCCACCGTCGGACACGCCACCGCCGGACGCGCCCCCTCAGGTGTCGTACTCCGGATGCGCCGACCCTGCCGGCGCTCGACGAGGGCGGGCAGCCGCTCCCCCAACTCCCGTACCACCCCGGGCACGTCGAGGGTGAGCAGTTCGCGGTCGCGCATCAGGACACGGCCATCGACGATCGTCGTGCGGACGTCGGCGGAGCGAGCGCTGTGCACGAGCGTGGCGGCGAGGTCGTGGACGGGCTGGGTGTGCGGCGGTACAGGCGGCCACCACCCAGATGTGCGGGCGGTACAGGCGGCCACCACCCAGATCCTCCTCGGCCCACCCGGTTCCGAGCTCGGCACCACCGGCTACGACCACGCCGACAAGGGCGACGCCGTACGGCTGTGGGACATAGCCCCACGGATACCGGTCGAGCAGCGCTACTCCCGCGTCGACTCCGGCCGCCGCGAACTGATCGACCACATCCTCCTCAGCCACCACCTGGTCCACCGTCTGACAGAGGCGGGCGCGGGCCTCCCGGGTACCACCACCCCACCGGCCCTCCCGTCGGTGGGCGAGGACCCGGCGGAGCGCCGCGGGGTACCGGGGTCGGACCACGCACCGGTGTGGGCGCGGTTCGGCGACTGAGGCGTACGGCGCCGCCCTGGTTCCCTACGCCGCGACCGGCATCCGCGGCACCGCGAGCCCGAGCCGCCGTCCGCCGTTCTCCAACTCGGCCGCCAGGTCTTCGAGTTGCCGGGTGTGCCGGGCGGTGAGCCGGCCTGTCTCGTCGAGGTGCACGGCGCACGCGGTGGTCGTGTCCACGAGCCGTTCGAGTACGGCGGCCACCGCGTCCGTGCCCTCGGTGTGCCGGGCGAGGGCGGGGAGTTCGGCGGCGGCGAGGGCGATGGCGGTGCGGGCCTCGGCGAGGGTGCGGTAGGCCTCGCGGCGCAGGGCCCAGCGTTCGCCGCGGTCGTCGGACTCGCTCAGTACGTGGTCGAGATAGGCGTGTGCGGCCCGCCCGGCCGTCGCGAGCCGGGCCCGTACTCCGCCGCCCCGCTTCCCGGCCATCGGCAGATGCCCCACGATCAGCACGATCGCGCAGGCCAGCAGGGTCTCGCCGATGCGGCTGAGGGAGGCCTGCGGTTCGCCGCCGACCATGACCAGGGCGAGCACGAGGACGGTGACGGCGGCGGTCTGGGCGCCGAAGTGCCGGGTGGACATGGGGATGACCGCTCCGCAGAAGGCGACCAGCGCGATGAGCCCTTCGGGCCGGGGCAGTACGGCGGCGAAGCCCGCGAAGACGAGGGCGCCGAGCACGGTCCCGGCGGCCCGGCACAGCACCCGGGAGGCGAGCGGCCCGAGGTCGGGTTTGACGAGGAAGACTGCGGTGGCGGGCAGCCAGTACCAGTGCTGGTGCTCGCCGTACCAGCGGGTCTGGTGCAGCGCCTGGGCGATGGCGGCGCTGGCTCCGAAGCAGAGGGCGACCCGCAGCCCGTACTCCCGCCCGCCGCTGCCGAGTGCGGCCCGCAGCACCTCCTTCGGGCTGCGGCGCCGGGCGGGCGGCCGGTGCTCCGCGCCTCCGGCCCGGTCGAAGGCCTCGGCGGCGTGCAGCAGGGCGTCGTCCAGGGCGCGCAGGGCGGGCGCCGACCGGGACGGCGCGGGCAGCGGTCCGGTGCCGCCGTTCCCCCGGACGGCGACGGCGAGCCGCCGGGGCCCCTCGGCCACCCGCTCGGATATCGGCTCCCCCGCCCAGGCGAGGGCGGTCGCCGCCTCGCCGAGGGGCAGCGCGGCGGCGTACTGCGCGTGCAGCCGGCGCTCGGCGGCGGAACTGGCGTACCGCCGCAACCGGGGCCCGGTGAGCGCGTCCTGGGCATGGTCGAGCGCGGTGCTCAGCGCCTTGCGCCGCCCGAGGGCGGCCTCGCTGCCCACGGCGTCGAGCAGGTCGGCGATGGCGTCGTACACGGCGGCGACGGCGTCCCGTTCGCCGTCGAAGCGGTAGTCGCCGGTGAGCGCGGCGGGGGTGGGCAGGGCGAGCCGCAGAACCAGCAGCCACCCGGCTCCGGCGAGGAAGGCGAGGGCCCGCTGCCAGCCCGCCTCGGCGACCGGCATCCCGGCGCCGATGGCGGCGGCGACCAGTAACTGCGTCCCGGCCCCGGAGGCGACGGGCCCGACGGCACTCATCCCGCCGCCGACCAGCCCGAGGCCGGTGAGCAGCAGGGTCAGGGGTACGGCGGTGAGGTGCTCACCGCCGTACGTCCCGACGAGCAGCCCCACGGCCCCGGCCCCCGCGGGCGCCCCGAGCCGCCGTACGGAGGCCCGCCTGCTGCCCGGCCGGTCGTTGACCCCGGCGAGCATCGCGGCGATGGCGGCGACGACACCGAGAGAGGTGTGGCCGACCACGACCGCGGTGAGCAGCAGCGGCCCGGCGGCCAGCGCCCCTCTCGTCACGGCGCTCCAGGGCACGGGCCCGCGCTGGGCGCGCAGGGCGTGGGCGAGCCAGGGCGGCAGGGCGACACGACGGGACACGGGGCTCCTGTACGGCGGACGAGGGCGGGGTATGCCTTCGGGCGACGGCGGCCGTGGCTTCCGGTCTGGGTGTCTCCACCGTAGATCGTGTTCCCGTACGGAAAGGTGCGTATGTATTTCCGAGGTGTGACAAGCGGGGCGAAGGGCCGTGTTCTTTATGAACGCAATTTCACGATGAACGTGAGCGGGCCCGAGGGCGTAGCCTGCCCCCGGGCCCTGGAGTGCCGCCCATCATCACACGCCGGCACGCTTGAGAACCCGGGTCAGGCGTGATGAGCCTTGGACTTGATGCCCTTCTCGACCGCGATGATCTGATTGAGTTTCGCTCCGCCCGAGGCCCGATCCGCTCCGGGTTCATCCGCGCTTCCGCGAGGTGGGCCCGCAGATCCGGCTCTTTCGCGTCGACCGGGTCGAGGCCGCCGAGCGGAGTGCGGAGTTCAGCGCCGTGGTAGCGGCTGCGGCGCGGCGGTCCGCGGCGGTCCGCGGCGGCGAGGGCGGCCGCGCAGCGCAGGCGGCGGGAGGTGCTGGCGCGGATCGCGGCGGAGCCGATCGACGTGCCGCGGCTGGCTCCGCACAGACTGGCGGCGCTCGCCGTCGAACACCGCGACCGGTGGGACGAGGAGCGGGCTTACCAGCGCGGGGAGCCCGACCGCTGGAAGGTCGGCTCTCTGCTGCATCGGCTGACTCGGTACGACGGACTTCTGGCCGGGCTGCACGGCAGCACCGGACGCGGCGCCGCCGAGGAATGCTGCGGCGACGGGTGTACGAGGCCGTCGTCGAGGCGTACCCGCATCTTGAACGCGAGTGCGAGCGGTATTTGCAGGATTCCGTCCGCTACTACCTCGCCCGCGGCGTACCAGGGGCTGTCCGAACGGCGCGATGCAGTGCGGTTGTACGCGCTGTCGACGCTGGCGCTCCATCTCGCCGTGCGGGGAGGGAGGGTCGTCGGTACGCGGAGGGGATGCGTGGGCCGAGGCGGAATGGTCCTGCGAACGTGGCGGCGGCCCTGGCAGCGGGGCATGACGGATATTCGGATGCGGTCATGGCGCTGCAGTCCGGATGATCGGGACGCCGCCAGTCGTCTGTCCGAGGAGCCGCCGTGATCCGCCGTGTCATCGCCCCCGCCCTCTTCCCTCCGCCCGGCTACTCGCACGTCTCCCTCATTGAGGCCGGTACGAGACTCGCGTTCCTCGCCGGGTCCGTCCCGCTCGACACCGACGGACAGTTGGTCGGTGAGGGCGATCCCGTACGGCAGGCCGGGCAGGTGCTGGTGAATCTCGCGGAGCAACTGCGTGCGGTCGGCAGCGACCTGGCCCATGTCCTGGCCACCGACGTGTACGTCGTCAGCAGTGATCCGGCCGTGCTGTCCGCCGTCTGGGAGGTCGTCGAGGCCTCCGGGCTCCGTGCCGGGCCGCATTCGTCGACGCTGGTCGGTGTGGCCTGCCTCGGGTACACCGGGCAGCTGGTGGAGATCACGGCCACGGCCGTCGTGCCCGAGGAGGCGCGTCCATGAGCGCCGGTGACAGGGTCGTGCTGCGCCGGGCGGCCGGGCCGGACGCCGCCGCCGTCGCCGACGTCTGGCTGCGGTCGTACTCCGCCGCCCTGCCCAGCGTCGTCCGGGCGCGCTCCGACGACGAGGTGCGCGCGTACTTCCGGGAGGTCGTGGTGCCGGAGCGGGAGACCTGGCTCGCGGAGGTGGCCGGTCGCGTCGTGGGTGTGATGGTGCTCGCGGGGGATCTGTTGTCCCAGTTGTACCTGGACCCCGAGTGGCGGGGGCGGAGCATCGGTGACCGGTTCGTCGCTCTGGCGAAGGAGCGCAACCCCACGGGACTCACGCTCTGGACGTTCCAGGTCAACAAGCCCGCCCACCGGTTCTACGAGCGGCACGGCTTCGTCCCCGTCGAGTACACGGACGGGAGCGGGAACGAGGAGCGGGAGCCTGATGTGCGGTACGTCTGGCGGCCCTGACCCTACGTGTCGCCGCCCGCGGTGTTGGTCATGCGACGGCCCCGGCGAACGGGCCGCCGCGACGGCCTCGGTGCGGGCGCGGGTGGTGGGCGTGAGACCGTTCGAGGCCCCCGAAGACACAGCCGCACCGCGCGTCCCAGAGGGCCCAGGCTCCCGGCGCGTCCACCACTACGCGGATCCCGTACCCCACATCCGCCTCTTCGCCAGCGGCTTCGCATAGCTGCCCGCCCGGCTGGTCGTGAGCCCAAGCGCCACCAGCGACTCCGCGAGCTTCACCCCCGCGCCGACCCCGTCGACGACCGGAAGCCCGAGCTTCTCCCCCACCACCCGCTGCAGTCCCGTCATCCCGGCACAGCCCAGGACCAGGACCTCGGCGCCGGCGTCCCGGACCCGTTCGGCCGCCGCGAGGAACGCGGACTCCGTGCGCCCGGGGTCACCGGCGAGGTCGAGGACGCCCAGTCCCGTGCCGGCCACCGCCACGCAGTTGCGGGCCACCCCCGCCGTCTCCAGGCTGTCCTCGATCTGCCCGCGCGACCGCTCCAGGGTCGTGACGACGCCGTACCGGCGCCCCAGCAGACACGCCAGATGCGCGGCGGCCTCGGTGATGTCCACGACCGGTACATCCACCAGTTCCCTTACGCCCTCGCGCCCGTGCTCACCGAAACCGGCCATGACCACCGCGTCGTACGGCGGACCGTCGTACGTCCGCAGCGCGTCGAGCACCGCCGCCGCCGAGAGGTAGCTGTCGAGCCAGCCCTCCGCCGACTCGGGGCCCCAGTCGGGGGTCAGGCCGGTCACGGTGGTGCCCGGGCCTGCGGCGGCCCGGGCACCTCGTACGATCTCCTCGGTCATCTCCTGCGTGGTGTTGCAGTTGGTGACGACGATCCGCACGGTCGTCAGACCTCCCGGGACGCGACGGCGCGGTCAGCGCGGCACAGCGCCCCGTACAGTCCGGCGGCCAGCGCCGTGCCGATGAACCAGGAGTACGGCGCCACCTCGCTGAACGTCTTCACCAGCGCGAGCACCGCCGCGACCGCCGCCGAGGGCAGGAACGCCCACAGCGCCTTGGGGTTGACGCCCTTGCGGTAGTGGTAGGGCGATCCCGACGTCGCGTCGAACAGCTTCTCGACGTCCACCGCACCACGCTTGACCCAGTAGTAGTCGACCATGATCACGCCGAACAGCGGGCCCAGGAAGGCGCCGAGGCCGCCGAGGAAGTAGTTGACGACGGTGGGGTTGGAGAAGAGGTTCCAGGGGGTGACGACCAGCGCGGCGACCGTGCTGATCATGCCGCCGACCCTGAAGCTGATCTTCTGCGGCCAGACGTTGGCCAGGTCGTACGCCGGTGAGACGAAGTTGGCGACGATGTTGACGCCCATGGTGGCGACCGCGAAGGTCAGGGCCGCCACGACCAGGACCCAGGTGTTGCCGACCTTGGCGACCAGTTCGGCGGGGTCGGTGATGGCCTCGCCGAAGACCTCGAGCGAGCCGGCCGTGACGATCACGGAGACGACCACGAAGGCCGTGGAGTTGATGGGCAGTCCCCAGAAGTTGCCGCGACGGACGGTGCGGTAGTCCGGGGCGAAGCGGGAGAAGTCGCAGAAGTTGAGCATCAGCGTGCCGTAGGTGGCGAGGATCAGGCCGATCGCGCCGAACCACTGCCGCCACTGCTCGCCGGCCGAGACCGGATGCGGGGTGGAGGTGAGCGAGATCGTCCAGTGGGCCTTGGCCAGGATCCAGACGGCGAGCGCGATCATGACCAGCCAGATCGCGGGGCCGCAGAAGTCCTGGAACTTGCGGATCGTCTCCATGCCCCGGCTGATGATCGCCGCCTGGACCAGCCAGAGGGCGACGAAGGAGATCCAGCCGAGCGCGTCCAGGCCCAGGAAGGAGTGGTGCGTCCAGGACTCCAGGCCGGGCCAGGCCGCCAGCAGCATCACGTTGACGGCGACGGACGCCAGATAGGTCTGGATGCCGTACCACATGATGGCGATCACGGCCCGGATGAGGGCCGGGATGTTGGCGCCCCAGACGCCGAAGCTGATGCGGCTGACCACGGGGAACGGCACGCCGTGGCGCTGCCCGATCCGCCCCATGCGGTTCATGCCGACGTAGATGAGCACAAAGCCGACGAGAAGGGAGGTGAAGACCTGCCAGACGTTCATGCCGAGGACCAGCAGGCCGGCGGCGAAGGTGTAGTTGCCGAGGTTGTGGACGTCGGACATCCACATGGCGAAGAGGTCGAAGACCTTCCAGTTCCGCTTCGCGGCGGGGGCGAGGTCTTCGTTGGTGAGCCGGGGGTCGGGGACGAACGCGGGTGCGCCGGTGGCTTCGGCACGGTCGGCCAGGGACACGGGGCCTCCAGGGACTACGGGGACGGGGAGAGCGGAGGACTACTGCCGGATACTGCGCGCGTTTGGTATACCAAACTGCGGTCATCGTCCTCCCGTCAAGCGTTCTGACCGATGTCCGTCCCGTTACGGCTCCGTAAAAGCCCCCTCAGGTCGGCGAAGATGGCCCCATGGGATCCCCCACGGCGAAGATCGAACCCCTGGGCGCGGTGCGCGAGCGCGTCCTCGCGACCCTGCGGCAGGACATCATCGCGGGGCGTCTGGGCCCGGGCGACCGGCTGGTCGAGCGTGAGCTGGCCGAGCGGTTCGGGGTGTCCCGGGTGCCGGTTCGGGAGGCGATCCGGGCCCTGGTCGCCGAGGGTTTCGTCCTCTTCGAGTCGGCCCGCCGGACCGTCGTACGCCGACTGACCCCCATCGACGTCAAGGAGCTCTTCGAGCTGCGCGAGGCGCTGGAGGTGTACGCGGCCGGGCTGGCGGCGGCACGGGCGACCCCGCAGGCGCTGGCCGAACTGCGGGACCTGCTCGACCGGGCCGCCACGGCGACGTGGGCCGGGGACGCCGAGACGATCACGGACATCAACACCCGTTTCCACGACCGCATCCTGGCTCTGGCCGGCAACAGCCTGCTCATCTCGGTGATGGAACCGGTCGACGGTCGGCTGCGCTGGCTCACCCGGCGGAACGAGGAGTGGCCGCAGCTCCTCACCGAACACCGCGAGCTGTACGAGGCGATCGCCTCCGGCGACCCGGACCGCGCCCGCGCCCGCGCACTCGCCCACGTCCAGGCCAACTACCGCTCGACGGTACGGCACCTCTTCGGTGAGGAGCCCGAGCGGCGGCTCTGACCTCGCACGGAGTTGTCCACAGGAACATCAGTTCGCACAGGAATCTCCTAGAGTTCTCCTCATCAGTGAAGATCGGAACGGATCCGATCGGACCGCGCGGGGAGGGCACGACCATGGTGAGCAGACGGGGACTGCTGGGCGGAGCCGCGCTCATGGGGATGGGCACGGTGGTCGGCATGGCGGCGGGCACGGGGACCGCCGCGGCCGACACCCCGCTGGACACACCGTTCACCCCGGTCGCCGCACCGCATCTGGCCGAGGCCGAGCAACTGGTGCAGTACCAGCGCATGCTGGCGGCCGGCCTTCTGCCGACGGGACTGGCCGGGCACTGGCCGCTGGACGGCTCCGGCAGCGACCGGTCCGGCCTGGAGCATCCCGTCACCCTGGGCTCCGGAGCGAGCTGGACCAGTCTGCGGGCAGGTGGTGAGCTGAGCTTCGACGGCACCTCCGGGGCCTACGCGGCCACCGACTCCGTCCTGGACACCACCGCCCCGTTCACGGTCGCGGCCTGGGTCCGGCTGGCCGACGACGCCTTGCTGACGAACATGTACACGGCCGTGAGTCAGGACGGTGGCAGCGCCAGCCGCTTCCTGCTCCAGTACGACGACACGGCCGGTACCTGGGCCTTCAAGGTGCGCAGCGAGGACCAGACCGCCGAGATCTCCGCGCTCGGCACCACGCCCGTCACCAAGACCGGCGTCTGGACCCATCTCACGGGTGTCTGGGATGGCACGCGCGTCCAGCTGTATGTGAACGGCGTACTGGAAGGCAGCGCCGACACCGCCCTGTCCTGGGCCGCCACCCAGGGCTTCAGCATCGGCCGGGCCCGCTGGGACGGCGGCTACGTCAACCGCTTCAAGGGCGCGATCGACGACGTCCGCGCCTACGGCCGCGCCCTGACCGCCGCCGAGATCGCCCTGATCAGCGGCGCTACGGCACGCGCCAACAACGTCTATCTGATGAACACGACGGCGACCGTCACCTGGGGCCGCCCGGACGACCTCGCGAGCTGGGTGGCCCGGGCCCGCTGCTCGTCCTTCGTCACGGCGCTGCTCAAGCACACCTACGGCTGGGCGACCGACGCCTACTTCCTCCAGTACTTCCAGGAGAAGGGCCCGGAGGCCGCCGACTACTGCTCGGCCTTCCTGAAGAACACTGGAGGTCCGCGCTTCCGCCCCGTCCGCAAGGTCACCGACCTACGGCCGGGCGACCTGATCGCGGTCGACTACAACGGGCAGGACACCGAGAACACCGGGCACATCGTGATGGTCCGCGAGGTCAATGGGGTCTTCAGCGGGGTCGCCGACTTCCCGAACGAGACCCAGTACGCCATCGAGATCATCGACTGCACCTCCGACCCGCACGGGGTGTACGGCCTGAGCAACTACCCGCAGTACCCCGACACCCGCATGGTCAGCAACGTGGACGGCGAGAGCTTCCAGGGCGTCGGCATCGGCCACATGATGTTCTACGCCTCCAACGCCACCGGCGCGTTCTCCCGCTACCGCTGGAGCGTCAACTCGTCCGCGTCCACCGGGACCCACACGGTCGCCGACCGTCCGTTGGCGGCGGCCCATATCGTCTGAGCCCGCCGTCGTCACCGCAGCCCGGCCGCCTCCGCCGCCGTCCGCAGCACATCGCGGAGCATCTCGGGGGTGAGGCGGCCGGTGAAGGTGTTGCGCTGGCTGACGTGGAAGCAGCCGAAGAGGTCCAGGCCATCGAGGTCGACCCGGGTGCCGTGGGCGAAGGCCGGACGGGGCCGGGGCACGCTCCAACCGGCCTCGGCCAACGCGGGCAGCGCGGCCTGCCAGCCGAAGGCGCCGAGCACGACGGCGGCACGCAGCGTCGGCCGCAGCAGCCCCAGCTCCTCCACCAACCAGGGGCGGCAGGTGTCGCGCTCCTCTGGGGTCGGCTTGTTGGCGGGCGGGGCACAGTGCACGGGCGCGGTGATCCGTACGCCGTACAGCCCCAGACCGTCGTCGGCGCGCACCGACGTCGGCTGCGAGGCGAGCCCGACGTCGTACAGCGCCTGGTACAGCACATCGCCGGAGCGGTCGCCGGTGAACATCCGGCCGGTGCGGTTACCGCCGTGCGCGGCCGGGGCGAGGCCGATGATCAGCAGCCGGGCGTCGGGCGGCCCGAAGCCGGGGACGGGCCGGCCCCAGTAAGTCCAGTCGGCGAACGCGGCACGCTTGGTACGCGCCACGTCCTCCCGCCAGGCGACCAGGCGCGGGCAGGCACGGCAGGCGCTGACGCGCTGGTCGAGTCGGGCGAGGGGGTCGAGGGGTGTGAGAGGAGCGCGATGCACAAGGTCCACGGTAAAGCCGGGCAGACCCGGCCGTGCCGCATCGATTCGGTCGGTGCGAGTGGGGTGCGTCGGTGCGAGTGGGGTGCGTGAGCGCCCGGGAAATCCGGTCCGTCTCTCTCGGCTCGGGGGGCTAAGGTCGGGGCATGGCTTCTGAGGACGCGGGTGAGAGCAGGGAGCGCGAGAGCGGTGGGACCAAAGCTCCCGCCCCCGCCTCGGCCGAGCCCGCCGAAGGCCCCCCGGCGCCTGCCGCCCAGGCCCCCGACGCAGACCCCGCTGCCGTGGCAGCGGCCATCGCCGCCGCCGAGGCCGCTGGGCCCGCTCCCGGCGAGAACGTGCGGATCGACAGCTGGATCTGGGCCGTACGCCTGATCAAGACCCGCTCCATGGGAGCCACCGCCTGCCGGGGCGGGCACGTCCAGGTGAACGGCGAGCGGGTCAAGCCCGCCCATTCCGTGCGCGTCGGTGACGAGGTGCGGCTGCGCCACGAGGGGCGGGAGCGGGTCGTCATCGTGAAGCGTCTGATCCGCAAGCGGGTCGGCGCCCCGGTGGCCGCCCAGTGCTACCTCGACAACTCCCCGCCGCCCCCGCCCCGTGAGGCCTTCGTCCCCATCGGTCTGCGCGATCGCGGCACCGGCCGCCCCACCAAGCGCGACCGCCGCGAACTGGAACGACTGCGCGGCCTCGGTGGGATGGGAGGAATGGGCGGGACGGGAGGCGTGGGCGGGGTTGGCGGGATGGGCCGGCCGGACGGTGGGCGCACCGGCGGACGGTGATCCACCGTCCGCCTGGTTCCCCGGAGTTCGGCCAGGCCGCGCCCGGCTCCTTACTCCTCCCGCGCTCGGCGGGAGCGGCGCGTCACGCACGGGGCTGCATCAGTCCCCACAGCCGTGCGTTCTGTCCGCGCCGGGCCCAGGCGATCAGGGCCAGCGGCACGATCAGGATCAGCGGGGTCGCCGCGTACTGGCCGTCGAAGACGGTGAGCTGGACGATGAACGCGCCCACCATGAGCGCACTCAGCGCCATCGCCGCCACCGACTGCAGCACTGGTATCAACAGGGCGACCGCCCCGGCCAGTTCGAGCGCGCCGATGGTGTACATGCCCGCGCTGCCCCAGCCGATCCTGTCGAAGGACTCGACGGCCGACGGGTGCGCGATCAGCTTGGGCAGCGCGCTCGCGATGCCGTAGAACAGGGCGAGCAGCACCTGCACCGCGCGCAGGGCCAGGCGGGCACGGCGGCCGCGGGCGGTGGCGGACTCGGCGACGACCGGCGCGGACGCGGTGGAAGTGGCAGAAGCGGCGAGGGCGACAGAAGCGGTGGGCTTGGACATGGGGGTTCTCCTGGGGGTTGCGGTCTCTGTTGCTGTCACAGAGGTAGACCCGGCGCCGACGGAGAACTCATCGGCTGCCGCCAGGATTTCCCGGCTACCCGCCGTCTCTCGCTATGTCGCCGGTACCGCCCTCACCCACACCCCGTCCTCGGTCAGATACTCGGTCACCTCCAGTCCTGCTTCCGCGAGCGCCTCCTCGAACTGTTTCTCGGTGAGCGGCCGGGCCAGGAACGTCTGTGCCCAGCTCGCGTCCGGGAACTCGTACTCCGCGCGCACCGAGTTCACCCCGTCCCCGACCGGCTCCACGGACACGATCCGCACCGTGTAGCCGCTGGGGTCGACCCGTTCCCTCGGCACGTCCGAGTGGTAGTCCGCGCCCTCCCGCTGGATGAGCACACAGCCGCCGTCCGCCACATGCGCCGCGCAGGTGCGCAGCATGCCCCGTCGCACTTCCACGTCACCGGTGTTCACCAGGAACGACGCGAGCATCACCACGTCGAACTTCTCGCCCAGGTCGAGCCCCTCGATGGTGCTGCGTATCGTGCGTGCCCCGCGGACGCGCTCCAGCATCTCCGCCGACTCGTCCACCGCCGTGACCGTGAACCCGCGGTCCAGGAGCGGGTGGGTCATCCGCCCCACGCCACTGCCCAGCTCCAGGATGTGGGCGCCGGCCGGGACCGCCGCCTCGATGATGTCCGGCGCGTCCCCCACGGCCAGCCGGGAGTAGAGCTCCACCGCGCAGCCGTCGGGGGTGATCGCACCGGGACCTGTTCCCTCGTGCCCCTCACGCATTTCAACCGTCATGCCCGAACAACGGCCCACGGCCGCACGGCCGTTCCCACACGCTCACGGTTCACTCGTTCGAGTAGCCCACGGTCCGGCGGGAACTTTCCTCCATGCGGGGGGGGTTGACGGAGCATCAGAGGACGGGCGAGGTCACCGTGCCCCGGTGACCTCACCGCTCCCACGGAATCCACCCGTGCCCGAGATACCAGTGGCCGCCCGCCCGCAGATGGTCACCCACCGCCCGCTCCACCGACGTACGCCGGGGCAGGTCCCGTACCGGCAGGTCCGGGGCGCCGAAGACGAACCGGACGGCCGTCGTGTCGGCCGGTTCCGGGTCCACGTACCCGGGTCGGAATCGGTCCTGGAAGCGGACGATGTTCGAGTCCGCCGGCAGGTACCGCCTCAGCTGCGGGTCGAGCAGCCAGGAGTGGCAGGTCGCGACCGGATACTGCTCCTCCGGGAAGTGCTGAGGAAAGAACTCCCGTGCCAGGGCCAGCGAGCGGTCGCAGGCGGTGGGGGTCAGCGGCCCGCAGTAGTCGGGGATGTGCAGGTTCAGGCAGGGCTGCCCCGGAGCCACGGACACGGCGTGGCCCGTGCCCGTGTCCGTGCCCGTGTCCGTGTTCGTGCCCGTGCCCGTGTCCGTGTCCGTTGCCGTGATCGCTCGCGCCGTGTGTTCGCCCAGCCGCGCCCGCTCGTACTGCAGCCGGCCCAGCTGGTACAGCTCCCCGCGGAAGTGGCGGGTGAGCCAGGACGCCTGAAGGGGCGCCAGTCCTCCCCTGCCGTAGCGCCTGCGGTGCAGCGTCATACCGCGCCCCAGGTCGGCCAGCGTGCGCCGGGACACGTCGGCGGGGACACCCCGCGCGTGGTGGTACGCACGGGCGTGGGGCACCGCGGCGAGGAAGACGTACACCAGGAAGTACCCGTCCAGTGCGGCCGGAGCGGTGGCGGCGAGCTCACCGAGCCCGGATGGGTCACCGGCCCCCGCCTTGGTGGCCGTGGCGCCGGTGACCTCGTCGGCGCACTCGGCGAGCAGCCGCTGAACTCCGGGATCGGCGGTCACGGTCTTCCGCAGGGCCACCACCTGGTTGATGTCCTCGTGCGGCACGGCGAGGTCGAGGAGCAGTTCGGGCAGGTCGTCGGCGTCCGGCAGCACGGCGGGGTCCCCCTTGGTGAACGTCCTGGTCGAAGAGTACGTTGCAAGGAGGAGTGGTGATCCGTGATGCGTACGGGCAGTGAACCGGCGACCGCGCGCAGTGCGCTGCGGGCGCGCTTGTGGCTGAGTGTGTGGGGCGTGGCCTGGGCGATCTTCGGCACGGCGGTGTTCGCGCTGGTCGGCCGTCCCGGCTGGGCGGCGGCCTGTGGGGTGCTGTGGCTGGTGGCGACCATCGACATGGCCATCATCCTCAGGCACATCAGGCAGGGCCCGCACTATCAGCCCGGCCCCGATGTGCCGCCGTACCGGCCGCCGGAAGACCGCCCGCGGCGACTGCGGCACCCGCCGCAGCACGGTCACCCGTGAGCAGACGTCCGCTCACGCGCCGTCGTCGAAGCGGGCCGCCTTCAGGTACTCCGGGTTCGGGTCCAGGGCGGCCGCCAGCCGGAAGTGGCGTATCGCTAGGTCGGCGCGGCCCTGGCGTTGGTAGGTCCGGGCGAGCGCGAAGTGCGCGAACGCGTTGTCCGGCTCGCGCTCCAGGACGATGGTGAACTCCAGCTCGGCGGGGCGTAGTTGCGCGGCCGCGAAGAAGGCACGCGCGCGTAGCAGCCGGGCGGCGGTGTTCTCGGGGTGCGCGGCGATCACTCCGTCGAGCAGTTTCACCGCACCCCGCGGGTCCCGTGCGCTGAGCAGTTGCTCGGCGGCACGGAAGTCGATGACGTGCGTCTCCGGAGTACGTCCGGTCGAACCGCTGGTCTCGGGCACGGCAAAGTCCTTCCCTCACTGAAGCGGTTCAACGCCCGGACGGGTACCCGCTATTTCGAAGACGCATGACCGCTAACTCGAACCGGACGCCCGCGCCCGGCGCACGAGGTCGGCCCACACCTCGGCGACGCGCTGTTCCAGCGCGTCCAGGGGCACGTCGTTGTCGATCACGATGTCGGCAATCTCCAGGCGCTTCTCGCGCGTCGCCTGCGCGGCCATGCGCGCGCGTGCGTCCTCCTCGGCCATTCCCCGCAGCCGTGTCAGCCGGTCGAGCTGGGTCTCGGGGGCGACGTCCACGACGAGCACGAGGTCGTAGAACGGCGCGAGGCCGTTCTCCGCGAGGAGCGGGACGTCGTTGACCACCACCGCGTCGGCGGCGGCCGCGCTCTCCAGCTCGCGGGAGCGGGCCCCGACCAGGGGGTGCACGATCGAGTTCAGTACGGCGAGCTTCTCCGGGTCGGCGAAGACGATCGAGCCCAGCTTCGGCCGGTCCAGGCTGCCGTCGGCGGCGAGCACGTCCGGCCCGAAGGCCTCGACGACGGCCGCCAGGCCGGGGGTCCCCGGCTCGACGACCTCACGCGCGATGCGGTCGGCGTCGATCAGTACCGCGCCGTGCCCGACGAGCAGCCGCGACACCTCGCTCTTCCCGGCGCCGATCCCGCCGGTGAGGCCCACTTTCAGCATGCCCCGAAGCTTAGGCCCCGCCACCGACAACGGCCCGGACAGGCCCCGGTTCCGGCCCGGACAGCCCCTGATGCAGGCCCGAGGGCTGGGTTCCGGGCCCGCGCGGGCCTCAGTTGTCGCCCTCACGCTCCGCGAGGAAACGCTCGAACTCCAGGCCGATCTCGTCCGCCGAAGGGATCTCCACCGGTTCGGCGAGCATGTTGCCCCGGGTCTCGGCCCCCGCGGCGGCGTCGTACTGGTGCTCAAGGCCCTGAACCAGGGCGGTGAGTTCCTCGTCGCCCTCCTGGATCTGGCGGTCGATCTCCGTCTGCGTACGGTGCGCGTCCGTGCGCAGGCCGTGCGCGATGCCCGGGAGCACCAGGCCGGTGGCGCCCGTGACGGCCTCCAGGACGGTCAGGGCGGCGTCGGGATAGGCGGAGCGGGCGATGTAGTGCGGGACGTGCGCGGCGACGCCCAGGACGTCGTGACCCGACTCCATGAGGCGGTATTCGAGCAGTGCCTCGGCGCTGCCGGGCACCTGGGCCTCATCGAAGGGGCTGCTGTGCCCCGGGACGAGGTCGGTACGGTTGCCGTGCGGCGTGAGACCGACGGGGCGGGTGTGCGGGACGCCCATCGGGATGCCGTGGAAGTTCACGGACAGCCGGACTCCGAGCCGCTCCACGACCTGCCGTACGGCCGCGGCGAAGCGCTCCCACTCGACGTCCGGCTCGGGCCCCGACAGCAGCAGGAACGGCGCACCTGTGGCGTCCTGCACCAGCCGGACCTCGATGCTGGGCTCCTCGTACTCGGTCCAGCGGTCCCGCTTGAAGGTCAGCAGCGGGCGGCGGGCCCGGTAGTCCACGAGCCGGTCGTGGTCGAAACGGGCGACGACCTGGTGGGGCAGCGAGTCGAGGAGCCGGTCGACGATCTGGTCGCCGGTCTCGCCCGCGTCGATGTATCCGTCGAAGTGGTAGAGCATGACAAGGCCGGCCGACTCCTGGGCCAGCGCCATGTCTACGACGGCCAGGCCCTTCGGCTCCCATGCGTACAAACCCTGCGGATCAAGCACTGTGACCGCTCCTCCTCGTGTTCGTACGGGACAACGTGGCAAGGGCCGCGGGCATTCCCGCCACCGCTCCGATCGACCGCCACTCACCGCCTTCTCATGCCGGTGTGCGGGCACGCGCGCGACCAGCAGCTTGACCTTCTCGTCGGAGCCGGCCGAGCCGATCACCCGCGAGGCGCCCTT